>JACRGB010000005.1 GCA_016212505.1 Microcaldota archaeon
AAGGAGCAGTTCATTGATGCTGATAAATTGTCTACTGCAGTGAATGTGAAGGACTGAGATGCTGATGAACTGTTTGTATTATTTGCCGGGGATGATAAGGTAACTGTTGGGGCAGTTGAATCAATGGTGAAATTGTTTGTAGAACTATTGCCATTGTTAGTCGAACTATCATTACAACTTACGAACCACTGGTGAGTGCCTTCTGCAAGACCAGATATAGTGAAATTAGTCAGGGTATTATTCGAAACTGATGAGTTAGTGGCATTAACAGAGCCATCAAGATACAAAGCGCAACTAAGAGTTGTTGCGGCATTATCTGTTGCAGTGAAATTAAGGCTTAGACTGGTATTGCTCGTATTGGTCAGATTAGAAGGGAAGTTTAAGGTAACTACAGGAACTTCTGTGTCATTAAGTTGAAAGAGTGCAAAATCCCCGAAAGAATTCACATTCGAAAGGGAAAGGGAGTTGGATCCAGTATTTGGGGAGTAGTTCCGGAGGTTCCACCCGCCCCCATAATCCCATAATTCAAACTGTGCCTCAGTATAGCTTGCAGATTCTGAATCAGCCCAGGTAAAGTTGAGGGAGTCTATCGACACCGTAGTGGAATAGTTTACAATGCTCAAATATTTATCATTAAAAGATATGCGAGGGTCAGGCAAAGAACCCGGCCCGGAGGTCCAGTTGATAGAATACGATGAGCCGGCTGAAACTAAATCGCTTAATGATAAATTAGTATAGTTTGTTAAATCGCCGTAGGGGTTATCAAAAATAACTGTGGAGAGGTTGAGGGCGAGATCGTCAACTCCGGTATTGTTAATCACAAAATCGTAAGAGTTATTGAAATAATGGTCATTGGTAATCAAAGAATCATTTGAGTCCTTAAGAGAAAGGCCAAACGAATTGCTATAGATGGAGTTATTGAATAACTGGCTGCCATCTGAAGTAGTTAGAAGATACAGCCCGGTTCCAGTTCTTGAAATATAGTTGTTTGTAAAGTTGTTGTAATCGCCATCTGCCACATAGACACCATAATTTGTATTGTTTGAGATATTATTATTTGTAAAATTGTTGTAGCTTGCCCGTGCAGCGAAATAAACTCCTGAATCCAGATTATCGGTAATATTATTATTCGTGAAGTTATTGTAGCCGCAATTTTGGATCGAGCAGTAAATACCGTAGAGGGTATTGTTATAGATACTATTGTTTTGAAAATCAGTGTCGGTTTGTGAAACCAGGGTGATTCCGGCATTGGTATTATTGAAGATTAAGTTATTCCAGATTTTCCCGTATATATTAGCCCCATTGCTAAAACCATCTAAATAGAAGCCATCAGTGTTATTGTAAGCGATATTATTTGTGAAGTTATTGCTGTTTCCATTGACATCCGAAAGCTTTAAACCCTTTTGGGTATTGCTATGGGCAGTATTGTTATTGAGGATATTGTAGCTGGAAGCATAAACGTAAAACCCGTCCTGGGTGTTTAGGTAGGCAGTATTATTTGTTGCGTTAAGGTATGTATCTTGGTTAAAGAAGAACCCATACTGTTGGTTTAGGTAGGAGGTGCTGTTTTCTATTAAATTATAACTAGAGCCAGCAAAATAAAATCCAGAGCCAGTATTATTTATGGCAGTAACGTTATTGAAAATATTGGAGTTAGAAGTTATGTAGAAACCGTTGTCCGCACCATCATAAGCGCTGTCATTTGTTAAATTATTATTATTGGCAGTAGATTGCACATAGAAGCCATAGGAGGTACTGTTTATTGCGGTGTTGTTTAGGAAGAGGTTATCAGTTGATGAACTTGCTGCTAAAAAGCCATAACTGCTAGTGTTGGTTGCATTATTATTCTGCAGGAGGTTATTTGAACCCCCGCTTAAGGAGAAACCGTAATTGAGGCTAAAAGCGGCAAGGGTATTGGTTATGTTGTTTTGATAGGAATCCGTAAGCGAAATGCCGATCGAATTGTTGCTCATGGTATTATTATCAAACACGCTCGCATTGGTCTGGTATACATAAATGCCCGTGGTATAGTTGGAAATAAGGGGGCAATTCTTGACGCTGATGTTGGTTGATGAACCATTTAAGAGGATCCCATACGTAGTGCCAGATAAGTCGTTAGTTATATTATACCCATTGCAGTCAAAAGTAACATTAGAAACAGCTATTTTTATACACGAAGAAGGAACCCCGGCAACTCCGCCGAGTTCGGTTGCATTTATTGGAGCGCCAACCATATTCGAAGTTGCATTATAGTTTCCGCTTATATGGATAAGCCTGCAGGAGCTGACTGGGGCAAACCCTATTGTAAACCCTTCAAACGTGGCAACTGTGGTATCTGCAGTTATTGTAGAATCATTACTATATTGGGAAATGTTTGTTCCGTTCCATAAAAACGAGCCGATATCAAAATTGTCATTAAGCCTTCCGCCCAATATTCCTACATTATCAGTCAGGGTTGGATTTCGGTATAGCCCAACCCATGCGCCAGTCCCATCATAAGTAGAAACCGTATTGGTTGTGGTACCGCAGTCAGGGCTACAAACCTGATAACTTAAAGTCGAGCCAGCGCCGTCAGTATCCCAAACCAATATTCCGGTTGAGCCGGTCTGGTTCCATTCGAAATCAAATACCCTTTGGCCGGTCGAATCAATAAAACTGTCGACACTTTTTGTAACATTCCAGGCTGAGCCAGACCAGTAAGCAGTGCTTAGCTCGTTTAGGCCAGTCACGGTTGCAAGCTGAAGATCATCGCTTTGTGGATCCGCTTTTAAGGTTATTATTTGCACGTTCGAAAGGATAGTTGCCATCGAACCGACATCTGCACTGTTCCAGGAAGCGCCATCCCAGTAGCTCGCGTTTATGTCATCTTGGGTGGTTGTGGTATCCGAAGCCACCACCATGCCCTTGCTTCCGTCAGCGGCATAGCGAACGGCCATGCCCTCTGCGCCAGTCATCGAGTAACTTGATGATATTTCTGTTTGGTTATTCCAGCTGCTACCATCCCAAACCCAGGCATTTACATCGCTATTAGTGCTATCTACTGCGGCCATGATAAGTTCATTGCTTGAGGCAGAGGAATTTCGGTCCATACTTACCCAGGTATAGACAATGTCGGTATCATGTCCAGTATCGTTTATGTATTGTTCAGTAGTGTCACTAAAATTCAGGGTATTTGTCGGAAGAGCGCGATAGGCAAGGTCCTGACTTTCATCAGCACTTTCAATAGCATAAACTAATACCAATGTACCGGTGGCACTCTGGAAATCAAAATCATAACGTCGGGTGTGGGTTGCTGGAGCAGAACTCCAGACCTGGCCGACATTATTAGTAACATTCCAGGCGTTGGGGTCAGTGCAGTTGTTTGCGCATACATAAGCGTCCAAATTACCATCATCACTAAGGGTAACCAAAACTATGCGGTCATTTAAAGGTGAGTATTTTACAACGGCCTCGCGCACAGGGGAACTGGCAGTTGGGAGCTCTATTTCAGGCCCCCAGCTCCCGTTGGAGGTGGAATTCCAAAAACTGATCTTTGGGCAATTTAGGGCTACGCCATCACAAGCGCCAGTGTTCGATCGGTATGCGATTATTGCATCAGAAGCAGAAACAGAAGCGATAAAGAGCACAATTAGGAATAAGATGGGGGAAAGTTTAGGCCTCTGCATATTGAAAATAATGAGGTGAAATATAAATACCCGTCTATTTTGGAAAAAGGAAAAAACCTAAATGCAGGGGAAGAAACCTCAGACCAGACCTAAGGACGCTCAGCAGTTTTTTGCCCTTTTTGTCGAGGTTGATCTGGCAACTGTTCTATATAAATGCTGGCCTGACACGACTTAGGTGATTGACTAAGATAATTCCCTATGTTAATATGTACATAGCACAAACCAAAGCAACTGAAACGAATTATGATACGATGATGATGGCCCAGTAATATCTTTTAAATCTCTATGAGTTAAGATAATTAATGATATTTGAACTTGCATTCCTATTAGTCGGCACGTATCTGCTTCTTAAAGGATCCGAGTGGGTAACTGACTCTTCTAATACAGTGGCAGGCAAACTTGGAACAACTAATATTGCAGTAGGCCTGATATTTGTTTCAATAATGCTTAGTCTTCCTGAACTGCTAGTTGCTTTATCAGCATTAATTAAGGGCCATGAACAGATCAGTGTCGGGGTAAGTCTTGGTTCAATCATCGTAAATCTTGGCCTTGTGCTTGGCATAACTGTTTTTCTTAAAACAATTCGTATCCCCCAACATGTTGTCACTAGAGATGGCGTATTCATGCTCGTGGCAACGCTGGTCGTTTCATTAATCGCACTGGAAGATCTGGAAATCACACAACGAGACGGACTGATATTTATATTATTATTTATAGCTTACATGATCAATGTATACGCCCAAGAAAAACAGCTTGCAAATAAGGAAAAGAAAAAAGAAGTAGAAGCACTCTCAAAAACGTTGATTGCTTTTGGAAAAATGCATGATTTCACATCAGTCAAAAATGGATTTCTTATTTTTATCATTGGCGGGATTTTGTTGCTTGTGGGGTCAGAACTATTCACAAGAGGGTTGATTGGACTTGGAACTTTGTTTAGTATTTCTGACACCCTGCTTGGGATAACCATAGGTGCATTGGGACCGAGTTTACCGAATCTCATAGTAGCAATTCAAGCTTCAAGAAAGGGTTTTGACGAATTGGCCATTTCACAATCAATCGGTTCCAATATATTCACCCTGTTTTTCACACTTGGGGTTGTTGCCCTGGTACAACCGATACTACTGCCTACAGAATTTGGACTGGTAACTGCCCCAGCACTCATAATAATCACACTCGTATCATTCGTATTTTTGCTCAAAGGAAAAATGGGTAAAATAGAGGGGTTGATTCTCCTTGGATTATATATGGCATCAGTATTGGCAGAACTCTTTTTGTAGCCGTCTCTTTACATAAGATTCATTAAAGGTTTAAACATATCCTACGAAGTGATATCATGAAGCAGCAGCATCCCTTATTTTTCGTGCTAGCATCAGCAGTTCTTTATGGACTTGGGATTCCACTTGCAAAACTTTTATTGTCCAATGTACAACCTGTACTCCTTGCTGGTTTGTTATATCTTGGTGCAGCAATAGGATTAACAATTTTCAGCTTTTTTGGCGGAGTTAAAAAGGAAAAGAAAACCAACATGAATCAGAATGACGTCCCCTGGCTTGCAGGAGTTGTCATTTTCGGTGGGATACTTGCTCCAATATTGCTAATGCTAGGCTTGAGCCAGGTTTCTGGAGTTGCCGCTTCGTTGCTGTTGAATCTGGAGGGTGTGGCTACCGCACTCGTGGCTAGCATATTTTTTCGAGAATTTACTGGTAAAAGGTTTTGGGTTGCACTGGCAGCTATGACTATCGCAGGAGTGTTACTAAGCTGGAGTGGGAATGGCACTTTTTCTCTTCTTGGGCCAGCCTACATTCTTTTAGCAGTTTTTTTCTGGGGACTTGACAACAATTTTACAAATAAAATTACTACTCTTGAACCTCTGGAAATCACAAAAATCAAATGCTTTTTTGCAGGAGTTATTAATATTGCAATGGGGATATATTTAGGAGCAGGCCTTACTGTGAACGTATCTCTTTTATACGCCATGATTGTAGGTACGTTCAATTATGGGGTGAGTATTGTTCTTTTCATATATGCACTTAGAGGATGGGGAGCCGCAAGGACAGGTGCATTTTTCAGTGTCGCCCCGTTTATCGGTGCAATCGCTTCGATTTTATTATTGAAAGAGAATATCAACTGGAGTTTGCTGCCTGCGTTTGTGCTCATGGCATTTGGAACTTGGTTGATTATAAGCGAAAAACATTCTCATGGCCATTACCACGGTAAAACCTACCATGTCCATGAGCATCATCATGATGAAGAACATCAACATGAGCATTGAGGCCGTTATTTTCTTTTTGGGGTATGAATATTTTCTCAGGCAGCGGCTTTAATAAAATAAAACACGATTCCTAACTATTAAGGTGAAACCGTGGATACTCCTTCAGATAACAAAAAGCCTAAAGATTCCAATTCAAGCACAAAATTTAACTTACTCGATTTTTTACGCGAATGGCTGGCGTTAAAACGAAATATTGTCGTCATACTGGGAGTAATTCTCGTTCTTGGTATGGCTGAAGGGATTTGGGCTGGCTTCGCTCCAAAATATCTTGAGATGCTTGGAGCCAGTGTTTGGATAATAGCCCTATATGGTACTCTTCAGAATTTCCTTGACTCGGTTTATCAGTATCCTGGAGGATGGCTTGCAGACAAGCTTGGTAGAAAGAAATCGATAATTCTTTTCGTAGTACTTGCCACGATTGGGTATGCTATTTATTTTTTTAGTCCCAGTTGGGAATGGTTCCTTTTTGGTACGCTGTTTGTGATGGCTTGGAGCAGTCTCACTCTTCCGGCTATTTTCTCAATCGTAGGGGATAATCTGCCTAAAACTAGCAGGGCTACCGGCTTCAGTGTTCAGGCTCTGATAAAACGCCTTCCGGTTGTTGTTGCACCGTTGATTGGAGGTTTGCTCATTTCCTATCTGGGCCTGCTAGCTGGTTTCAAAATAGGCCTGATTATAGCTATACTTCTGGCTTTAGTCTCCCTTTTCGTTATTCTTCGATATTACAAAGAAAAAGCTCCAGTTTCGGACGAAAAGTCTAGTGTAATTGATATTTGGAAAAATATGGATCCGAAGCTCAAGAAGCTTCTGGTATCTGATGTCCTGGCCAGACTGGCTGAAGGAATACCTGCTGTTTTTATCGTGCTGTACATTCTGAATATCCTTCGTTATGATGCTTTTGCGTTTGGCTGGCTGACAAGCATTCAGATGATCGCATCAATACTTCTCTATATTCCCATCGCCAAAATGGCTGATAAGATGGATCGTAAGCCGTTTGTTCTCCTTACGTTTTTCTTCTTTGCGCTTTATCCGCTTGCATTGGTATCAGCGTCGAGTCTATTTTTAGTGGCCGCTGCTTTTGTTATCGGTGGTCTTAGGGAGATAGGAGAACCAACGCGGAAGGCCTTAATTGTCGATCTTGCTCAGGAGAGTGCAAGAGGACGAGTCATAGGGGTGTACTATCTTATAAGAGGTTTTGCAGTATTTCCAGCGTCATTAATAGGGGGTTGGCTCTGGACAATAAATCCGGTCTTTCCATTTTATGTTGCATCTATTTTAGGTTTTACTGGAGTAATATTTTATGCATTGAAAATGAGGTGATGAAATGAAATGGATTACAAGAGAAAAGGCCAAAGTTGACAGGATCGCATGCCCCTGGCTCATAAAGAAATTTATAGACAAAGATGCGGAATTCCTGTTTGTTCCAGCAAAAGACGTTCTTACGGCCGCAAAAAAAGAGAATGCAATTTCTTTCGATGCTGAAGGAGCTCAATTCGATCATTCGGATGACGGAAAATGTACCTTTGAAGTTCTTGTAGAGCATTATCGGATAAAGGATGATGCAATAGGGCAACTTGCAAAAATAGTGCATGGCGCAGACGTTCCGGAAGATATAACCATAACTCCAGAATCAGCAGGACTAAGAGCAATAGCTCATGGCTTCAGGATTATCTGTAAGAACGACCATGAGAACATGGCAAGGCAGTTTGCGGTATATGATGCATTGTATAATTATATCCGGCAAGGTGCAAAAGGATGAAATGGTTATTGGCTATCTTTCTTGGCATTTTCCTATTTGGTTGTTATTCGACACTTAACTGTCGTTCTATCAATGGCTTGCCGGATTCAAGCTGCACCCCCGGAGCGATAAATCCGAATGTAAAGCAAGAGAATATCCAGCAAACAATCTGCGCTAGTGGATTTACAAAAACTATAAGGCCATCCACATATTATACGAACAACCTCAAAAAACAGGGTATAAGAGATTATGGTTATTCAGACATAAATATGAGCCATTACGAAGAAGACCATCTGATACCACTGGGGCTTGGTGGGCATCCAACAGACCCAAAGAATTTATGGCCTGAATATGGACCCATACCTAACCCAAAAGACAAAATAGAGAATGCTTGTCATAAAAAAGTTTGTGACGGAGATATATCGTTAGATGAAGCGCAGAAAGAGATCGCTACTGATTGGCATACCGCTTGCCAATGAGAGACTATCAACACAGTTCCTTCGCGTACTTCTCAAGTTTTTCCTTGAATCAGCCTATCCTAACCCCTTCGCCTCAAGCGCTAGCTGGCCAACGGTAGCTACAAATTCCCTTGCGTCACTCAAAACTTTTGAAGATTCTTGAGAGGTTATTTCACCTAAACCATAAGATGCCTTAATCCTCTGGGTCTTGGCATATTCCAAAGAACCTGCATATTTTCTATTCAAGGTTTTTGCTTTCTTCAGATAATCCAAATATTCTTTACCAACTTTCTGCTCTTTTACATAAAATATCTCAAACGCGGAGATGGCGCATTCGTGAGATCTCGCTTCTAGTCCTATTAGCCAAAGGCTAGCCATAGTTGCATGATACATAGCGTAATAGCCACAGGTTATTGCCCAGTCAAAGAACTTGTTGTCATTCATAAGCTTTGCAGCGAACAAATTGCGGTTTGCTTTTTCTAAATGATCTTCTGCGACGCTGATGTCCGGTTTCTTTTTTATCAATCTTGGAGGAATGCTACCAAAGCCTTGAAAACATTTATCTAATTTATCCATGCGGTTCACCTTCTTTCAAAACAAAATTCCAGAAATTCTCCTCTCCGAAAAAGACTATCCGTTCATCCCAAATATTTTTGTAAATGGGTTCTTTAGACCATCTTCCTTTCAATTCTGGAAGCGTCACTGGATGAAACGAGAATTCTTTTCCAGTTATTATGGTCTTTTTCTTTATAATTTCTTTTATACCTGATTCGGTTTTTCCATTCTGAAGCAATACGAAAAGAACATCGATATCACTGCCCTCGGTTGCATGACCACGTGCAACTGAACCGAATAAGATAACAAAATATATTGCAGGCCTGAATTCTTTTATGACCTGTGAGACCAGATCATATAGTATAAATCCGTCCTTATTTTTTTTAATGAATGCCATTCTTCTTTCCATTTCCGCTACTGAAAGGGCTTTCTGGACAACATCGCTTTGTTTATTAAGCCGGTAGAACATCTGCTTTCCTTTTTTCTCTCTAAAAAGTACTTTAGACTCGGTAAGTTTGCCAAGATAAACAATAGCTCTCTCGTGGTTGGTTTCAGTCAATCGTTCAATTTCTCTCCCATAAAGTTCTTTTGAAGGATTCTGCAAAAATGCATTCAACAATCTGAATTCCGAATTTAGCATAACCTAATATCGTGCATAAGTATTTATAAAGGTTGATAAACCAACCATGTGGTTGGAAAACCAACCATATGATTGACATTTCAAACATAGCTACCGGACTTAGTAGCGTCCTCTAATCAGACCTAAATGCACTAAAACTGCAATTAGGTAAAATGCTACCATCGCTCACGTCGAAGAAAAGTAGGGATTCTAAGAAGATTGAGATGCAGGGGAAGTAACCCGAGACCAGGTCTCCGTTCATCACCCTATTTTTACCTCGTTACCAATTGATATTATCGAGGTCAAATTATATAAAGGCTGCTCTATCTGAAATGCAAGAATTCCTAAGAATTAGGGCGGATTAGTAGAGAAAATAGAATCTGAAAATCGATTTAAACGCTGGCCTGATATGACTTAGGCAATGAACGAAATGAGACGGACGAGTGCTTCCTAGGAAAAATTACAGAGATTTTGATCTCTCGAATTGATTTTTCATTAAATCTACTCTCTGTTCAACCCTTAAATTTTCAAATTTTATCCTATTTTGAAGATACTCTATATACTCTTTGGCAAATTCAGATATGTTCTTGTCCGTTGAAGACACCCATGCGTTGATACTTCCGATTTTATCTTGGTATGCATTAACAAAACCGTATTCGCCACTAACAACGCCCGTGTTAGAAACTAACCTGAACAATTCTGATCTTAATTTGCTAGTTATATTGAAATTTTGAATGATCACCTTAACGAGTTCTAAAACATCAGGCCCACCTTCGTATTTATCTAAAATCCAAAGAACAACATCCAGATTATTCATATCTTTAGACCGAAGCAATTCAATTAATTCAATTTGAAATTCTCCCTCGATTTTTGGGAATATACGACTTAACAAGTGACTTGCTTCCCAATTAAATTTCCAATCGTTATTTTTAAACCAATTTAAGACTTCTTTTACTACGACTGGGGCGTGTTTTTTTAGTTCCGCATCTAACAAGTGAAATTCAAATGGTATGGCACCACTCAATTTTTTGTCAGCTATCTCTTTTTTTGTTCTATCATAGAATAACTGAATAATACGCTTAGGATCTTTTTTTGCTAACGCCAAAAGAATAAATTCGCTGTCATAATCAATATCCTCTTTTAGAACTAAATTTTTGAGAATAATCTCGTATTCTTGGATTGACAAATCACCAGTGAGTTTTTCGGATAAATAAGAAATTTCTTGAGGCCATTCATAAAATGAAAATTCAGTTAACTTATCGATTACAGTAAGTATAAGCTGTTTTAGGTTTTTGGTGGGGTGGTGTTTACACAACATTCGTAAGAGGGTTAGTAAGGTAAATACGTCCCCAACTTGCAAAATTTTAGCTGTGAGTTTACGTACAATCGTTTCATCAATCTCTTTGATAGAAAAATAGGCTAACGCAATTTCAGCTAACGAATCAGCGTTATCGATTTTCTTTTCAATATCCGCATTGATCTCGTTTTTATTATTGCTTTCCAGCAAGCCAATCAATAAAGATACCTTAAATTTAGATAAATCCGAGGCATTAAGAAGTTTCTGAGCTTCATTTGGTTTTTTAGTTGCTAACACTCCCAAAAAATAATGTACATTGGGATAACCGATTCTGCTGCCCGCCGGACTTTCTTTTAATATATCATTTATCAAATAGTTTTTCCATTCCTCTAGATTGGTAATGGTAATCTGTTTAATGTACTCATCAATTCTAATTTTTCGTTCCGCTTCTATTTGCTTGTAGTCGTGCCCATAGTCGAAATCATACCCTACAAACGTCTTATATTTGACATAACTAGCATCATCAGATAGTTTCGTTTTGATTACTTCTAATTCAGTTATCGAACCATACCTTCGCTTATAGAAGTCAAGCTCTTTTTCAATTTTTATTTTTGAATAGTTTTTTAATTTATCATATTTTTCATTGAGAAACGATAGAATACTAGTAATATTTGATTGAATTAATGCGGTATGTTCTTCAGTAGTTTTTTCGGTATGTATCGGGCGAGCAGAATTGAATAATGCGTCTATAATTTTTTCCGAGAGATTAACTTCTGTTTCATTCTCTAACAATCTAAATAGTAGTTTTATTGCATCGGACCTGATCTCTTTGAGATGCTCATTTATGGGTATTGGACCCATAACAAAAGTAAATGTATTGAATTCTTTTTGTGTATTCCCTTCGATGGTATTATTTAGTAGAGAATTACAAATAGAAATCAGAGTTTCTTTAACTATGGCATCGTTAATATCCAATTTAGGGATGTACTCAATTAGAATTTTCTGAGGAGCATAACCCATCACGTTGACAACGTTCAGATCATACTTTGCAAAATCTTTTAGCGTTTCTAAACATTGCTTCTGGAATAGGACATCTGAATATTTTTCAATGCAAAGTTTAATGATTTTTTCATAATCCCAATATCTAACATTCCTAATAATTTTAAAAGAAGCAGCAACAATCTTCTGAGAATCGCTAGTTTTTAATCGCACATCATTTTCTTGCGATTTTTTCCAGATTTGTTCTAAGAGTGGCAAGAATTCAAAATCTTCTGGCAACCTATAATAGCTGGAGAAATAGTTCAACTTATCTAAGTATTGATGTATCTCAGTATTAGAGTCAGATTGGGACATAATTTTTAGGGTGTCAAGATTTAGAATTTGTTTTCCTTCTTTAAGTTTTTTAAATTCACTATCAATAAAAGAAATGGATTGATTAGCTTTGTTGAGATATTTATACATAACCTCATTTAATTTTTCCTGAAGAAATCTAAAATCACCTTGAGAAAACGCTTCTAACTGAGAATCGCGTTTATAGAATAGATCATGATTTATTTCTGCCCAGGTATGAAATAACGGTGTACTTAATTGAATTTCGCATTTTAAATCTTTGAAATTTGAATATTCCGCAAGTTTTTCTCGTCTTTCATCTAGTTGTATAATTACGTGGAGAGCGTTATATTGATCTGGACTTCTTTTGTCTTTGATGTCTATGACCTTTAATTCTTGCTGCAATAATTCACTAAATTTGTAGATGTCCTCCTCGGTGTAAAAAAGTACTCTGCAACCTGCAAGGTCATAAACTCCAGACGAGATAAGATTTGGCTTCTTTAATAATTTATCTCTCAAAGAACTGATATCTTTAGTTCTATGTTGAATCGTTTGATATCTGAAATTCTGAGTTTTAAGAATTTGCTCGAGAATTTGGGAAATCGACCTAGTAAAATCAGTGTATTTCTCTCTTGAGGAAGTGTAGGTTTTAATGAAAGTATCTACAGTATCATTGTTCATTCGATCACATGTTCTTACGGCTTTCTTCTTCTCATCATTATCTGGTCTACTTCCCTACTCTGTGAATATACTGACATTTATCACATTTTATTACAGCATTTACTATTCTCAAGGATTTGGCCTTACATCTCTCACATGAAACATCGGGATGTAAACGAGGATAAACTGAAGCACCAACTTTATCTATGATAAATATCGCTAGGGCATAGATAGCCGCAATTAGAGGTAATGGAAATCCCATAATGGCATAGTTCGTTAAATCAACAATTCCAATTGCATATATGATTACGATTGCATGCGCCACCGAATTCATAGAGAGCTTAGATCTCTCCATAATTGATGTGAAGAAACCAAAATCGAAACTCATGGTTTCCACCTCAAAGGAGACCCGCAGGTTTTGCATATTGGACTTTGTGGCTCTACTCTATTTTTGCATATCGGACATTTGGGATTCAGCGCATCCGCAAGAGCTGCTGCGCCAAGAAGCAAGAGTATCGCGTATAACGCATCGTTTTTTCCCATATAATTCCCTCAACCCGAAAACTCTAAATTTTCTTTAGCCTTGGTTTTCTGGCTGTTTCAAACATTTTAATTAATTCCTTTCCTCTATCCAGTATATCATCATAAGTTAAAACTTCTATCCTATGGAGATAATCATTTAATGTCCTAAGTGCATTTTTTGTTTTTATATCCCCACGTCCAATTATTATGATTGCTTTAGGCTTATGGATCAATTGACCAGATGCAAAAAGACGATTTCCTTTATCGAGTTCGTATTCTTCTAAATATTTTATTACTTGGCTTATTGCATTTTTAACATCAGAAGTAATGGGATTTTCTCTACTTGGAGAATTTATGTTACCACTTACATTTTCAAAAATGTTACATGTTGGAAGTTTTAGTTCTATTACGTCATAGAATGAATCATAACGACCCATAAGAAAATCGATTTTATCGTTATCCCTACTAATATCCTGTTTTGTAGCTTCTATATAATAAGGACCAAATATCCAAAGATGCGAATAAATCCACTCTTGGATTTTATGCTCACCGGAGCTATCTTGAAGAAGAGTCTGAAAGTCTTCTAGATCTTCCTTCCAAGCTTCTGGTTTCAGTTTCTGGAAAGCAAGTTCGTATTCTGAAATTTTAGAACGTAACTCTAAAACTTTTTCACCCAGTTTCTTTTTCTGTTCAACAGTTTTATTCTTTTCAGCAATCAAAGAAGAGGTTTCTGAAAGCATATCATTAACAAAATCATAAGTTCCAGTCTGAGGATTTGTACTATCCCATCCGACTGAAACACCCGCTCGAATAAGCATTTGCTTTACTTTGAGATAATCGTCCTTAGATGGAATAGAATACCAGTTACGAAAGCGTTTCAATCTTAGGACAGTTTGCCCATCTTTCTTCCTCTTTCCTATAACAGTATGAAACCAGCCATGCGAACCAGTAGATTTAAGGGTACTTATGATGTCATGACGTTTAGCCCAACTACTAATATTTTCTTGATTAGGTTCTACCATAAATCCACCTCATATTTCAATCGTCTTCTCCTTCTCGGGTATCTTCACGTTAGTGTGTAGCCCTTTGAAGTCCTCCGCTCTTTGCGTATGTATCGGAATCAGTATTTTTGGGTTAATTACCTTGACTAAATGCGCTAAATCCTGTTTACTAGCATGACCGGAGCAATGCGCTTTATGGAATTTCACTCCAAAATGTTTCATCCAATTCTCCAAAACGGTTCTCTCGGCTTCGTTTTCCTCACCTTCAAGGAAATGCTCAGATGACGAATAAATGTAATCGGCATTTTTCGGTTGTAGGTAGACCAGTTCCATGAGCTTGTTGAAGCTCATGTGCATCACGAACTTCTTCTGGTTCTTAGCAACATGCTCAAAAGTAATCATTTTTGGCATGAATTTACGCTCGTAAACATAGTAGTCCTTCTCGTCATAGGTTCCGCTCTTAGAAAGTCTAAAATAAACCAGCAGGTTCTCATCAGTCATTACATCTGGCAGGGCAGGGATTTTGTCTTTCAGGCTGTCTAAAACAAAAGCAAACTTAGTATCTATGACTAGCTTCCTCTTATTCTTCAGAGCTGCATGGTAGACAGACATAAATCTGTCTATGTTAGACATTGAAAAGTAGACAAAGACTACCCCTTTCGATTTCTTTACGATTCCCTCGATCGTTTTCTCAACTTCAGCTTCCGTGAAATTGTGCTCCTGTTCGCTGCCCATTCTGGTTCCTTCACACAGCATGGCATACGGTTTCGCTTTAGCAGCCTTTTCCATGAATTCCTGAGTCATATTACTCTTTGGGCCATGGAGTCTAAGGTCGCCCGTATAAATCAATGGCCCTTTGCTGGTGTGCACGATGAAGCCATAGGCTCCTGGGATAGAATGCTCTACATGGATCGGCTCAATTACCAGATGTTTTATCTTAATTTTATCACCGGATTTGAAGAAATTGAGGCTCGTATGCTCTCCTATGTCTACGAATTGCGGATAGAGCTTGTGATAGGCCTCAAGGATGCGATGGGTACCATGCCCCATGTAAACTGGAATCGACTCGTCAAGGAATGATATGTGATTCACGTGGTCGGAGTGAGAGTGCGAAATAAAAATTGCATCTATGTCGGGTTTTTCGTACTTGAGCTCTGTGCGTTCTAGCATCTTCTTGCTGTAAAGCCTTGGGACTTTTGGTACTAACCCAAATTCGAAATAGACCTCTAGACCATGTGCTGCTCTTGGTTGGAGGTATTCGTAAAAATAGTCCTCTCCAAAGTCAAAACTTTCACCAAAATCTAAGTAAATTCTGGCATCTTTGTCTTCTAAGAGTATCTTGTTTCCGCCTATTTCGTTTGCTCCGCCGTAAAATGTTAAAGAAACCATAAAATCAACTACCCATCGTTGTGTTTGTTGTAATCATGCTTTTTTCTCTTGCAAGGTTAAATTTCTAGCTTCTTGGATAGTTCTACAAGTAAAAAGAGTATCTAACCTGCATTTGATATGTTGGCTTGCATAAATATTTCCATTTTTAACCTCGTGTTCCGGTTTAAATGGTTTTCCTAACTCTAGCATATAATGAGGACATTTACTCCAGTCTCTCCATCCTTTGATTTCTGGTAGATGCCGGTCTGGTGAATTTACTATTTCATATCCGTTCACATGATGTATAGACATCAGTTTTCCTCTATTTCTAAAAGCGATATACGTTGGTGGGAGCTTTGGCCATTTGCCCCTTATTGGATAAAAATAATGTCCTTTTTTTACAACATCCAAAAATGTAAAATTTCCAACTAATTTCTTTTCAGATATTACTACACAAAAAACTTCATTTGAATCCTTATCTTGCATAACGATCACCTCCTCAAAATATTTGTCCATCTCTTCTAAGATTAGTTTTTGACGATTATTACAATTTTTTCTAACCTCATTTAGCCATCTACGAATTTGCCTCCAAGAAATAAATTCAATTGACAGTGTCAGTCCATATCTATCTAATTCGTCTTTAGCGTACAACTTCTTGCAGTCGCTTATAACGATCAATTTATGACCCATACCTGGATACTCATTAAATCTGGAAATATATTTGTTTAATTGTTCTTTTGTTGGTAAATTCCAGCCTCGTTTCGCCTCGATGATACAAAATAATTCCTCCGATAATAATTCAATATCAGTGTACCCTCGATCTACACCATATTCTTGAAGAAGAATATCAAATTTACCTACATCCATTTCACTATTCGAAACTTCACGAATAAATTTTTTAAGAAATGGATTGATCTGTTTTAAACTCCAACCTAAAGAAAAGGTTATGTCGTTCTCTTTCGTGCCCAACAATTCAAAGACACTTTCAATTTCTTTATTATGTAAGTAAAGCGTTGTCATCGAATCGCCTTCAACAAATCTTCAAATTTTTCTATTTCGTAATCTGCGACATCATTGCTCTTGAACATCTGTCCATATCTAGCTAAGCAAGTTCTCATGCCAACTGCCTTAGCACCTTTGATATCGCGTGATGGGTTATCACCAACAAATAGAACTGCATCTGGTAAAACTCCGAGTTTTTTTAGTGCCAGAATAAATGCAGAAGGATGAGGTTTGAATTCTTGGGTATCTGAATGCGTGATCACAAAACCAAACTCGTTTTCCAAGCCTGTGATGATAAGACGCTGCCATGCTTTATTTCTTGGAGCATCTGAGATTATGCCTAGTTTCAAGCCTTTTTCTCTTAACTTTTTCAGTGTTGGTTTGACCGTCGGATAAGGTCGAAGTACCTCGGATTTTCTTTGTAGATAAGCTAGAATGCCTGCTTGTTGAATTTTTTCGGCTAAATTAATTTCGAGATCGTACTGTTTTACTACCTCATAAAACGTCTTTTGATATTCAATTCCTTTTTCGTCATAAACTGAAAAGATTTTTCCATAAGCTTGGACTTCGGTTGCAGGCAAACCTTGTTTGACCATGGCGGTTGCTGCCGCCCTTGCAGTTTCCTTCTTGAAAGTGAGGAAATCGAGAAGTGTATTGTCAAGGTCGAATAGAACTGCTTTGATCATGTTAACACGTGTCTATGTTTTTTATAGACATATAGATTTAAAAGATTAAGTGTTATAATGAATTTATGGTCGAAACGATTCTTATTGCTACTTTTTACTCATTCCAGCCGTTTGTTGCTGCAGCGCATTCGTTTTCTCCCTCAAAAATGATTGTTATCATTGCGGAAGACAGTCTTAAGAACGAGAAAGTAAGCCAAGACCTAGACAAAGTACGTGATGTTTACGGTAAAATCGCTACAGTTGAAATGGTAAAGGTAAAAGGATCTGATTTGTTAGCCATCGCTTCAAAAACCGTGGAGTTAATTGAAGCGAATAAAGATAAACGAATTGTGGTGAACGTATCCGGAGGCTGGAAACTTCTTGCACAGGGTGTTTTGTATGGATGCTATGCTAGGAAGGATCTCATAGATAGGATTGTATGTAATAATCTAGAGAATAATTCCATCGTAGAGTTGCCGAAATTGACCTTTGGATTGAGTTCTGTCAAAAGAGAATTACTTGAAGAAATTTCTAAACGTGGGGATAAGTCAATATCTAAGATTGCGAACAAACTAGATAAAACTAGGGGTATGATTTACCAGCATTTAAAAGAGTTAAAGGAAAATGGGTATGTAGACGAGAAATTTTATATTACTGACGCGGGAAGGATGGCGTTGATATGAGTTTATTCAGAATTTTCAACAAAATAAAGAATATGAATGGTGGCAATTTATGAAAATAAGAAAATTTCCGAATGATTTTTTGAACAAAATCATTTGTGGTGATGCTATCGAGCTAATGAGACAAATACCTGAAGGATCAGTTGACGCGGTAATTACATCACCCCCCTACAATCTCAAAAATTCTACAGGCAACGGAATGAAAAATGGAAATGGAGGGAAATGGGCAAATGCTGCTCTCCAAAATGGGTATACCAATCATGCTGACTGTATGCCCCATGAAGACTATGTAAAATGGCAGAGAAATTGTTTAACAGAAATGATGCGGATAATCCCAGATAATGGGGCTATTTTTTACAACCACAAATGGCGTGTACAGGGTGGGTTGTTGCAGGATCGCCAGGACATTGTAGCAGGCTTTCCAGTTAGGCAAATAATAATATGGAAACGAAAAGGAGGACTTAATTTTAACCCGGGTTATTTTTTACCTACTTATGAAGTCATATATCTTATTGCCAAACCCGAATTCAAACTTATGCCCAAAGCAAACGCACATGGAGATGTTTGGGAATTTACACAGGAAATGAATAATTCGCATCCTGCTGCTTTTCCAGTTGATCTTATTTCTAGGATTATTTCCTCTACTGATGCTAAAACAATCTTAGACCCATTTATGGGTTCTGGTACAACCGCAATCTCATCCATTAAATTTAAAAGAAACTACATTGGAATCGATATCTCACCAGAATATTGTAAAATGGCAGAGAACCGAATTGAGGAATATAATAAAACAAAAATGGTGACCCTATGGAACAACCCTTAACCTACACAAAAGAGACTTTGATAGAAAAATTAAAAGAGATAGCGGCCATGGGGTTTGTTCCAAATGCACGATATGGTAATGCTGGAGGTATAGGCAATACTATAGAAGATTTACTTGGAATTAAAGAAAACAACTTGCCAATTCCTAATGCCGCGGAGTGGGAATTGAAAACACAACGACTTGATTCCTCTTCTTTAACTACTCTTTTTCATATTGAACCCTCCCCACGTGCAATTCGTTTTGTACCTTTAGTTTTTTTACCAAAATACGGATGGGCACATCAAGAAGCTGGAAAAAAATATCCGGTGGGAGAAATGAGTTTTCGGCAAACCATTCACGGCAAAACTAGAAGCGATCGCGGCTTCAAGGTCGTTATAGATCGCAAGGAAAAAAAGGTCCTAATATCTTTTGATGCAGAGAGTGTTGATTCTCGACATAAGGACTGGCTAACTGCAGTAAAAGAACGAGTGGGTCTTCATGAGTTGGATCCTCAGCCTTATTGGGGATTTGACGATCTGGAACACAAAGCCGGAACAAAATTACTTAATGCATTTTATGTTCAGGCTGAAGTAAAAAAAGAAGGAAAAAAAGAATTCTATAAATATACCAAAATAATGATGTTAAGGAAATTTAATTTTGAGGGATTTTTAAAAGCACTTGAAGAAGGGAAAATTCTCGTTGATTTTGATGCGCGTACAGGACATAATCACGGGACAAAATTTAGACTGAGACAGGATTGCTTACCTATGCTTTATGCAGAAGTGAAAGTTATCATCTAAAATTAGATCTCAATTAAATTGAGCGCATCTTATCCAAAATGGCTTTTAGTTTTACCAAATCCCTTTCGGTTTCCTTCCAAACCTGCACAATCATGTTGTTATCCTCATAAAGTATAATATCCCCCTCCGAGAGATTATATCAGCCATGACGAAGCACATGCTCGTTATTGGCTCTCAATCTAGCACCCCAGTGCCAAATTTGGCACGAATCATAAAATGACCCCCTGAGTCATACATTTAGCCATGACAAAAAATCTGATTGTTATCGGCGATTGCAGGAACATGGCTGAAATAAAAGACAACTCAGTCCAGCTTATCGTAACAAGTCCTCCTTATTTCAATGTAAAAGATTACGGCACGGACAATATCGGCTCGATAAACGAGTACGAAACTTATCTCCGGGCAATGCGCCAGGTATTCAGCGAATGTTATAGAGTTCTGGACGAAGGCCGTTATATCTGCGTAAACATTTCGGATATCATAAGCGGGGAGAAAAAGCTCCCCATTCCCTGTCACTTTGTAGGCATTCTTCAAAGAGCTGGTTTCCAGTACCGCGAAGACATTCTTTGGAAAAAACCATCCGGCTTAGGTTCTTCAAAACGCTTTGGAAATCGGATTCTGAATCCATATCCGATGTACTACTACCCGAACAATATCTACGAGCATATTCTGGTTTTCAGAAAGGGTAAATTCGATTTCAAGAAAATAACCAAAGAAGAGAGGGCAACCTCCAAAATTGATATTGAATACGCTAAAAAGCACTGGAATACTGACATCTGGGAGATAGTTCCAGAAACAAAAAACTATCATCCGGCAATGTTTCCTCAAGCCTTGCCAGAGGCCTTGATCAAATTGTACACCTATGAAGACGAAACTGTTCTGGACCCATTTCTAGGCAGTGGCACGACCATAAAAGTAGCCAAAAGTCTCCGGCGGAACTCCATAGGGTACGAGATCAACAAGGCCTATCTGGACATAATAAAGTCGAAAATAGGCTATAAGGAAAATTCGGAATTTGAGATAATAATTCGAGGTGATATGAGTGAATAAAAAAGGTCTAGTGTTAGCCCTGCTTCTGCTGGGCTTGAGTTTTGCGGATTTGACTATTCCTGTAGATCAGCCTATTTGCAGGCTGTACGGAATGATCCAAATCCTGGGCACAGTTGCTGGTATTTTGGTAGCTGCGTATGCAGGTTTTATCCTGGCAAGTAGCCACGAGCTGACCGAGAGGAATAGCGCAAAGGCACTGTTGGGCGGAGTAGTGATCGGATTAATTATAATCTGGATGGCACCGATCATTGTCAAGACCCTGGTAAATTCGGCAGGAATCTGCGGCTGGTAGGCATGGGTCTTCAAGCAATAGCGGACAGCATAAAGCTACTCGCGACCTTGGCCGGGATAGTGGTTATTGCCTATTCCGGCTTAATGCTCACTACCAGCAAAGACCCAATAGGGAGAAACCAGTGGAAAGAGGTAATTCTAGGGGTGATAATTGGCCTTTGCATAGTTTACCTGGCTCCGATAATAGCGTCTGTATTTTCAGGAGGGAACTACTGTGGATAAGACACTCTTTCTCCTGCTTTTGTTCAGTATTTCTTTTGCAGTTCCAGCCTGCCCATCGTACCCTTACAAGGATTATGTAACGGCTACTTCCTACACCGCACCAGTTAAGCCTCCCGATACTTTACTGCAATATTGCGACTGGAATCTAGGCGAGATTTGTCTTTTGTCAAACGCTTTCAATACAACTGACGATAAGAAATTGTTCATAGCTGAATCTATCGCTAATGGTTCCTTTGCTCAAATCTGGCAATGGAATAATGCTATAAAGTTTGGAAAATACCCTCCAAACACCTCCAAAAGCTCGACAAACATTAAGGACGCTTGGGTCAGTATTGCTTATCTGAATCCGTCGGTTTACGATAACGGAACCTATCGAATAACGAACGCAAGCCAACCGTTAATCAAACATAATTTTACTTTTGTAGTTGATACAAGGAAATTATCTGGTGATTGTAAAGACACGTTTAGAATCTGCGGTTATAGTTATTCTATTGCCACCCAAAACACGAGTTCAAGCTTTACTGCAACCATGAACGTAAAAAGCGAGTACATGGTTGACCGGTACCATCTGGTAACTCATTGCGGCATGTTTGGTTGTTGGGTGAGTTGCGATTACTACCGAACCGATGATCATAAGGATAGCTTAACGGTTTCAGATTCAAAGAAAATCAACGTCACGAAGTTTAACCCAACCTCGAATTATTCGCTAGTCGCGTATTACAATGGCCTACTCGAAATTTTGATTAACGCTAATGATTCAAACGTTCTTTTCCAAATCGGAAATTCGAGCTTTTACAATTCAAATTATCTATATCGAATAAGAAACGAAAGCGGACCTTACAATATTTTGATAAAAGAAGTGATTCCAAATAACAAAACCTCGACTTACGGTTTGAGTATTCTCGAGCAAAATAATTCTTCATTCAAAATTCTAGCGCCATACTCAAGCAATTGCAGCTTAACAATATCAAATTATTTTACTTCAAAAACAATTTCTGGCTGTAATATTTCGAATTTATCTAACACTCCAACAAAGCCTCAGATAACTCCGGTTCAACCCAAGTTTTTCGATCAACTATTTACTATCGCTAGTCTTGCCGTCGGTGCGTACATACTTTATCTAATCGTTAAGAGGTCGATGAAAAATGCTTAAGCAAACCATATTCTTATTGTTACTAATTTCTTTTGCGTTCAGCACTTCAATAGATTTTCAAATTCAAAACCAATCCTGCCCGGATAATGCGAATTTCTTGCAGGTAATTTACAATCTTCCAACCTGCATAGTGGAAAAATTCTTTATGTCCATAGTAACTGGATTCGTTTATTCAGCAAAAGAATTCCTTGAGGGCTCGTTGAAGTTCATAATTACTGGCCCAAATCTTGACGCTTATTGTACGCCGTATCAACAAGTAATGACAATCATCGAGAGCCTTTACACAATAGCGTTGATGGGAGTTGGGGCTTATTTTATAGCTAGCTCGGCAGACCCAGAAAAACGAGCAAGAGCCAAACTATGGATTGAAAGCGTTTTATTCATGATTATTTTACTTTCGTTTTCTTTCCCTATTTTCAATATGATTATGGACCTAAATCTGTACATAACGACATCAATTTACAGCCAATCATTCTCCAATATGCTAAACATCCAGGTGGCATTTACCTCGCTAATCTTTGCTTTGGTCATGTCATTTGTTTTCATAAATGCGGCTGCCTTAACGTTTTTTACCTTGATATTGCGTTACATTGCGATTCCGTTTCTATTGCTTCTATTCCCAATAGCGATTTTCCTCTATTTCCTGCCCTTCACTAAGGAATGGGGCTCATTTCTGCTAAAATTCATAGTAATTATCGTATTCATGACGGCTATAGATGCAGTAGTTGTCCTGGGAATGTCCTTCCTTTTCAATGCCGGAGATCCCAATCTCTCAGGCGGCATTATACAAGCAATAACGCTTATGTTGGGCTTTGGATTGATTGGCATAGTGAACCTTATTATTTACGTGATCGCCGTCCTGTCGCTGGTCATGGCCGTTCTGGATATGCTCAAATCAGCTATCTCGATAGCCTGGAAAATAGCGATGCTAGCCGCCTTGTTGTGATTCTATGGGCTATGACATACCAGACGAGATAAAATACAAGGAAAAAATAGTCGCCGGGTTGGACTTGAAACAACTAGGCTATGCAGTTTTATTTGGCTTAATCGCTTTTTTCGCTTACAAGCTACCAGTAGAAGGCGATGCTAAATTCGTAGCTCCCGGTTTTTTCCTTATCCTTGGAATCGCATTTATTTTTCTAAACTTAGAAGAAAAAGTATCAGATCTGGTTTCCTATTATTTGAACATACGAAAAGTCCAACACAACAGCAAAAAGGCCCAGAAATTCTTTGAAGTCAAGGCCATAGAGGACGACGTTGTTTATTTAGAAGACAAAACCATGCTCGCAATACTTGAAATCCAACCCATTAATTTTGACCTTTTGGATGAGGGAAGGAAAAAGGCGTTGCTTGTGAACTATAAGGCGTTCCTCAACCAACTTACAACTCCGGTTCAGATATTGATACGAACTAAGGATGTCGACCTTGAAAGTTATTTTGAGCTGATAGAATCCGGAAATTCAAGAAAGAGACGATTCATTGCAAATCTTTATGCCGACTTCAGAATTTTCGAGGACACTTTTATCGATGAGAATACCATAAAAGAAAGAAGTTATTACATTGTAATTCCGTTCAGGCAAACGAAGACAAGTGGCCAGGACTTAAAGCAGCTTAACGAACTTGTTAAAATAACCCAGGAAAAATTGACAAACTGCGGGTTGCAATCCAAACGGCTGAATAATCAGGAATTGCATGATTTGTATTTGTCCTACGCAGAAAGCGAAAATGATGAAGAAGAAGGCAAAATAAAAAAGGACGAAGAATCAACGGATGAATTCAGAAACATATTGACGCCATCGTTTGATATAAAAAAAGATTATGCTCTGGTTAACGGCGAATTTCATAGGTTTGTAAAAGTAACCGGCTATCCGAGAAACGTAGAAAACGGATGGCTCCAGGCCTTTCTTTCAAAAAACGAAAGCTACGATATTTCGGTTCACATAATCCCCTCGACGATTCAGAGCATACTTGTCTATCTTCATAATCAGATTATCCAACAAACCAGCGATCTTTTATTAAGTACAATGAAGGGAACTCCGAATCCGTCTCTGGAGATAAAGAAAACAGATACGATGCGCGTATACGATGCCCTTTACAAGGGAGAAGAAAAGATGTTCGCGGTATCGGTATGCGTTGACAACAAGGCTGACGATCCGGACGAATTGGATCTGCTTACTGAAAAATGCAAATCAAACCTGAACGCGCAGCTGATGATCCCAAAAGTAACCGAATGGAGAACGGCTGATGGAATAAAAACAGCACTGCCACTGGCCAAAGACAAACTACAATCGCAAAGGGATTTTCTTACCAATTCGCTAGCTGCCACCTTTCCATTTATCTCTCCGGTTGAAACAACAAAAGAAGGAATGTTATTTGCGCATGAAGCTGATACGCTGAACCCTATTTTTGTTGACCTCGATAAAATGAGCAATAAGCACTTTTTTGTTATCGGGATAAGCGGATCCGGAAAAAGTTACACGAGTAAATATCTGATAATGCAACAACTTTTCAAGGAGGACACCAAGCTTTACATCCTGGATCCAAACGGCGAATATGCAGCACTTTGTGAAAGTCTTAACGGGCATGTAGTCGAATTATCAAGAGAATCTGAATCCATAATTAACATTTTCGACCTGGCAGGAGAAGAATTCGGAAGCAAGATGCTAAGCCTGATGTCCGCGTTTGATATCATAGTCGGCGGACTGACTGAAAGCCAGAAGGCGGTTTTGAACAAGGCTCTTATCAGGGCTTACAAAAGAAAGGGCATTATTTACGATAAACCGGAGACATGGAAGAAAAAGGCACCGACATTTGGTGATTTGAGAAAGGTTTTATTGGAGATAAAAAAACAACAATCCGATAAAAAACAACACACGCAGGATTTCACTTTGGAATCTTTGTTAAATCGCGTTGAAATGTATTGTGAAGGCAACATCTTCGGGTTTTTGGACGAACAATCAAGGATTGATATTGAAAAGGGCTTTGTTTGTTTTGATCTGAGCAAACTACCAAATCCCGTAAAAAACCTTATGATGTTTGCCACTCTTGAAATAATCCAGAGGGAAATAAAGAGCGATAGAAAACAAAAGGTCGTTCTGATAGATGAAGGCTGGTCGTTGCTTAGGAGTAAGGAGGCCACAAATTATATTACTGAATTTGTAAAGACTTCAAGGAAATACAACACCTCTCTTGGATTTATAACACAGGAGATAGAAGATCTGCTTAGAAGCAAGGCTGGAAGATCTATTCTCAACACCGCCTCGATAAAAATATTGATGAGGCAGAATCCGAGCAACATAGTCCTTATCTCAAATGTTTTGCAGCTCAACGAACAGGCCAAAATCTATCTTTTAACGGCTTCCAAAGGATTTGGGTTGTTGATAACTGAACAGAATACCTACAAGTTTTTTATCAAGGCCTCGGAAAAAATCCACGAACTTATAACAACCAATCCAAAAGAGGTTAAACAACGAGTTATTGAGGTAAAGAAGGAAGATAAAAAACCAATAAGAATCAGCCTCAAAAAAGGAATTTATTTGGAGAAAGATTTAACGGAAAAGAAATGTAACTATCTGCTTTCGCATGGCTTCATATTGCACAAAGATAGGCTTGAGCAAGCTGGCGGTTCACCCCGCCATATACTTAAGATAAGAAATAACGAAAGCCCGGAACATGCGTTCCTTTGCCAGAAAACCTATGAGCTATTAAAGAAGCAAAAACAATTCAAAAAGATTGAAATGTCAACCAATTCCCCTGGAGACGTGAGTGCTGAAATAAACGGCAGGAGAATAGCTTTTGAAATAGAAACGGGGGAAAATTTCAGAGCTTATAACAAGGAGGAGCATGAAGAAAAATTTGACAGAGTCAGACAAAAGTTTGATGAGTTTTATATAATCGTTACTGACTATGACAAAAAATACAAGTATGAGAAATTCGGAAATGTGATAACAAGAACGGAGATAGAGGACACGATAAACAAGCTGACAGGCAATAGCCCGCGCCCGCCATAATTACTGATTTGCTAATAATGCGAATTTCAACGAATTACGCCTTAAATCGTTGAAATCTCAAAAATTTTCGAACTGATTTTCGTTCGAAATTTTAGCGAATTTTTTCGAACGGAAAATACGAACAGATGTTTTAAGCTGATTTTTGAGTACCAAAAAGTTCGTTGAACTTTGCCATGACTTTCTTTCTGAATTTGTAGGTGTTGGCAAATTCAGCGTATGCTAGCCAACCTTCCAAGCTTTGGACAATTTCCTTTCTGCTCATTTCTCTCTTCGCGTATTTCTGCTTGAATCGCTCAAGGCGTTTCCAGACTCGTCTAGAATTGCTCTTCTTCAAAAGTCTGTGTTTGTAGAAAATCCGAAAACCTAGAAAAGTTACTCCTCTTTTCAAAGAAATAACTCTGGATTTTTCAGGATGCAATTCAACTGCCAAATTGGATCTCAAAAATGTATCAATTTCGTTCTTCCATTTTTCAAGAAGATGCTTATCGTTGTGTAAAATTACAAAATCATCAACATAACGAATATAATATTTGGCTTTCAGCTTGTGTTTTACAAACTGATCAAGTTCGTTTAGATAGACATTAGCAAAGAATTGAGAGGTTAAATTTCCGATGGGCATACCCTTTCCTACTATTGACGTCTTATGATTTTCCAATATTTTTCTTATCAAATAGATTACATGCACATCTCTTATTTTGCGTTTCAATATGCTCAACAAAATTTCATGATCTACTGTCTCAAAATAATGGCGTATGTCAGCCTTCAGTACATAATTGATGCGTACTCTCTCTCTCTCTCTCTCTCTCTATGGTTTGTTTATGGTCAATTGTGGTTTGTGATAAAAACTGTTCAAATCTCTTTATAGCTGGGTGTGTTCCCTTGCCTTTCCTGTTTGCAAATGAATCAAAGATAAAATCTTTCTCAAAAATAGGTGCAATGATATTGCATAAAGCATGATGCACGACTCTGTCCCTAAAATGGGAAGCACTGATCTTTCTGGTTTTAGGATCATAGACGATAAATGTCGTCAACGGAGACGGAGTATAGGTAAAATTTTCCAGTTCATGATTGAGTTGTTTTAGATTCTGTTTCAACTCTGACTCAAATTCTATGACATATGGCTTCAGTGTCTTCCGTACTCTTGCCCTCTTGAAGGCAAGTTCTAGGTTTTCATATGAACAAAGCCAAGGATAAAGATTCCTATAAGACTTCATGAAGTTCATAGGAGAAAAAGAAAATTAAACCCAGAATGCAAGCAAAGGTCATTTCGAACCTGTTAGACGCCTGGTAGTTCGCATTGACGTTCTGCCTTTCACAGCAATACTGGCAATGAAAAATAGGCCAGTTAATACTCCTGTTGTTGTAGTCGTTGTTGCGGACCAAAAGGCCCCAAAGGTAACCCATCTACTAAAATGGTACTTACGTACCAACACCACAGCTTCACGTTTTCCGCAGTATAGCTTACTCAGTGTTGCTGTTGAATTTCATGTCTGGCATGCCAAAAAGGCTACCAGCACTGTAGACGAGTGTGTGGCCTAGGCTTGCACCTAGGAATAAAAGAAAAGAAGATTACTCTTTTAAACTTGCCCCTGAAAGCATGGCTTCCAGTTTTCTTCCAGCGGCTAAGAGTTCGTCTTTTGCTGTTGATCCAAGGGTTTCAAGGTCTTGTCTGAATCGTCCTAACAAACCTCTTAGTTCATCTGCTGAAACACCAGCAACTTCAATAATTGTTTTCTTACTGGCTTGTGGTGCTGCAACAGGAGTAATAAGTGCCTCAATTTTCGCGACGTCCCCTTCGGGGACTTCCGCCACCACCCCGAACCTGTAAGACGCCCGGGAGACCGCATCGACGCTCAGCCCGTAGGCGTCGTCGCGGACCAAAAGGCCCACATACGAAGACTCGTTTAATCTATAGAGATATCTAGCGTCGGAGCTTTGTCCTACCTGTCTGCCCTGAGGAACTCCTGTCTCAGCATGTAGCATATACCAGCCATCTGAACCAGGGAAATTTGCAACTACAACTAATCTACTCTCAGGAATATCTAAAACAAGTGAATTTCCATCTTTCTTGAAGTCTGTTGAACTTACTCCCAAAGCTACAAGGGCAACATCTCTTTCTCCTTTGTATTTACCTGTTGCCAAAACTACTCTTGGTTCACCTTCAGCAGCAAAAACTACTTCTTTTCCTAATTTGGTGCCCGGTTTTTCATAGGCTATTGTTGCATCAACTGCGAAAGCAGGTAGGCTTCGCCATGTGTCTCCAACCGTAAGTGCAACATCAGCTACTTTATGAGATACAACTGTAAGATCAGTTCCGTTTTCTGCGTTAAAACCTTCTACTAAAGGATGAGCGTCAAAAAGTCTTGTTGAGCCGTTGCCTCTGAGAACTAACAGGTTCCTTGTTTCTCCCCGGACTTTTACTTTTAACAATTCTTTTCCATGAACTTGATTTTGTACGGCACCCATAGATACACCTCAGATATGTTAATGTGTTGAATTATATATGCACCAATGTACTTAAAAAGCTATCATTTCACACAACTGGTGTGATACAAGGGTTATTATGGGAATTAGAGAACTCATCTCGAAATAAACTTACAGATCGTGCGGTAACACAGTTGATCGTTTGTTTTTCTCTGCTCGTTTTACTGCGTCCATAAGAATTGATTTCAATTTTTCATTTATCGCTTCGTATGTCTCATTGGCTATGCGCATCCCGTTCTGTTGCAGAAACAGCTTCACCCTTCCCCGCGTTATCAAATACTTTTGTTCCATCTTAAACACCCCCATCTTTTAGTTTGATGAGCTTAAAGCCCGGGCTATTTCCTCTCTGAATAAGCCTTGTTTCAATCATTCCCTTGCGTTCCAATGCAACAACATAGTTGCTTATCTGCCGTCTGCTTATCCAAAGGCTTTTCTGAAATAGCCAATATAATTCAGATGAGGTTTTCTGGCCGCTTTTCAAAATATCAACAATAAGCCGTTCTTCCTCCCCAAGAACAGGTTCGATTACATTGATGAGTTTGTGCATGTCTTCGATATCTTCAGAGGATATGCTCGTGTTTCCCTTACCTTCTGCATGCTTGGCACTCTTCCATAAGAGTTCCAAGGCAAATTTACCGTTGCCGTTATTGTTGGAAGCCAGTTCGGCCATTCGGTCTAACCCTTCATTGCTATAACTGGTTTCAACCAATCCAGTTTCTGCTCGTGTTTTCAATAAACTGAATATTTGCTCTTTGCTGTAACCTTTCACCTCAAAAGGAGTAAAGCGAAGGTGATCTCTTATTTTCGTATGGACTCTTGATAAAATGTTCCGACCGTTTGAGATGCCAATAAGGCCAAATAACGCATCCTCATGAGCTGTCGTTGTCACATTATGAAGAACCCTGGCATCATCCCTGCATATGAGTCCGTCTATTTCGTCAAGCACAAGCAGAACTGGCATTTTGGAATATTTCATAAGTTCGACAATACGATCAAATATCTCATCAGTGGCTCTCCCTCTTCTCGATACTGGCTCACCCAAAGCATCGGCTATTTTTGTGTAAATAGCCATAGAGGTACTGTGATACCAGCAATTCACGTATAAACATAGAACCCGTTGATTGTAATTTTTCAGTTGATCCAGAACGTGCTTTACCATAGTGGTTTTTCCAGATCCTGCAGGCCCATGCACAAATAGATTCTCACATCGATTTCCATGCGCTATTGGTTTTATTGCGGAGATAATTCGTTCTTCATCTTCTTTTCTGCATAAATTTTCATGTTCCAAATTCTGTGCCATCAAGGCGGTTTCGTTTTTTATTATCCTTCCATTCAGGCAAGCATACTGGAAGCGGTTGTCCATACACCTCTGGCCTCATGCAAAGCACTGTTGTACATGAATAACTATTGTGGCAAAGGTTGTATTTATACCTATGTCTCATTTTGCGATTAATTTTTAACCTTTTTGATACAATTGTATCATTATGGAACAATTAGATGATGTGGATTGGAAGATAATTCACGAATTAAAGAGAGATTCGAGACTATCAGCCAGGGAACTGTCCAGGATAACAAAGTTTTCATCAGCCACAATCAACAGGAGGATCAGAAAGTTAGAGGAATTTGGCATAATTGAAGCGTATACTCTTACGTTAAATTATGAAAAACTTGGAAAGGAGACTTCTGCATATGTTTTGGTCAGAACAAAACCTGGAGCGGATTACACTTCAATGATGAAAGATATGACCAAACGTGAGGAAGTCGAGGATATAGGCGCAATAGCCGGAGAATTCGATATTATAGTCAAGATAAGGGTTGCTAGCATCAAGGAATTGGACCAGTTTGTTTTCAATTATCTTAGAAAGTTCCCCGATATTACGCAAACACAGACGCTAATTGTTATGAGGGGCTGGAAATAGCTACTCTTTCCTAAACAAAACACGGGAGCCTCGAATTTCCTTTACGATTCTTTTTGAACTTTGAATTTTTTCGATTATCTCCAGATAGGAATTTACCGTATTCGTGTGCAGTTTTGTTTTGCAGACTATCTGATGTACGCTGACAGGTCTGTCGGAAACGAAATCAAGAATCTTATTTACTGCATCAACGATCTTTGCCACGGAGATAAAACGTAAATTCCGCATAAATACCTTAAATGACACAGTGTGTTTTTCCTTTCCTAGCAACCACTCAGACGATAAGGTAAGGAAATAATAAAGAAGTTTGAAGGAATTGAGCCTTAATTCGCATTTTGTCCTGATGGGCTAGAAAGTTTGGGGATTTGAGCGCTAAATCCTCAATTTGACAGGATTTCATCAAATTTCATAAGAGAAGATAAATAGTCTCAATTACCTAAAATTTGCATGGAAGAAAATGATGATAAAGAACTGGAGAAGTTTTTGCCGAAATGGTATGTTGAGATGAAGCAAAGATTAAAGAAAAATTACCAAAATAACAGACATGCTGAAGAAAGATAGGTACTCTCTGGCAGTTTAATGAGATAACTCTTTATCTAAACCAAGTTTCACCATCATTTTTATTTTATACTCGCGGTACTCTTCGTTTTCCCAGAGCTTATTTTCTATGTAATTACCAGTTTGTATCTCTTTCTCAATTTTCATTAGGAATTTGTCATCCAAAGATAAGCCGCATTTTATACAGAATTTTGATATAGGCGAGTTATGTTCTTTACATCTTTGGCAAATCCGTACTCTCATTTTATCCTCCTGTTCATCTTCTGGCTTTGCCAAGCCATGCAACTTCAATAACGCATTATCAACGTCCCTACCGCTCAGGTGTACATACGTGGCTGCCATATCAGAACCTTGCACCCAGCCAAAGTATTCCTTCATCTGCGCCTCTGTGAGCTTGCCTGCCAACGAGGTTGCACGCGAATGTCTAAACAGGTGAGGATATATCCTTTTCTTGACTCCTGCCTTTACAGCCAGACCTCTTAACGTCTCGTAAATGCAACCATGGCTAAGGCATTTAACCCCGCATTTTTTGTTTCTCCATGTGGACGGCCAGAGTGGAGCATTGGGATCTTTTGAATTCGGGTAGAGGTTAACCCAAGAGGACAAAACAGAAGCTGAGCTTATTATTCGTATTCTCCTATCTCCTGTTTTTCCGGTAACTCTTAGAACTGCACCGTATTGGTCAAACTGAACGTTTTTCATTTGTACGGTTAGCAACTCACCAATTCTACAACCAGCTTCATAGAGCACAAGAACAATAGCCTTGTCTCTGGGATTTTCTGCCGCTTCGGCTATTTTCAAAACTTCGTCTTCAGTCAAAAGCTCCTCAGGCAGTTTATGGTTTTCATTCTTTAGATCAGGCTTAAGCCATTTGATTACTGCTGGGAATTCCTCGTCATTGCCCAATAGCCATTTGTAAAACATTTTGAGGACTATCTTGTAATCGTATTTGGTATGTTCGGCATAGTGATCGTTTGCTTCCAAATCGCCTACCAAGGCGATCAGGTCGTCTTTCGTTGCTTGCCTAAACGGCTTCTTTAGCCAGGTCGCCAAAAGCCGCATACAATAGACAACCTTGGCGACCCTGCCATGTGAAGAACCTTTTGCAAGCCGGACTTTTGAAAACGAGATTATGGCTTGCTTGTCCTCTTCACTGACAGTTTCTAGTTTTTTCACCTTATCTATAGCTCCCTCAAGACGTTTCGGGTAGTTATAGAGATCTATTTTTACCATAGACACCACTCCGACAGAAGGGCTATATTTTCCTTACTGCGAAATTTGACAGAATTCTGTCAAATTGGAGGGCGTCCTCTGGTCTGATTAGAATGCAGGGGAAGAGATTTTAACTTCGCATTTGCTCGTTAAAAAATCGCAAATAAATTTGCGAAGATTTGAACTCTTGAAGGCACTAAGCCACTGGACCCTGAATCCAGCACGTTTGACCGCTTCGCTACCCCTGCAAAAGATTTACTTACAAAATCTCAGGGTAAATCTCCCTATTGTTGCAAGGCAACAATGGGCACAAAGAACTTCGTTCTTTAATGTCTATCAAACTTCGTTAGGTTTTCGTATATTCACTCGTCTTGTGTTTCGCCCATTTTTGCAAATTCTATCGGTTGCCGAGTGAAAACATTGGTATTTGACGGAACATTTTTGTTAACTACAATTCCGGAGTGGATCCAGCAATTAGTACCGATGAATTTGCCTGGCATGGTGCAGGAAAGGACGCCGAACTTGGTATTATCACCAACAAAAACACCTAATTTTTTCCGTCCGGTATTTACCCATCCTTTCTCTGTGAGAACCGGAATTTCTTTTCCGTCAAACCGGTAATTCGCAATCTGCGTTCCTGAACCGAAATTAACATTTGATCCGATCACACTATCGCCAATATAGGTAAGGTGCTTTGCATGAACATTATCGAATAGAATGCTGCTTTTTACTGTTGTACCTGAACCAATTGCACAATTTTTCCCTATTGAATTACATCCCCGAAGATAGGCATTTGGCCCAATTACGGTATTTTCACCAATATATGCATAGCCCTCAACATAACTATTGATTATTTTGGCACCTTTTTCCATGATCACTTTACCATCAATTGTAGAATTTTCAATATGTTCATGAAGAGTATCCATTTTGGAAAGTAAAAATTCATTAGCATCAAATAGATCCCAGGGATAGCCGATATCTTTCCAGTAACCATTGACAACTACGGCGCTCGCGCCAACAAAAATATCAACAACTTCGTATTCTCCCCGCGGTGACTTTTTGATCTTTTTTATTTCATCGAACATGGTTGGTTCCATACAATAAACAGAAATATTTGCAAGATCGGATTTGGGTTTCTTGGATTTTTCTTCGAAAGAAGTTATTTTCCCGCTTGAAACACTTGCAGTTCCATAGTCTTGGGGATTTTTGACTTTTTTTAGTGCGAGGGTGGTTTTTCCTTTATGGCCATCAATAACGCTTTTGATGGTTCCAGCTTCCAAAACGCTGTCGCCAGCCAGGACAAGAAATGTTTCTTTCACGTATTTTTCAGCGCAAATTAATGCCGCGCCAGTGCCATTATCTTTTCCTTGCTCAACAAAAGTTATTTTTAGTCCAAGATCGGTTTTTGAAAAGTATTCAATTATCTGGTCTTTGAGGTGCCGAACTACAATTATCGCTTCCTTTATGCCTGCTTTCTTTGCCTCAGCGAGCAGATGATAGAGTATGGGTTTGCCTGCTACCTGCAAAAGTACCTTTGGGCGGGTTTCGGTAAATGGCCGAAGACGGATCCCGTCTCCTGCTGCTAGTATTACTGCTTTCATGAATTTAATATGTTAAGAGCGCGTTTTAAGATTTTGCTTTTGGCCTTTTATCCTTTAATTTTTCTTACAAGCCCCAGTTCGCCGTCAACTTCAAGCAAATCTCCGGTTTTGAAGATTTTGGTTGCTAATTTTGTCCCCACAATGCATGGAATCCCAAACTCCCTTGAAATGACTGCTGCATGGCAGAGTATCCCGCCTTCATTTGTTACAATTGCTGCAGCTTTCTTTATTGCAGTAACAAAGTCTGGAGTAGTCATTGAAGTTATGAGGATTTCGCCCGCCTTGAGGTTCTTTGCTTCAGATACGCTCATGGTAACATGGGCCCGGCCCCTTACAAAGCCCTTATTAGCAATCATTCCGCTTACTTCGAGAACTTCATCCGTATGAACCAAAGAATGGAAAATTTCCTTTTCTTTTTTGATGGACCACTCGCCAACTCCATCCTCAAGTTTGCCGGTTTTTGAATTGAAATAGAAAAGGCAGCGTTTCATCCTTTCCCTAGCAAGATTCTTATCAAAACTCCCCCAAAGAACGAGCGGAATTTCCCTTGCCAAGGTGTATTTCATTTCCTTTAAGGAATAATTTTTGCGCCGGCCGATTTCGCCCAGTATTTCATCAAGATAATGCAGCATACGCATGGTGTATTCCTTGCGGTAATCCTGGTAGAATGCAAAATAGTCCAGCAGATGAATTAGGTTTTTATTATACGCGCTAAGGTTTAGCTTTTTTATAAGATCGGCTTTCTTGCTCGCAGTTTCGGTCAGCTCATTTTTCATTTTCTGTATCTGCCCGGCCGGATCGGGATATTTTAGCAAAGCCAGATCGAGCTCTTTTTCAAAGAAGTTTTCGTCAAGTATTTCTGTGCTAAAGTAGTTATTGTGAGTCCAGTAGTATTTTTTAGCATGGGCAGCAAGTAAAGAAGAAACGTCCTTGCCTTCTTTTTTGGCAACTGCTATTTTTAGCAGGTCAAAGAGTTCTCTTTTGCTGAAAGATTCCACTGTCGTAGTAGTAAGTAAGGCAAAAAAGTTGTTTTTATCTGCTTGCGGAACTTCGGAAAGGAACTCCATTATGAGTTTTTCACCCATATAGCCAACTGGTTCAACCAAACCGCCTGGGACAAACCAGCTTATCCACTTCTGGTGGAGTTCTTCATAAAATTCGAGAAGTTTTTGGTCATTCACCTGCGATAGGTTGGTTTGGCCAAATTTTGAAAACATGCTTTCAAGGCCACTAGCCTCTGAACTTATCTCTTTTGCAAGTTCCTGCTGTTTTTCTGGTTCGACAAATAGGTCAATGCAGTATTTGCCATAATCAACTAGTTCATCCAGAGGGTCGTACCAGCCGATAATATTCCCACTGTAGATCATAATTGCGGTTGGCCAAGACCTTCCATAAGCCTTTTTTATCGGCTCCATCCAGGCTTCCATGCACATTAAGATCGGATGGACTGTCGCTTCCCTTTCCCATTCAAACCAGTGATCGCCTTTAGTTTTCATAGTTATCCCTCCTTAGTCGCCTAGAACTTTTATTCTTTCTGAAAAACAGGTTTTAACCGGCAAGCCGGCTTCTTCCCTTATCTTTATTATTCTCTTATAGTAGTGCTTGAGGACAGATGGGTCCTTGTAGTCATACACCTTATCCCCATAGAAAAAGCAGTCAAAACAATCCGCATCTTTTATGAGTTCGACAAATGGGTCGCTGCTATATAAGTGCTTGTCGCTGTGGTTCCCGATCCCATCGCAGATTTGTTTAATTTCACCATTTGAAAATTGGCCGCTCTGCTCGAGCATCGGCTTTGCTATTTGGGCTCCAAGCCTTGCATGATTATCATAAGTTCCATTAACAATTACATGGACATCGTGCAATCCCGCTGCAACTACTGCAAGTTCTTCATTCAAGTTTCTCTTCTGCGCAAGCAGCCTTGCAAGCTGGATGACTCCGGAACTGTGTTTAAGTTCCCATTGGATCGAGCTTTCGCGCTTTTCATTTGGAATTTTTGAATTGAGCAATTCATTTACTATCCAGGCCTGTATTTTTTCTGACCGGTTCAATCCGTTTCCGATAAAATGATGGTATCCCATAAGCAGTATGCTGCAGCAGACAGATATATTAAATTGCTACTACTATTTGGTAGTAGTATGTTGATCATATGAACCTTGAAATACTCCGGAAATTAGGGTTGGATAAATACGAGATAAAAACGTACCTGACACTTCTGGAGATAGGAAGGACCACAACAGGTGCTTTAGTAAAGAAAACAGGAATCCCATCTTCGAAAATTTATCACATCCTAGGCACCTTGATAGAGAAGGGATTAGTTGGTTATATTACCGAGGGAAAAGTGAAAAAATTCAATGCCAACCAGCCCAGCGTACTTAGGCATCTGCTGGATCTGCAGGAAGCAGAACTAGTAAAACTCAAGGTTGAACTCGAAGAAATAATGCCATCATTAGAAGCAGAGTTCGGCTCGGAAAAAAGTGAGTATAATGTAGAGCTGCTTGAAGGGTTGCGCGGGATCAAAAGTTTTTATGATTTTGCACTTGAGAATACTCCAAAAGGGGGTAAGATGTTCACAATAGGATACCCGCTCCTTGCAAGCAACCTGTTGAATGCATATTTTCGGGATTTTCATAAAAAATTAGCAAAAAGTGGGCTAAAGACACGGGTACTTTATGATTATGACACCTGGTTTGCTAAGAAACGCGAGCCCAGGCCGCACGTGGAGCAAAGGTATTTGCCAAAAGGGATCCGTACGCCGGCTTTCATGAATATTTTTCAGGAATATGTTGGCATAATGGTGGTGACAGAAAAGCAAAAGCTCTGCATACTTATCAAAAACAAGGAAGTTGCGGAAAGTTATTTTCAGTATTTCGACTTGTTATGGAAATTAGGCAAAAAGACTGAGTAAAGGCAAGGTAATTGCTGTTGATAAGGGCTGGGATAATTTTTTAAGCAAATCTATATGTATAACTAATATGATTGATAGGAAAAAGATAGAAGATATAGTAGATGGTTACGGCAAGGACTTTAAGATAGCTACAATTTGTTCTCATTCTTCATTGCAGATTTTCAAGGGTGCACGTGAGGAAGGAATCAAAACTATCGGAATCGTGCAAAAAGGAAAAAGGAAACTTTACGAATCCTTTCCACTTGGAAGACCGGACGAATTTATTGAAATCGACAACTATAAGGACATAGACACCAAAAAACTCCGGGAAAAGAATGCCATACTTATTCCACACGGATCTTTTGTCGAGTATGTTGGAGAGAAGTTTGATGATCTAGCAGTTCCTGTTTATGGAAACCGCCGGAGCGTCATGTGGGAGAGAAGCCGGGAAAAAATGTTCCAGTGGATAAAAAAAGCCGGCATAAAAACTCCGCGAACTTATAAGCCAGATGAAATTGACGGGCCAGTGATGGTAAAATTTCCCGGTGCAAAGGGCGGACGAGGATACTTGATAGTACGTTCAGAGGAAGAATTCCACGAAAAGGTCAGTGAAAAGGACTACATGATCCAGGAATTTCTTATTGGGGTTCGGGCTTATCCGCATTATTTTTTCAGCCCATTTGGAAAAACAGGCTATAAAACAAAAAACGGAACTATCGAACTGCTTGGAGTGGATAGGCGAGTTGAAAGCAGCGCAGATGAAATTGCACGCGCAGTTTCAATTGGAATGAGCCCGCAGATGGCGTTTACGGTTATTGGAAACGAACCTCTTGTATTGAGGGAATCGCTTCTTTCGGAGTATATGGAGATCGGACAACGAATAAGCGATACTTCATTTGATTTGTTTGGCGGACTGATTGGACCATATTGCGTTGAAACAATAATTAACGAAGAATTGGAAATTTATGCGTTTGAAATATCGGCAAGGATCGTTGCCGGGACAAATGTTTATCCTGATGGTTCTCCTTATTCATTGTATTATTACAAAGAGCCAATGAGCGCCGGAAGAAGAATAGCTAGAGAGTTAAAGAATGCGGCAAAGATGAAAAAGTTGAAAGAGATCGTTTACTAGGTGCTAATTTTGACTTTGCCTCAACATATTGCGATAATACCCGACGGAAACCGCAGGTGGAGCGAAAAGCATGGGCTTAGCAAACAAGAAGGTTATGCCAAAGGCATCAATCACATAGGCGACGTACTAAAATGGTGCAAGGAAAAAAATATCAAAATGCTCAGCATGTGGGGATTTTCCACGGATAATTTCAAACGGGATAGCGCAGAAGTAGGCGGCTTGTTTGAATTATTCAAGCAGAATTTGAAAAAGGCTATTGAAAGCGATGAGAAGAACAAACATGAATTGCGGGTTAGATTCTTTGGTAGGATACATTTATTTCCGAGAGAAATACAAGAAATGATAAAAAAAGCAGAAGAACTAAGCAGTAAGAATACCAAACACCAATTGAATTTCCTACTGGCATATGGAGGAAGGGAAGAACTTGTTGATGCAGTAAATTCCATCATCAAGCAGGGTGTAAAGGAAGCTGATGAGCAAACGATTTCTGATAATGTCTATACCCATGGACTACCAGATCCGGATTTGGTAATAAGAACTTCTGGCGAGCAAAGGCTTTCTGGTTTAATGCCATGGCAAACCTGCTACAGCGAATTCTATTTTTCCAAAAAACTATGGCCTGATTTTGGAAAAGCGGATTTTGAAAAGGCACTTAAAGAGTATTCAAGAAGAAAGAGACGTTATGGAAAATAATTTGTTTAGCTTAATAAAAAAAGTGCTAATAATAAGCAGGCCAGTAGCCTGGGTTCCGATAACCCTTTCTTATCTGCTTGGGATATTCGTAAGTAGCGGGACAATTACGGCATTTAGCATTGGAGAGGCCATACTTCTTTCATTTCCGTTTTGTTTCTATACTTATGGGATAAACGATATTTACGATAGTGAAACAGATAAAACAAATACACGAAAGAAAAACCCGCTCTGGGGCCAGCTACTTGAGCAAAAAGACATAAGTTGGGTAAGAACTCTTGCAATCGTTTTTGCAGCAGTAATATTGTTGGTTGCGATTTCGAGCCAGAATATTACCCATATTTTAGCAACTTTGATTTTGCTGGTTTTTGTTTATGTTTATTCAGCACCTCCAATTCGACTAAAATCGAGGCCGCTGCTCGATTCACTCTCAAACTCAATATACGCACTTGGTCCATTTGCAATCGGATATTCGCTTAGTGGGGGATTCGGATTCTTAAGGCCGGATTTTGTTTTATTTGCACTAGCATTTTCAGGAATACACGCACTTGGAACAATAGCAGATATGATCGAGGATAAAAAAGCAAAAATAACTACTTTTGCACTCGCTTTAGGGCCAAGAATTGCAGCAGTATTTGCTGCACTCACATTTATCGCAAGCATTCCATTTGCATTTTCAGTTATGAAAAGCGCGTCGATAGTTCTTGCGCTTTATGCTGTCCTCTCGCTTTATATTGCGATGATGCCTAATCCGCAAAATGCAAAAAAAGTTTGGCTCCTCATGCTTGCAATTGCATTTATTTGGGTAATTTATGCAGGAATTGCACTATTTAGTGGATTTGAAAGGATGAATTGGGAGTTTATTAGGGGCTAAGGCTTTTCGGGTTTTGATGTTGAAATAGATTTCTTATAACGCTCCATCATGTTTTTTGTCATATCGGCCTGGTCCATTGCAAAGAGTATCTTGGAAATTAAATAACAGATGACTACTGGAACTAGAAGGAGCGCCCTTTGGGTTAGATCATCATTAATGACCATGAGCGCGATAAAAAAGAACATTGCAAGGGCTACAATAAAATGCATTTTCGTAATCAGGCTCTTGATAGCAGAAATAGCTTCAGACATCAGTTTTTCTTGGTCAATTAGGGTTTTTGAATGTTTTGATTCTAATGGATAGTATTATCATGCCGCGGTAGCTCAGCCTGGGAGAGCACACCTGATTCTGTTAAATATTTCTTAATTAACAGATTCTGTGAAGCTGAAGTTCTCAGGAAAGGTAGATAACTACCAAGTTTTGATCAAACTTCCTGATGGAAGCATTGCTTCCATGGGCGCAAAGAACGAATCATCGTTCTTTGCCGTTCCTAAAAGTTTGAAACGGTGGGGTCGCTTGTTCAAATCAGGCCCGCGGCATTTTTATTAATAAAAATGACGCACTTGAAATCGCATTTCAAGGGCGCGGCAAATTTTCATAAGTTTAAAGTTTCCGGTGTCGAGTTTCGAGTATTCATTTCTCATTAAATCTTGCTATTTGGATATGTGGTGCAGCATACCAAAACCGCTCGCCATGCCCATGAGGCACAGATAACATAAATTCAGTAACTGCTTCGCCATTTTGATCGGTCAGTGCACCCCGAAATACCCTCAAGTGAACTGGAAAGGGATCGTCCCGTACATGAAATTCCCTTGAAGAAAATTCGAATATTTCATCCAATGAGACATCCGTTTTTATTCCTCCTTCTATGAATCTACTTACGTGCAAGCCGCTTTCTTGCAGAACAAATGGAACCGGTTCCCAGATAAATTTTAGCGCATCAATGTAAGCTTTGCTAGGTGGTCCGCTTGGAGTTTCGCCTCCTCGCCCAGTTCGACCGTCCCTATATCCACGGGCAAGGTCTTCTTGATATAACCTACTAAACTCGTCAAATAGAGGCGGTTTCATTACCTGATGCGCCCTATTCTGAAAATATCTGTTGAAATTTGGCTCCATTTGCCCAAAATCAATTCGTCTCATAGTATAGCTGTGGTATTTTAGATACTAATTTGTTTAGGCGAACATGTTCGCCTTTGGACAAAATCAGGTTTCTTGAGAAGAATATAGAGTACTTGGAATAAGTTTTTGCTCAGCTTTTGTAAGATGTTTTTGATAAGTAGAAAGGGAAATTTGCATTAGTTTTGCTAGTTTCCTCAAACCAATTTTTCTTGGAGTTTCATAATAGCCTTCTTCAATGGCTAAATCCAATGCTTGCTTCTGATTCTTGGTCAGATGAGGCATAAGACGAGGAAAAAACACATTATCTATAGTTTCTTGGACTAACTTAACGAGTTCAACTTTGCCAACTTTTGCCTTTATATTTGCCATAAATGTCGTTAGTTCGTCTTTTTCCCAGGATGCAATTTCCCATAGTTCATTTCCAACTTTGGAAATTAAAACAGGTTTTACAAAAATTATTTTTGGAGTGTAAAATCTGCTTGCCTGGGTTTCGGATATTTCAACAACGAAAATAGTATCTCCTTTTTGTTCCAATTTTATTATTCCTTTTTCTTTTTTGAGATCTTTGATAAAGGCAGTAATTGCAATTTTATCTCCACTTGCATGATGGATGGAGGAAGTAGCAACTTTGTTTTTAATTTTGAAAACAGTTAACGGGATAGATTGAAGATTAACATTGAATTTCTTGCACCGATTAAGAAACATGCAGTCATGAGTAAGTTTGAACTTTGCAATCCACATGAACACTTCTCTTCAGTTGGTCTTTTATTTTATCACTTTGAGTTTAGCGACAAACGGAGGTTCTGAATAAAAACTACAAATTATTATAAATTGTTGGCTTTATAATTAAAACATGAGAAAATACTTAGTAAATTCAACATACTGTATTTACTTAACAGATCTCAAGGGGTTATATTTCGATGATTCAATATCCACCATAAAGGAAGTTGTTGAAGAGATAAAACAGGAAAGGGGAGTAACGGTTGGAATTTCTTTGGTGCAAAATAAAAAAGTTAATCTAAAAGCAAACAATGAGGCACTTTCACCGGTGGACTTAAATCTTTTGCAAACTGCAATGGCTCTGGATTACATCCTAGTAACTGATGATCAAAAATTACTGAAAATCGCCCATAGAAATGGGGCACATGGTATCGACACTCCGCATTTCATACACAGGTTAGTGATGGAGAGCAAATTGTCTGAAGAAAAAGCGTTGGAAATTTTAAATCAGCTTAAGTCAATTTATAATCGAACATATGTAATAGAAAAAGTAATCCGGGATATTAAAAAATGGGGATGATTTGATGAATGAAAACATAGCAGTCAATATAACATTGCCGAAGGAAGTTATAGAGTATTTAGATGTAGAAGCCAGAAAAACATATCTAAGCAGGGCAACAGTTGCAAGGCAATTATTACTCCAACATATTGATGAAATTCGGGTCATTACTGCTAGAAAAAACAACTATAGCATAAGAAAAATATCACAGATGTACGAAATTGCTTATCCGAAAGTGCTTGAAATTCTGCATATGAGCCAGGTTGATTCGCAAGATAAGGAAGCGGATCAGTATGTAGAAGAAACCATGAAAATGCTGGCCAAAAAGAAGTGAAAATCAGTTAATGGAGTTTATTATCTGAAGCAACCGATCATATTTCTTAAAGCCTGAGCCTTCATTTATGTGCCCGGCTTTTGGTTCAAGAGTCATTTCGCAGCCAAGCATTTTTGCTAATCGCTCGCCTTCTGAGAGTTCAATAAAAGGATCATTATCCGAATTAATAACAAAAACTTTCTTTGCTTTACTCTTTATCTTTTCCCAATCAAAAGGCTTATAGACAAAATTTTGTAGTTCTGGGATCATCAGATCTTTTGCAAATCCAGCAACAAGAATTATTCCCTTAACTTTCTCTTTTTCGGTAAATGTTTCCAATAGTCTCAATATTGTTGGGCATCCAAGGGAGTGCCCGATCAATATCCATTCATCTTTTGGATCAAATGTTTTGACTTTGTTTCTTACTTCAGTTAGCCAATCTTCAATATGTGGATTTGCACGTTCTGGAAAATCAGGAGCAATAACTTCAATTCCTTTTGCCCGGAGTTCATCAGCAAGCCAGCCGCTCCAGCAACTTCTTCCGTCTCCTCCCCAGCAGTGAAATAGGAAAACTTTCATAGAAGAAGAATATTTGCCAAAAGATTAATAGAGTGATTCAAATTCTTTACTTACTCCTGCCTGCTAATAGCTGGTGCAATCATATCCAAAACAAGCGGGAACCGAATGAAGCCTGATTCAGTATCCAAATGTCCTCCGTTGTGAATAATATGCAAACTGGCGCCAAGTGCTCTAGCCATTTGAAGAGTATATTCGAAATTGGCCCAACGGTCATTATCGGAAGTCAATATTTCGATTCTTTTTGCTTTTTTGGCAACCCGCTCAAATGTAGCCGTTATATGCTCGAAAAAAGAGAGTAAGAAAGGGGCCTCGCTGACTCTTACAACTGAAGGAGTACTCGGAGCAATTATGACTAATAACCCCACTTCTTCAATTCGAGTTTCATATGCCACTGCATTCAAAGCAGTTGTGTACCCTAAGGAAAATGATACGAGGGCAGTAGCCTTATCAATAATTGGCATTGCTCGATTTGCAGCTTCACGCCATACCGGGGGTTTAGGACTGCCAGCCTTATCCGGCAGGTCAGGATAAATGGTTTCTATACCCAAAGAACGAGCGGAATTGGCCAAATGATCCAGAGGCGGTTTTCCAGAAATATTCATATAACCATGAATAATACCTAAACGAGTGAAAAGAGGTTGACGAACTAAGGTTGCCATGCAATAATAGTGTGGGAGTATGTTTATAAAATTGATCAAAGTAGTTTTAATTTCCCAAAGACCTTATCCAGCTCTTTTTCGTCCCAGGGACCAGCACCAAAGCAGCTGAGGGTTCCGGGTTCGAGTTGCGTGTGCCCGGCATCGCGAATTAGTTCGCACGGTATTCCTGCATCCTTACCTTTCTGAAAGTATTCCAATAATTCTTTTTCGCTGCTAACTTTCAAAACGATTTTTGCCTGGCCCTGATCTTCCCAAGCCCGGGCAACATCCGGATTGGATTTAGCTACTTTTTTGTATGAACTAAGTGAAGCATGACTAGACTGAGCCGCCAATTTACCTTTGCCCATCTTAAGGTCGGCTCGCACTACAATTGTTTGTTTGTACATAGGAATAGAATAATTAGGAAAAACTTAAAATCAGGCTGCTTCTGTTCTTGTTGGCAGGATATGGACATCTCCATGCTCGGGCCGTCCTTTTGCAGATGGCGGAGGTCGTACGGTAGAGGCTAATATTTTAGCTAATGCAAGAAGATTTTCAAGAAGTTCAGCAATTAGTTTTGGGTCATTTGAAGTACTTATTGGATCTATTATGACTGCATATCTGCGTTCGCATTTTTCTTCATGTTGAGGCACTATTGCGGATCCTAGTGTTCGAGTTCGGACGATCTCAAGTCCCGAATACTCAGAACTTACTAATTTTACATCAAACCCAAAACCATGAACCAAACTATAAATTTCCATATCTATAGTACGGTCAATTGTTGGAAAAGAAAGAAAAACATCTTTTTCAATAAAAGCATCAAAGCTGGACATTAATTCCCTTCTTGCTAAAAGATACCTTTGGGTCCGGTCAAGTGCGCCTTCTGAAGTTAAGCCGCTTGACCTTAAAATTCGGTAAATACTTTCGACATAAAGTTCTCTGAAGCCCCGGGCCATTGGCATTTTAGGCTTCCTTGCTTCATCAGCGCCGCGAGGGGAAAACGCTGCTGAGGGGGGATTTGCTCGATAACGCATCTGGTCACTATATTGTGTTATACAGAGTAAAAGAATATAAATGATTGTAACTTCGGATTACGATTAAAAACATAGCTTGTAAAGCAAAAGCATGATTGCGCAGGCAGATATCATTATACGATTCCTAGCCGGGGCAGTTGTTGGCCTTGCCATTGGGTTCACCCGAAGGCATAAGCCAGCCGGGATACGAACTTTTTCCTTAGTTTGCCTTGGTTCGGTCATCTTTACGGTCGTTGCATTATCGCTCGATGGAGGCACGGCAAGTGTTTCATACAATATCATCGCGCAGATCGTAAGCGGGATCGGGTTCATTGGTTTGGGAGTGATATGGAAAGAAGGGATAAACAAGCCAACAGGACTTACTACTGCAGCAGGATTGTGGGTTACAGCTGCACTAGGAATTTTAATTGGCCTTGGAATGACGTTTGAGGCCGTAGTTGGCACAGCGCTTACACTGGCAATTGTCTATTCGAAAAAACCTCTTGAGCAGGCGCATATTGAAGATGAAGAGGATTAGCTTGGTTTTGCTGATCCAGCGGTGGTTAGTCCAGCTTCCAATACTTTTTATTCTTAATAAACAGTTTCTGCGCTTCCAGTAAATCCAGATAGAACGACTGCTCATCCTTATGGAGCCGTCTCAGAACTCTTGCAGCAGTACTTGGTCCGACACCATAACTTGAAAGTGCAATTAAAGCAGTTTTGCCATGTGCCCGGATAAGGTCGGCAGTGAGTTTTTCCTCCTCCTGCGCTTCTTTTGTCGGCTTATTGCTTTTATATTTTCTTAATATTGTTAAGGCAGGTTCCTTGCATTTATGGCAAACTATTTTTTCGCTAGCACCGGCCAGATGCATGAATCTTGTTGCTTTGCAATTGAGGCACAATAGCTCAATTGTTTTGGAAAGTATATTTTCCTTAAGGGCCCGAACAATAACTTCTCTTGGCTCAAATGTTCCAGCTGAGTCAGCACCGGAAAATCGTTCAATTCCAATTTTCGCAAAAAAGCTGGGTTTGTCTCGTTTGTCCACGATCAGCTTGATTGAGCCTTTCTTTATTTGTCCGAGCAACTCCGATGTCTTTGGAATATCAAAATATCTGAAAAAAATCGAACGAATAGTTTCTTCATAAACAACTGAATTTCGCAGTGCTTCAATAAAACGATGGGTTATGGTGGCGTCTTCGGAAAGGAGGCCAAACATTCTTCCAACATGAAGGAATTTGAATTTTAAAAGTGAAGAATGTATTAGTGCTTCTTCCAACTGTGACCGAGGATTTCTGATATTGTTAAATGCCTGGAGGATATTTTCTTCCTTTAGGGGAAATGGCAATTTCACTAAGATCCGGTATGGGTCAGAAACTGCCAGGACGTTTTCGCCAATTAGCTTATTCAGGTTACTTGCAAAAATCCTTGAAATTACTTCATTAACTTTTGTCCCAAAGCATGCATGAATAATTATTACATCTCCAGAAATTTCAACAATTACTGTCTTATCATCAGGCAAAGGAGAAACGTCTTTCTTGGTTGCACGAAGCTGGCCAACATTTTGCGCAACTTCAAATGAAACTGGAATATCTTCTCCAGTCCATGATGGCACTGCAATTTCCATTGCATAACTTGGCTCAGCCAAAACTTCGCTTTCAGTAATATCAACAACGCGAAATGGCATCCCTTTGGAAAAGAAACTGGCGCCTGGCTCGAGCTTTACTACAAATTCCTCATCCAGGCTCGAAATTATCTTATTTGAACTAATATCTTTCATTGCAAATCGTTTTGTCTTTGGAATTGTACTAAGAAAAGTGTAATAATATTCTCTGGCTCTTGCAGCAGCGCGAATAGTTATTTCGCCTTGCGGATCTTCATCGTAATAAAGAATTCCTTCGCCAAATAGTTGAAGTGCAACCATTCTGAGTTTATCAAAAGTGAGCCCATAGGCATAGGAGCGGGACAAAATTTCATGAGTTTTTTTCAAGGGCATTCTGCCAAAATCAATCAGCAGACCTACAACCTGATGTGCAATAACATCAAGCGTTCCTCGCTCGATTTGCTTCTTTTCCATCCATCCATTTTGCGCTAGCGAAGAAATAACTTCTGCTTCTAGAAAATCATCAAAATCATTAGTAAAGATTATTCCTTTTGGGGTTTTGGTCATGCTATGGCCGGATCTGCCCACCCTTTGGATCAAGCGGAAAACCTGATGAGGTGAACCATATTGGATGATTAGATTGACATCCCCAACATCTATTCCCAATTCGAGCGATGAGGTACAAATTATTGATTTGAGTTCCCCGCTTTTGAACCGATCTTCAGCACTGAGGCGAACCTCTTTTGATAATGAACCATGGTGAACTTCTATCGGAGCGCCGAGCTTCTTTAGCGATGCGCCTAGTTCTTCTGCAGTACTTCGCGTATTTACAAACAACAGGGAGCGATTAGTTTCAACCAGCTCCTTGATAGTTTCGATTTTAGAATTAGCATGCACGGAAAAATCCATTTTGCGGATTTTTCCTACTTCGCACATCGAATACGGGCGCTCGCCAAACAAAAGCCTGGCTGCTTGAGTTTCATCGGCAATTGTTGCGCTAATACCGATCCTTTGGAAATTGGATATTTCATTTAACCGCTCGAGGCCAAGCGAAAGCTGGGCACCGCGCTTATTATCGAGAATATCGTGGATTTCATCTACGATGACAAACTTTATTTTGGTTAAGTGATTACGCATTACTTTCCCGAGCAGGAGGGCCTGGAGCGATTCTACTGTCGTAAGGAGTATTTTTGGTGGTTTGGTTCTTTGTTTGGTTCGTTCATGTTGGGTGGTGTCCCCAGTCCGTATGTCATGGCTAATTTCAAGACGCTCGCACCACCAATTGAACCTTTCTTTTAAGTCCCGCGAAAGAGCCCGCAAAGGTGTTATATACAAGGCGCAGATGCCTTCTTTTTCATCCTTTAACTTTTCCAAAATAGGAAGAAGCACGCTTTCAGTTTTTCCATAGCCGGTTGGCGCAACAATCAGGACATTTTCGCCAGCAAGAACTTTAGGGATGCTAATTTTCTGGATTTCGCTAAGTTCTCCAAAGCGCTCTTTGACTAGCTCGACAACACTGGGCATAATGAATATATTTTAGTAGAAAAAGCTTATCAAAGAGATCAATCTAGTTGGCTAGGCGGTTGATCTTGAGCGGGCGAAGGAGCACGGATAGTTGGTTGATCTTCTACGTGCCTGCGTTTTATGTCCGGTACATGTTTTCCAGGAGTCCAGGGATTTCTAAATGGTTCGGGAACTTCGTCCCTTCCAGGCCTTTGAGGCACACCTCTCTCAGGAGTCCAAAGGGGTTTTGGACCAGTACCCTCATCAGGATTAGTGGGTTGAATAAGGCTAAACACTTGAAATTGTCTAAAACGATATTGTGATGCTTCACTTCTTTGGCTGACGGATCGGGATTCATTTACAGCACGGGAAACTTGAACCGTCGCCATTGTTATAGATAGTGTAGAGAACGCTTTATAAAGATTTGTAACTAGCAATGGCAAAAAAAGGAAGCAAAATCATTAAAAAAAATAGATAAATATTTAGCGGGGAGTGGATTTGAACCACCGATCTTTGCCCGTAGTATATGGATTCAATAAAGCTTCCATAAAACCACACTGGGTTATGAGCCCAGCGGGAACTCCAAGCTTCCCTCTCGAGAGACAATTCATTTACTGAATCATCTTACCCCGCTTCCCCGCCACTAAATGCTTAAATTCCTGAAGAGAAAGAACAGTAACATAAGGTGGCAAAAGTCTTTTATAACCAGCAGACTTGCTTTTTTTAGTTATGAGAAAGGTGGTTGATATGCCAAAATTTGATTTTAAATGATTAAATTTATTTGTAAGATCCTTGCTCTTTTGCTCAATATCATCCCAGTAAGTTGTCTCGACCACTGTTCCGTCAGATAAAACAAAATCCAGTGATAAGAATCCGTTAGTATTAGGTGCTGGAACCAATTTTTCATACTCATAATCCATAGAATATTGGTTGAGAACCTTCGCAACGCTTACCTCAAGATAATTGTACATATGTTCTCCTTTGGGGCCAGTTAATTTTCGGCCGGTTTTCTTCAAGCCCTTAATAGACCACTTAGTTCTTTCTGTTTGATTCAAAGGATCATGAATTCCTTTCTTGATTTGGGTTAATTTTTTGCCTCCGTCAGTACACTTGCCCAACCATTTTTCATAGAAAGCCGGATCGGTAGATAGAAGGTATTTAATCCGATCATTTCCTTTTAATGAAGCAGAGTTTGCTTTAATGAGCCACGCATCCCTAAAGGCAGAATCTTGCATTTTAGTTTTTAGTGCTTTGCTAACTGAAATAGTCATTTTTTCAGAGTATTTTTTACGAAAAGAAGGATCGGCAAGTTTTTGGGAAACCTTTTTTGCACCGATTTGATGGGCTATTTTCATATATTTGTCGCGGCCAAGTGCAACGGATAAGATAGATTTTACTTTTTCAAGAGGGACATTAAATTTATCTGAAATTTCTCTAGTTGAATGAAGTGAAAGATACTCACGAATTAGGTCATTTTCTTCCATGATATTATCGAGAAAAAGTTGAATTTAAACCTTTGCCCGGTTCATTTCCGCGCCCAGTGTTGAAAAAGTGTTTTCTGATTTAACGGGATAAAATTCAATATGCTGAAATTTACTAGTGCCTAATTTATTATAAAAATAAGTTTTTATTACTCTCATTAAGAATTCGTAAAAGCTCA
>JACRGB010000006.1 GCA_016212505.1 Microcaldota archaeon
ACTGAGCAAAAATATTCCGGTAAAAATTAGATACTTAAGGGGAAAATCTGGCTTTTCCCCTTAACCCCTTACCATTTGTTGCGCTTTTACGACCCCACCTTAGAAAAGGTGGGGATTAGCGCGCAACCCGATTTATATTTTTTAGTTGTTTTTTATTTTTCTTTTAATTAGTAAAGATTATTGTGCACGTTCAAATTTCCGAGCCCATTCGCCTAAAAGATCGGATCGGGCATGGAAAAGGATTGCCTGAACTTTTCCATCTTCAACGCTAATAGATACATCTGCAAGAGGAGGTTGCGTTCGATCAGGTTTCCCACCAACTAGATTGCAATAATATAATTTACATTTGCTTGTACCACGGGGCAATTTATCAAGATCTACCTTACTGCCGCTTTCAAAAGCGAGTTCGAGCCGAACATCTTGTAAAAATCTTACTAGTGCAGAATGAATTTGAGGACCATCCATGAAAAGATGGGTTAAAGTGCGATCTGCAGCTCTCCAGTTTCTTGCAACATCAGCAGTGTGGCATCCAGCAGAAACATCTGGAAGTCTATATTTTAGTAAAGTTTTTCGTTCTACCGCCATAAGGTTCTAATAAACAGAAGAATTTATATACACTCTTTTGTACGGTTTTTACAACTGATTTTTAGTTTAATTAAAGTTTTTGATTACCCAAAAATCGATATCTGTGCCCAGTTCGATTCTTTTGTATATCCTGGAACAACTTTTTCTACAAAAATGCGATAGGTGTGGCCATCTGGACTGCGCCAGTAATCTGAAACTCCCGGGCAAATAAGGAGCCTTGTTATTTCGCTTTGGTTTTCTGCATAACTTATGCTAAAGATCCCGCAAGCGGAATTTGTATCTGAATTAGTTGAAATATCATCAAGAAACAGTAAATATGGACCATCTCCAAAAACAAGGCCAGATTTTGGTTTGCTAGTCTTATTACTAGTTCCATTTTCAGGCTGGATAGGCTTACTTTCTCCTACGGAAATAATATTGTCATTACCCATAGAAATGCTATCAGTTTGATTACTGCCTTCAGAAGATGGATTAGGCATCGTTAAATTGCCTGAAGAAACTACTTCAGAGCTGGTTGAATCAGGAGCTGAATTCGATTGATTTGCAGAAACATTTGCAGAAATTGTAGTGTTGATAGATAGGTTATTGTTCTGTTGTGGCGAATTAGTTTGTTGACTGGTGCAACCAAAAAGTAAAATAGAAATCAATAATATAATGATAAAACGCATAATATTAATTTAGTTTGAAGTTGATTTAAACTTATCATTAAAAGACAGGGGGATTGACCCTATCAATAAATAGAGCACTTGCCACTCGTAGTAGTTGTGAATTCCTAATAAAATCTATTCCTGCATTTACTTTTTCTTCAAGCGCTACATAAACCGAGGCAGGCGATTTTTTAGATAATCCCATTTCAGCTCGCTTTAGACGCTCAAGTTCTAAATACGCAGTCCCTGCTTTACTAACCACTTTTTTGCTTTCCAAATTAGCCACTGCAACTGCTATTGAATGAGCGGCAATAATTAGATTATCAACGAAAAGATGGGGGTCTGTACTTAGTAGAGCTACATTAGGTGCACAATATGGGGCTAAATCTAAACCACCAAGAAGAAGAGGTCTTTCAAAAGTTACTTGAGAACGACTTACGTATTGAAATAGTTTTATTGCATCAAGTGGCTCTTTGAGAGTAAAATCTATTCCAAGTAACTTACGGATAAGTTTTAAGGAGTCGAAGGATAAGGGAAATGGAAGAATTGAAAGGGGGCCTTGAGGCAAACCATAATGATCTAAAATGAGGGCTGCGGTAGGATATGAGTTTACAAAATCTAGTGAAACTTGCATAGCAACAAAATCCACCGTGCCCACACCATTGCACTCTTTTGCGATATCAAGACTCAAGCGTAAATTTTCAACATTTGGATCAAAAGAAATTTGAAATTTTTTAGACAATTTTGGATTAGGAGGGCTTACAAAGCGATCAGACCACATTCGATCTCCTACATAACGCGTAGTATATCCATTAGGATTGGTGGAAGATCCAGGTCGTTTAAATCCAGCCGAAGTTAATGCTGTTTCTAAAAATGGTAGTGCCCCTCTTGAGAGATAAAGTGTTCTAGGGCTTTGTTTAAGAGTAAACATATGTGTATATCTGTAGAAACATGTTTTTAAATGCTTCAGACACTAAAGAATTTTTCCTCACACGAATTTAATTAATGAGTTAAAACTTTTCTTAAATACTCGCCCGTGTAACTTCCTTTTGTTTTTGCTATTTCTTCAGGGACTCCTTGTGCAACGATTTTTCCACCGCCATCTCCTCCTTCTGGGCCAAGATCAATAATCCAGTCAGCGCTCTTTAGCACATCAAGATTATGCTCAATGACAATGACTGAATTTCCTTTATCAACTAACCTGCCAAGGACGCTTAGCAGCTTATTGACATCTTCAAAGTGAAGACCGGTCGTAGGTTCATCTAAAATATAGAGAGTTCTTCCTGTGGCCCTTTTCGAGAGCTCTGTTGCCAGTTTGACTCTTTGTGCTTCTCCTCCAGATAAAGTTGTTGCAGGCTGACCAAGTTTTATGTAACCCAAACCAACATCTTTGATAGTATCAAGCTTATGGCGAATAGAGGGGATATTTTGGAAGAAGTCCAATGCTTCTTCCACTGACATATCCAGAACATCAGAAATATTCTTCCCCTTATATTGGATCTCGAGGGTCGAGGAATCGTAGCGTTTACTCTTGCAAACTTCGCAGGGAACATAGACATCGGCCAGGAAATGCATTTCAATCTTTATTAGCCCATCTCCCTCGCAATTTTCGCATCTTCCTTTTGCTACATTGAATGAAAACCTGCCCGCATCATAACCACGCGCTTTTGATTCTGGGGTGCTGGCAAAAAGATCACGAATTGGGGTGAAAACTCCAATATAGGTTGCTGGATTTGACCGGGGGGTTCTTCCTATTGGACTTTGATCTACTTCTATTATTTTGTCCAAATTATTTACTCCTTTGATTAGTTTGCATTTTCCTTCAGAAAGTTTTGAACCATTCAATAAGTTGGAGAGGACTGGAAATAGCGTCTGGGAAATGAGCGAGGACTTGCCAGAACCTGAAACTCCACTTATGCAAGTTAAAGTACCAAGAGGAAATTCCACATCGAGCGCTTTGAGATTGTTTTCACTGACACCAAGAAGTTCAAGTTTCCCAGTAGGTTTTTTCCTTGCTTTTGGTAAAGGAATCGAAGTTCGGCCAGAAAGATATGCACCGGTTATTGATTTTTTTGATTTAATTATATCTTGTGCTGTTCCTGAAGCTACTATTTCTCCGCCTAATCTTCCAGCACCTGGTCCCATATCAATAAGAAAATCTGCTTCGCGCATGGTTTCTTCATCATGTTCAACTACAACTAAGGTATTTCCCAAATCCCGTAAGCGCTTTAGGGTACCCAGAAGTTTGGCATTATCCCTTTGGTGAAGGCCGATCGATGGCTCGTCCAGAACATAAATTATTCCGGTTAAGTTCGAACCGATTTGTGTGGCCAAACGTATGCGCTGGGATTCTCCACCAGAAAGTGTCGAGCTCTCACGGGCCAAAGTCAAGTAGTTAAGGCCGACATTTTCCAAAAATTCCAATCTTCCTTTGATTTCTTTTAAGATTGGGGAAGAAATCATTTTTTCGCTATCTTTTAGCTTCAGGGATTCTAAGGATTCCTTGGCTTTGCTAATTGAAAGTTCGCAAACGTCCATTATATTTTTTGTACCAACCAAAACGGCCAGAATTTCTTCCTTGAGCCGCTTTCCATTGCATTTTGGGCAGAGTTTTTCCCGCATGAATTTTGAAATTTCTTCCTTTCTTCCATCGGATTCAGTCTGATGGTAAAGCCGCTCGAGTTGGGGAATAACTCCTTCAAATTTTCCTTCATATTCGTAAGTGCTGCCTTTTTTGCTCTCATATTTGAATTTCATTTTATCCTTGCTGCCATGAAGCAGAAGATCTAGCTTTTCCTTTGGAACTTTGGATACCGGAATATTGAGGTTGATTCCGTAGTTTGATGCAACATCTCTAACTTGCTGGTTTCTCCAGCCGCCTTCCATCAAACGGTTGTAGCAGGAGATTGCTCCCTGTAAAATTGAAAGGGATTTATCCGGAATTATCAGATCCGGGTCGAATTCCATCTTGAACCCTAATCCGTGGCATTCAATACATGCCCCAAATGGAGAATTGAATGAAAAATCTCTTGGCTGAAGTTCGCCTAAAGAAATTCCATGCTCAGGGCAGGCATTTTTCATCGAATAAAGACGCTCTTCTTTGCCATTTTTAGCAATTAGCAAACCTTTTCCTTCTTTCATTGCAGCTTCAATTGCTTCAAATAGTCTTGTTTTGTTATCTGGTTTTAACATAACTGAATCAATTAGCGCAAGAATAGTTTGCTTTTTGTTTTTATCAAGTTTGGGCGTAGCGTCTTTTTCATTTAGATCGATCAATTCGGAATTAACATAAACTTTGTATAGCCCTGCTTTCTTTAGATTTTCAAATTCTTTTTCGAATCTTCCTTTTTCCCCTCTTGCAATTGGCGCAAGTACTTCTATTTTGCTATTTGACCATAGCGACATAAAATTTGCTGCAATTTCATCAGTTGTTTGCTTTGAAATTGGTTTTTTGCAGATTGGACAGTGGGCAATACCAATTCTTGCGTACAAAAGACGCAAGTAGTCGTAGATTTCAGTTACTGTACCAACTGTCGAACGCGGGTTTCTTGAAGTTGTTTTTTGATCGATCGAAATTGCTGGCGAAAGGCCTTCAATTGAATCCACATCGGGTTTGTTCATCAGTCCCAAAAACTGCCTTGCGTAAGCGGATAAGGATTCGACATATCTCCTTTGGCCTTCTGCATATAGGGTGTCGAACGCAAGGGTGGATTTGCCAGAACCAGAAAGCCCGGTAATGACAGTAATCTTGCCTCGCGGTATCGAAACACTGACATTTTTGAGATTATGTTCTCTGGCTCCACGAATTGTTATTTTATCTTCTATTGAGATCACCTTAACTATCAAAAAATGGCAAGGTAAAGATAGCAAATAATATATTTATGGATTACGGTGGAAGCAAAAAATCGATTTTTCAAAAGTCTAAGCATTTACCCCATCAGACGAGTTAGGGGTATTCTGGTTTCTTTTCCAGAAGCAACACCAAGTGCAATTCGACGACTGGCATCCCGTGCCAGCTTACCAGCTTCAGCTCTGAAATCAATATCAGTACCCCGACCATCTGGATAAATTCTAGCCTCAACAGTTTTCTGACGCAAAGGGTGCATATCAAAGCCTAAGACAGCCAGAGGCTGACCAGTTGCTCCAGTAACCGTAACCATAAATGGCTCATTAGGCAATTGAGTCAATCCCATAAGTGCGAAACTGGCATGAAGTTTGGCAAAAGATTCTTTTGGAATACCAATTTCATCTCCTGAACTTTCAGTCGGAGGACGGATTTCTCCGCTTGTAGGAAGCTTGACTAAAGAAGGCAAAGTAGCAGGGGAAGCATTTGATAAAGTAACTAGGTGCAGAATCTGGCTACTTCCTTCTATTTTCTTGCGTACACGGGCACTTTCATCTGATGGCAAGTCAATAAAAACATCATCTGGCAGTTCTACATGAATCTGGCCATGCTCTTGGAGTTGTAATCCTTTTCTTTCCAAGATAGATACTGCACCTTCCAACAAGGCATGACGAATAGAATAAGTGAGCAGGATGTGGGAATCTTCAGGTAAGACTCTGTGCAACTCTTCCAACAGATGGTTGAGCCGTACTTCGTCTAGGCGATGAATACTTTGCACAACCGCAATCACGCCTGCGGAGGCTCCTAGGCCAATCTTGAGCGCAGTGCTAGGTTCAAAATCATTGAGATCAACATAACGCATGGGCAAGCTGCAATGTTCCATGGCCAATGCCCGCGCTAGGGGCCTTGGATAAAGAGAAGCTTCCCATACTTGCCTGGTTTGGGCAAATACATCAGAAAATACTCTTGCAATTGCCAGCATTTCCCTAAAGGCCCAGAGGTCAGTAAGATGCTGCTCGAACAACGCTCTTATGGCAGGCGTTCTTTCTTTTCTTTCCAAAGCCAGCTCCAGTGCCTGATCTACGGTAATGCCTTGATTTTTGGCCAAAGCAGTAAAAAGAATAGGATTGGTTTTAAGGCGAGATGATACGAGGTAGTCACTGCAACCAATTGCCGCTGCTAGGGACCAGCTCTTAGGCAGGCCTTTGAAATTATCTATTGCGGGGTTAATTATTTCTTCATCAAAACGTGCATATAAACGAGCAAGTAGAATTTTATTGTTTTGACATATGGAAGTCAGACTGCTGCGTTTGGCTATTTGTTTCTTTAGCTTATCAGCACTCAGATCATTGATATACTCAAGGCCTTTTAGAGTTAGTTTTTCCTGGAGAGAAGGATTGGATTCAAAGCAAGACTTAATGATGAGCCTGCCACAACGAATTGCTTTGGCTACAGATTCCATAGTAGGTATGCCTTTGAAATTATCTATTGCAGGCTGGATTATCTCTTTATCAAAACGGCAGTGTATACGGGCAAGTAGAACCTTATTGTCCTTACAGACAACTGACAAACCACCTGACTTGGCGGTTTGTTTCTTTAACTCGCCAGTACTCAGACTATCAATATATTCAAGACCTTTTTGATTTAGTTTGTCCTGAAGATAAGGGGGGGTTTTGAGGAGAGGTGACACAAGAGTATGATCACAACCAAGAATCTTGGCCAGCGACCTTACAGTAGGGATGCCTCGGAATTTTTCAATAGCCTCCATAAGGTCATTAATAGTAAGGTTACGTGCCATTCTATCGTTATATATTATGGTTATTTGTATATAAAAAGGTTTCTGTTTCTATTCAGTTTACAAACTTGATCAAAGGTCATCTAATTAACGAAACAAGACAACTATAAATATATTTCCGATACTAAAGGAGATTATGGAAAGCGAGGAACTGGGAGTAAATCGGTTGGAAACATTCGTAGATGCGATACTTGCCATTGCAATGACCATTCTTGTTTTGGACTTAAGAGTGCCAGAACTTGCAGGGGAATTAGTTCATTCTGAATTGGCACCAAAACTTATGGAGATGGTCCCGAACATCATTGCATACATCATCAGTTTTGTCATGCTCGGGGTTTACTGGATTGGGCATTACAATGTCGCAAAGGCAGTAAAGCGGGTGGACCGGACGCTTTTATGGCTAAATATTGGTTATCTTGCAGTAGTCGTACTCGTACCATTTTCAACAGCGCTATTATCGCGCTATGGAACCGAACAGGTCGCCCACATAGTATACGGGGCAAACCTCATGCTGATAGGTGCTTTTGCATATCTCCAGTGGGATCATGCCACCAGTAAAGGGCTTGTTGCCAGTTCCACTCCGACCATCTTAATTAAGTCAGTAAAAGAAAGGATCATTGCAATTCCGGCAATATGCACTTTTGCAATTATTATCTCCTACTTTAATACAACTTTGAGCTTGCTAGTTTACATGATAATCCCGATTTATGCGATATTACCTAATCCAGTTGATGAGTACTGGACGAAAATAGATAAATGATTAACAGAAAATTTATTCAATAGGATTTTTATAAGATTTAGAGGGCAAACGAAAATCAGTAAAATGCCACCATTCAAGATTGGGTATATCATTGCCAGAAGTTTTGCTTTTCTTGACCTCACCATGTTCATCTTTATTATAAGGTTGAAAACCAGCAGAGCCCATAGCATCTTGCAGGATCTGCCTCAGTTCAGCAGCAGAACGTTTAGAGTCAACATGGTATCTTCCATCTAAGGCCCATTTATCATCTGCACTAGTATGTGGACGACTTCTATCAAAATGAGCATTTTTATTAAATTCATCAAATACCGAGCCCATCCATACTTCACGGCCATCCAACGTAGCCAGAGTTAAATCAATATTTCTTCCGCTATTGTGTCCAGATTTTTCTGCAACATATGGACCAACCCAATCATTATGACCATTATCTCTTGCGTATCTCACCATATCCAAAGATGCTTGAGCCGGTCGATAGCCATCCTTAATGAGTAATTGAAGACCGAATTGTTTCAAATATTTATTCACTTCAATAAGCTTGTCTATGGTTAATGGAGAAGCACATGCTTTTGAAGCAGCATAACCATCTAGAATTTTACCAGTAAAATTTCTTGAACTTGCATAAACTGGATCTACGAGAATTGGCGAACCTTTTTGTCGCGAATACTCTACAATATCAGTAAAAGGAGTTGGTTTTGGAGCTACAACTGAAGCTCTTGTCGGAGTTTGAGCTAAACGAAATTTTTTATCAGGTTCCTCTTTAGTAACTGGTCCTGAATATTGAAATATTAACATAAATGGATGATTAAATCAAATATATTTAAAAGCATATGAGAAATCTTATAATGCAATTTTCCCTAGAAGCACCATATTCTCCAGCAGGCGATCAGCCCCTTGCAATTGAAAAACTGGTTAAGGGCGCGGAAAAAGGCGGATTGCAGACACTTCTTGGAGTTACTGGATCGGGAAAAACTTTCACCATGGCCAATGTCATAGCAAAATTGAATAAGCCGACAATAGTAATCTCACACAATAAAACTCTTGCAGCACAGCTCTACAGCGAATTCCAGCAGTTTTTTCCAAAAGATAATGTTGGATATTTCATTTCATATTACGATTATTATCAGCCTGAAAGTTATATTGCACAAACTGACACGTACATTGAAAAAGAGTCCGAACGTAACGAGAAGCTCGAACAATTCAGGTTGCAGGCAACTTCTTATTTGCTTTCAGGAAAGCCAACAGTGATTGTTGCATCGGTTTCGTGCATTTATGGTTTGGGAAACCCGACAACTTATCAGAAATTGGGTTTGGATTTCAAAACAAATGCAAAAATCGAGCGAAAGGAGGTGCTGCGCTCGCTCATAAGTATGCAGTACGAACGAAATGATAGTTCATTAGATAAGGGGAAATTTCGCTTGCGCGGGGATATGCTTGAAGTTGTACCTCCATTTGCTGATGAAGCTATTAGGGTAATATTTGATGATGAAGGAGTAGTGAAAACAATTGAAACTTTTGATCCTTTATTGGGAGGAAAAAGCAAAGTAAATAATTATTTCTTGCTTCCTGCAAAGCATTTTGTAGTTCCGCAGGAAGAAATTGATAATGCACTTACTGGGATTGAAACGGAGCTGGAGGAACATGCACCAAACCTAAAACCCCTTGAGCGCCAGCGGCTTGAGCAAAGGACAAAATATGATCTTGAAATGATTCGCGAATTAGGATATTGTTCAGGAATAGAAAATTATTCAAGATATTTTGATGGTAGAAAAGCAGGAGACCGACCCTATTGCCTGCTAGATTATTTTGGCAAAGATTTCCTAATTATTATTGATGAATCACATGTAACTTTACCCCAGATAAGGGCAATGTTTAATGGAGATCATACAAGGAAAACATCTTTAGTTGAAAATGGTTTTCGCCTTCCATGTGCTTATGATAATCGGCCTTTGAAATTTGTTGAATTTGAAAAATTTATGAAAAACGTAATTTTTGTTTCAGCAACTCCATCAGAATATGAGCTCCAGAACTCATCTGCAGTTGTGGAGCAGATAGTTCGTCCTACTGGACTGGTGGATCCGGAAATTGAAATAAGAAAAACCAAAGGCCAGATAGATGATCTTCTGGTTGAAGTACAAGCACGGGCGAAAAAAAATGAACGGGTTTTGGTTACAACGCTAACAAAAAGAATGGCAGAAGATTTGTCAGCTTATTTGCACGAAAAAGGCGCTCGGGTTCGTTATTTGCATTCGGAAATTGAGACTCTAGAGCGAACAAAACTAATTAGGGAATTGCGGACTGGAAAATTCGATTGTTTAGTTGGGATAAACCTCTTGAGAGAAGGATTAGATATCCCGGAAGTTTCGTTAGTTGCAATACTGGATGCGGATAAAACAGGCTTCCTTAGGTCTGTTGGTTCACTAATTCAAACAATTGGAAGAGCAGCACGAAATGTTAATGGAAAAGTGATCATGTACGCTGATAGCCAGTCCGATGCAATGAAAAAAGCAATCAGTGAAACAAAACGAAGAAGGGAAAAGCAAACGCAATTCAATAAGAAAAACAAAATAACTCCGAAAACTATCATTAAGCCAATATCGCCTGATGAGGAAACTGAAATAGAAATTCCCAAAAATATAAATCAGGAGGAAAGGGAAGAGCTGATTGCGATTCTGGAAGAAAGCATGCGAGCTGCAGCTGAAAAGCTTGATTTTGAAAAGGCAATTGCCTTACGGGATAAAATAAGAAAGTTACGATCTTCGAAATAGTAAAGAAAAAAATAAATTTGAAAAGAAATAAAAAAAATTAAAAAATAACGAAAAATTATTGTGTAGTAACTTGCCTCCTTGTTTCTGCATCAATAGACATGCCCAAAGTTAGGCCATGAGATTCTATTGTTGAGTTTACATTTGAAATCACAGAATCCAATTTCTTCCCTGATACATCAGGAGTGCCAGAAATCAACTTAGAGCGTAATGTTTCTCTACTGTAAACTACTACTTCGTGAGTATATGAAAATCCAGCGCTTCTGAGTAAGGTAACTGAATCACTATTAAGACCCAGGTTGCCAATAGCCCGTTTCAAAAGTCCGACCATATTTGCTGGCCCCGCAGTCATAGGAGCCACTCTTGCAACAGCACTAGAACCAACTGCACCACTTCCACCGTCTGGATTGTATACTGCTTGTCTAAATTGTCTCATTTTATCAACTCCTCGCCGTTTATTAAAATTAAGATTTTGGAATTAATTAGCCCAGAATGTTTATAAATTATAGTTAGGCCAATGCAAAGTTTGCTGTTGTGAATAATTACCACTCTGGATAATTGTTATGAAGCGTATTTATCTCGTGAAATGATTTGACCACCACAGCAAGTGTTTACCTGTACATAGTTACAATTATAAGCTCAATTAGTGATAATTAAAGTATGTCAAAAAATATCATTCTTCTCTTTCTTATTTTTGCATCATCAATACTAGCAGCAGCTCAGTTAAAATCTGGCTATGATAAATGCACCGATCTTTGGAGCTGCCTCAATTCACCTTCTAAAATAGTTTTTCATTTTTCCGATGGAAATGTACCGGCAACAATAGTTCCTGATGGTACAAAATTTGTTTTTCAGCCATTAGGCATTTTGAATAACAATATTTCAATAAATACAGATAAGCATATTGATAGAGGCAGCCCTTCACAAAACCGAAACCACTCGCTTGAATTTAATGAATCGCATGCAATTGCCCTTAATGTTGAATTGCAGGTTGATACCTTTGAGGAAAAAACAGATGTGCGTAAACTTACTCAGAAACTCGAGCAACTTGCTCTTTCCAAGCATGAATTACACGAAGGTAATACATCTTGTTTAGTTACAATTGACTTAAATTATAACTGCTATGTAGCTCGTGTAGTGCCTCATTATACAATGTTTTTGGAAGACGGCACTCCAGTAAGAGCAACTGTTAATCTGACTTTAGTAGAACCTACCCGGCAGGGAGATAGAAATGTTACAAGGCACTCCTCACCATTATTGCGCTTTTTCTATCCGGTTAATTTAAGCCTTATTCAGAAATAAACAGAAAAATCAGCAGTGCCTCTCTAAAGCAGTGGATTGAACCCATAGCAAAGGCATTTTGCAAGAGTAGCCAGAGTATTATTAAGTGCTTTTTCAGTAACAGCGCATTCTGAGTCTAAATTAGCTATTGTTGAGGGATTTCCTTGAGTAGATGTATAACTAACACTTGTACCAGAAAAGCTCACCGAACCAGGAGATATTCCGATTTTTGTTAAAATCGCCTGGACGTTATCGAGTGGTGCGGTTTGATCCCGCAGATGGGTTAAAACCATATACAATAAAAGTGATCTTTCGGTCCGAAGTCCTTTAGCTACCAGATAGCCAAGTGAATAGGCATCGTCACCTTGCTTTCTTCCTATTCTGTCTCTCCAAGCTAGTGAAAAAATATTGAATTCTGCTAATCCACGAACAGTAAATGCAGATGGTAATTTAGCTGCTTTTCGCTCTTCAAGGCCAATATGATCCCAAGCAGTGCCGATCTCTTGCGCAAAGCGCAAAAAGTCGCGATCAGGAAAAGTCGGTAACGGCAAACCAGGGGAAATTTGTGAATAACCTACTGAACTTGCAATACTATAGTCAGTGTTCTCAAAAACATAAAGCCCAGAATTTCGCTCCAGTATGGGGGTTTGAGCCCGCATTCCATCTTGAATGACCCGTGCATGAAGATGATTGCTTTGCCTATTACGAATTTCATTAGTAACACGAAGACGCTCAAGCATAACATAAATTGTTGTCAGAAGGCCTTTTTAAAGGTACTTTATTTACCTCATTTAGCAACAAAATACTGAAAAATAAGCAGCACAAGGCAAAACATAATAAAATCTAAGTTAGAAACAGAAACATGCTCGAAAATACTTTTATCCATTTACCAAACTTTGGCCCAAAAAAAGAAAGGAAGCTTTGGGAGAGCGGAATAAGCGGGTGGGATGAGTTTCTGGAGGCATTTGGCGCATCTCAATTCCATAAAGGCTATTGCACCCATATTTCACAGTCACAAAATGCGTTGAAAAATGCCGATGCAGATTATTTCGGAACTACTCTGCAAAGAAATGAAGCTTGGCGTACCTTTCCTGAGTTTCCAAAAATTGCTTATTTGGATATTGAAACCACAGGGTTATCAGCAGAAAATAATGATTTAACTGTGATTGGGCTTTTTGATGGGATAAAAACAAAGAGCTACATAAATGGCTTTAATTTAGGAGATTTTGAAAAAGACATTAAAAATTTTGATTCTGTCATAACTTTTAACGGCTCATTATTTGACATACCATTCCTGAAAAAAACTGGAATGGGTACAAATATACCTAAATTGCACATTGACTTAAGATTCGTGCTCCAATCACTCAATATCAGAGGAGGACTTAAGAAAATTGAGGCGCAGTTTGGAATGGAAAGGGAAGATGATTTGAAAGGCTTAAACGGTTATGATGCAGTATTGCTTTGGAAGCAGTACAAAAAATACGATGATGATGCAGCACTTGACAAACTGGTCCGATATAATGCAGCAGACATTTCTAACCTAAAAACACTGATGGAATGGGCGTATAAGGAAAAAAGAAAAGCAACTGGCTTTGATGAACTGGCAAAAAGCGGGTGAAGGAAGTTGATTTTCGAGCGAGCGAACTATCCGAATTCTCCTGGAATATACATGATGAAGGATAATTCTGGAGAAGTTATTTATGTTGGAAAGGCAACTTCGATCCGAGACCGCCTGGGCCAGTATTTTAGCAAACCGGACAGGTATAAAACGCAACTGCTGGTTGCGCATATTGACGCTATTGATTTTGTAATTACAAAAGATCCGATAGAAGCACTGATCCTTGAATCGAATTTGATAAAAAATTATCAGCCCAAATATAATATGGTGCTTAAGGACGATAAGCACTATGCTTATTTGGCAGTAACAAAAGAAGAATTTCCAAGGCTTCTTGTTGCAATGAAAAATTCGAAAAACCAGTTCAGGGTAAAGGCTGCAAAATTCTACGGCCCTTTTACCGAAGGGTCAAAAAGGAATATTTCTGCAAGATACCTAAGGAAATTATTCAAAGTAAGAATATGCAAAACCTTGCCAAAAAAAGAATGCCTCCAGTACCATCTTGGCAACTGCGATGCACCCTGCATAAATGGAATTGACAAGGAGCAATATGGAAAAAATATCGAAGCTCTTTGTTCGGTCCTAGAAGGCAAGGAAAAGGCGCACCAGATAATAGATGAACTTGAGCAACGAATGAAAATTGCATCTCTTGCACTTGAATATGAAAAGGCTGCTGCAATACGGGACCAGATCGAATCATTAAAAATATTTTTCCAGCGCCAGAATGTGGAGAAAGTCAAGAATAGCGATGAAGATTTTATCTGGTTCGAGAAAATTGCAGGAAAACTATACGTTCAGATGCTGCGGAGCAGGAACGGGGTAATTTCAAAGAGTGAAAAATATAGCATAGAAATCAAAGAGCAGGAAGAACCTGAAAAAGCATTTTGTATCCAGTATTATACTAAGGATAATTTGCCGGATAGGGTATATTCGAATTTAACTGAGGAAGAAATGAACAAGGTCAACCAAGCACTTGGGGATATTTTCATCAAGGCAGGCAGGGAGAAAATGAAAGTCCTTCAAATTGCTGAAAAATCACTGGTCCAGGGTGAAGTCGACCAATCGGTGCTGAGGCTCAGGGAAGAATTGGAACTTGCAACAAACCCGGTTGTTATTGAAACTTTTGACAATTCAAATCTTTTTGGAGAAAATCCTGTTGCTTCAATGGTTCAATTTGTTAATGGAAAGCCGAACAAACAAAATTATCGGAGATTTGGGATAAAAACTGTTGAAGGAATTGATGATTTTTCTTCAATGAAAGAGGTAGTTTTTAGGCGTTATTCCAGATTATTAAAAGAAGGCGCAAGGATGCCGGATTTGATCCTAATTGATGGAGGAGCAGGCCAATTGCATGCAGCAATGGATGGTTTAGAAGAAGCTGGAGTAAAAATAGCCATTTGCTCAATTGCAAAAAAAGAAGAGGAAATTTATCTCCCAAATAAAATGGAAACCGTTCGGATGGCTCGCTCAAATATTGCACTTAAATTGTTGCAGCATTGTCGGGATGAGGCACACCGGTTTGCAATAACTTATCATAGATTAAAGAGAAAAAAGAAAATGGAGGATAAATCATGAACTATCAAGCCCATGCAGTAATAGGTGGAGTGCTTTGCGGAACACTGGCGTATTTTCTAGGTACTGGTTTTTTAGGCAACGGATTCTTCGGAATAGTATTTGCACTTATTATTGGAGGGTTATCTGCCCTTGTTCCTGATCTTGATCATGATACAAGTAAAGGCAGAAAAATAATGGATTGGGCAGTCATTGTTTTCTCGCTGATTTTAGCTTATTTTGCAAGCTCTGGAGTGGTTTTGTCAATGCTTTTTTTCTTTTTTGCTTTGGTTGGGGCATATTTTGTCATCTTTAAGTTCTTCAAGCCAAAACACCGGGGAATAACCCACACAATTGTTGCCTGTTTTGTTTTTTCAATTTTGCTATTTTTTTTAGCAGGAAAAGATTTTGCAATATTTGGTTTTGTCGGGTATCTATCGCATTTGCTTGCGGATAAGGAGATGAAAATCATTTAGGAAAGTTCAAACACCCTCGGCTCAGTTATAATCGCTGAATCCTGTTCTGGACCATAGATCCTGGTTAAGCCGTTTAAAAATCCTCGACGAGGATTATTTACCCTGGAAGACAGACCGTTTAGGGCCAATACTCCTGTTGGTAAGAGGTAACTACGAAGATTTTCTATTGCACTTCTTAGTTCTCCATCATCTTTTATATAAGAAAGAGTGTGGAAACACATTACTGCATCAAATCCGGTCAGATCTGCAGGGAGTCTATCTCTTGCCACATTACCAATAACATAGATTAGTGTATGTAAAACTTCTTTTGGAATATCAAATACAAATTTTGCACATTTTCTGCTTAGTGCGCTATCAGTACCAGGTATTTCTCTTAGGTTTCTTATACATGGCAACAAACTAACTAATGCACGCAACTGGACAAGGTTAAATTGCATAAATGCCCTGCTATCGACTTCAAATTCATCCTGAGTGGAATGTAGTAAAACTATTTCCCTACTTGCATCCATACAAACAAGTTGGTACTTTTTTCTGGTATCTTCTAGCATTGCAAGAATATCCAATGTTTCCCCAGCAAAATCACCACCTATCCCAACTTGAAGAACCCGAATGTGCTCTTTAGGAAGATCTTGCAATTTTTTGCAAAGAAAAGTCAGAGCCTCGCTCGTTCTAAATAATCTAGTAGCATAATTTATACTAGGGAACATGAGGGGGTCTACTAGTTCCAATTGTCTTTTCCGTATATCGATTATTCTAGGAGTTCTAGTGCTTGTCCTTAAACCGGGCATGGGATAATGATGGTAATTAGTAATTAAAAATGTATTATATCGTCGCCTGCTTCTTCATCTCGCAGCGGATATTAAGGGATTTTTCCAGCCTTGCGTCGATTATCCCGTCCTTGGTAAAAAGATAGACAGTTGCATCGCACTTATACATCTGGGGATTGGTAAAGCTATTGGCGTAAACGCGTACTGCTTTTTCGAGGAACTGGTTTTTTTCAATAATACCAATGCGAACCCGGCCTTTGCGCAACGAAGTATCGGGGCTAAGGGAAAGTTTTTCAGGCGCAGAAATATCTGCCTCCACCCAGATCGGATGTTCGTTATGGTTTTCCACACGGACGATAAGCTCGATATAGTTTATTGAATAAGCAAATAAAACATCTGGATGGGTACGAAGTGTTATGTTAACCAGAAGACCACCTACCTCTTAGTTGCACACTCAAAATTAAAACCTTTCCCCTTCTAAGTTTGTCATGATACCTGAGTCAAAGCTCATCCAGTCAGAACTAACCATAAGAGAGCTCTCCCTTCCGGAAGATGTGTTGCTTGCAAGAAAATCCCTGGTCCGGTGGCTTGCGCTTTCGCTCGGATTTATTATGCCGAATGAAAGCAGGAAACTTCTTCTGGATATTTTGGAAGTATTAATCGAGTTCCACCTGAAAAAGCAAAGCCCGACTACAAAAGACATAATTGCAAGGATGGAAGAATTGGCAAAAGAAAAGCAGAATCCAAAAGCAATTTACTACCATTTGCAGAGGCTCACCAGTCTTGGCCTGCTAAACCGGAAAAAAGGGCTATACAGCCTTGGAAATGGGCAAGAGAGCAACCTCAGCCAGATATTCAGGGGATTTTACTTAAAGAAATTTGACCAATCGTTCGGAAATATAGGGACAGCACTTGAAAAACTTGAAAAAAGTTATTATTAGTTTGGTTATGCTAGAGGTTACACTTATGACGGATTTTTCTGGATTTTATAAATTAACTGTTCAGGAGCGAATGAAGCTCATAAAGGAAAATGCAGGATTGAACGATGACGAAACAAGAATTTTGCAGGAAAGCGGGGCGCTAAAATTAGAAATTGCCGATAAGATGGTCGAAAATGTCATTGGCGCGGTCCATCTGCCGCTAGGATTGGGGATGAATTTTGTAATAAATGGCAAATCGATAGTGGTGCCAATGGCAGTTGAAGAAGCATCAGTAATAGCAGCGGCATCAAGGGCAGCAAAACAGGCATTGCCAGAGGGGTTTATTGCAGAAGCTGATGAACCGGTCATGATCGGCCAAATCCAAACGATAGGGGTTAAAGATACTAAAAAAGCAGTGAGCGAGCTGGAAAATAGCAAAAAAAGAATACTTGAGTATGCATCAGAATTTATGAAACCGCACGAGCGCTATGGGTGCGGTGTACAGGAGCTGGAGATAAAGCAATTCAAAACCAGCCGGGGAAACATGATTGTAGTTGATATACACGTTGCAGTAGGAGATGCGCAGGGAGCAAACATGGTAAATACAACCATGGAAGGGGTGGCTCCGGTAATAGAAAGTATAACAAAAGGCAAGACACGATTGAGGATAGTTAGCAACCTTGCTACAAAGCGGCTTGCCCGCGCTAAAGCAATTTGGAAAAAAGAGATTATCGGGCAGGAAACAATTGATGGGGTCCTGGATGCTTATGAATTTGCAAAAGCAGACGTTTATCGTTGTGCAACGCACAATAAAGGGATAATGAACGGCCTGGATGCGGTTGTAATGGCAACCGGAAACGACTGGAGGTCGGTTGAAGCAGGTGCACATTCTTATGCTGCGACAAAAGCCACAACATCCAAAGATCGCTACCAACCACTCACGCATTACGAATTAAATAAAAACGGGGATTTGGTTGGTTCAATTGAGCTGCCGCTTGCGCTTGGGATAGTTGGCCCTGCGGTAACAACGAGCCCGACCGCAAAAATAGTGTTGAAAATTCTTGGGGTAAAATCCTCAAAAGAGCTTGCAATGGTCGCCGCGTGCGTTGGGCTGGCGAACAATTTTGCAGCCCTTAGCGCGCTTTCGACAGTTGGGATCCAGCAGGGTCATATGAAATTGCATGCCCGGAGCATTGCAGTTTATGCTGGCGCAAGAGGGGAAGAGGCAGAAGAAGTGGCAGAGATCCTGGCAAAGGAGAAAAACTTCAATATTGATTATGCTAAAGAAGTAATCCAAAAGATCCGAAAAATCCAACAGGTGCGCAAATGATAACTTATCTCGCCTATGCAATGGCTGCGTTTTTTGTAACACTAATATCGACAAGGGTATTGATCCCATATTTGAAAAAATCAGGGATTACCGGAAAGGATGAGAATAAGGCCGATGAGCCGGAAATACCGGAAATGGGCGGAATAGCCATAGTTGCAGGTTTAGTTGCGGGCCTGCTGCTTGCGATTTTCCTTGATACATTTTTAGGGTACCAGATAAACATGGTTTACATCCTTGCCGCAACGATAACAATTATTTCAATAGCATTTATCGGGATGGTTGATGATCTGGTCAGCCTCCCCCAGTGGGTCAAAGCTCTCCTGCCATTATTTGCAGCAGTCCCTTTGGTTGCAGTAAAGGCAGCTGCCAGCACGGCAATAACAATACCATTTATCGGCATGGTCGATTTTGGATTGCTGTACATTGTTGTACTGGTGCCCCTTGCAATTGCAGTATGCTCGAACCTAACTAATATGCTAGCTGGATTTAATGGCATGGAAGCGGGTATGGGCGCGGTTATGTTTGCTGCCCTTGCAATACTCGCAATAACGCACCAGTCACATGAGATGGCAGTCATTTCACTGTCGATGTTGGGGGCATTATTGGCATTTGAAGTATTCAATTTTTACCCGGCAAAAATATTCCCAGGCGATGTTGGAAACCTGACAATAGGTGCTGTCCTTGCAACTGCAGTAATAATTGGGAATTTCGAAAGCGCAGGGCTGATCTTGATGATACCTTATGCCATTGATTTTTTAGTTAAGGCAAAAAATAAGTTTCCCCACACCCACCAGGATGTTAAGGGCGGAAAATTATATCCAAAAGATGGAAAAGTAAGGGGTTTTGTACATGTTGTTATGGCGGCATTTAATGGAATAACCGAACGCGGGCTTACGCTTTTTTTCATGAATTTTGAGGCAGTATTTGCGATAATCGTCTTGATACTATTTTTGAGATAGTTTTTTATAAGTGTCTAAACAACTAAAGATCTGGGTGGACAAATGAATTTTTACAAACCTCCAATTGATCCAAGGATAGTCAGGCCTCATTATTCCAAAACTCTTGAAGGCCGGAAAGATATTTTACTTACCGGTCATTCGCACCGGGTATGGCCAGATGTAGTGGAAGAAGGCCAGATGAGACCAATTGAACTTGCACGGGCCCATGTCGACCGAAAATGGGTCAAGTATATTTTTGGTGAAGTAGTTCCGCAATTTCAGCATTTGGTAGCAAAAAGGGCAGGAATTTCAAAGCCAGAACTAATAGCTTTTGGGGAAAACACCCATGAACTAGTTACAAGAGTATTATCGTGTTTCTCTTGGAACAGTGATACAAAAATTGTGAGTACAGGATCTGAATTCCAGTCATTGACAAGGCAGCTGCTCAGATTGAAGGAGGAGGGGGTTGATATTGAACTTGTTTCTACAGAAGATAAAACCACACTGACTGACAGGCTCGTAGATGCAATAACTCCAGGGACCGATGTCATAGTAGTTTCTACAATCTTCTTTAATGATGGTTATATACTTCAGGATCTCAAACAGATAATAGAAAAAGCAAGGCGCATGGGCGCAGTCGTGATATTTGATGCTTACCATCAGTTCAATGTTAGGGAGCTTGACATAGATGCACTTGGAGCAGATATTTTTGTTACCGCAGGAGGGTACAAGTACGCAGAATATGGTGAAGGGGGAGCATGGCTTAAGATTCCGGAAAATTGTGACATGAGGCCAATGATAAGTGGCTGGTTTGCGGATTTTGAATCCCTTGAAGAAAAAGGTTACCCCTATCCGGTGCGCTATGGGCCGGATTATTTTAGGTTTTTAGGGGCAACAAAAGACATAAGCGGTTTATGCAGGGCAATTTCCGCCTTGGAATTTATGGACCACGAAGGTTTGACTGTAGAACTACTTGCTGCAAATTCACTCTATCAAACAGCATATATGATCGGATTGTTTGATGAACTTGGGTTGGAAAAATCTGGAGTGAGGCTGCTTTCTTCCAGGGTCGATTCCGAAAGAGGGCCCATAGTGGCATTTGAATTTAGTGATAAGAAAAAAGCCAGAGGAACTTGCTTAGCACTTGAAATGGAAGGAGTTTTATCTGATAACCGGGGTCCAATATTGAGAGCTGCCCCAGCCGAATATACTTTGGGTGAAGAAATAGAAGAAGGGATGAGAAGATTGGCAAGGGCGATAAAAGAAGCGGTCTAAAACTCAACTGAAAAAAATTATTTGAGGCAGATATTTATGAATTTAACATTGGTTAAAAGCACAATAGTTGGACGCGTTGCCGAAATTATTGCTCCTGACAAAACCATAAAACCCGGAACCCTTATCAAGGGCAGGTATCTTCTTGAGGATCGAAAATTAAGCAATGACCATAGGGGTTGCAGTGATGTCTATGAAGGCAGGGACATGGAGGGAGGCACAAAGGTAGCAATAAAAAAACTTGGTGAATTTCAAAGAGATAGGATTTGTGAGCCTGGATTAGATTGCTCACTTGAAAAGGAAATAGAAGCATTGCAAAGATTCAACCATCCGGCAATAGTAAAGCTCATTGATTTTGAACATAGAAAATATGCATCATACCTTGTTTTCGAATTTTTGGAAGGCCCAAACCTTGAAGGAGCTGCATTGAAATTTTCAAGAAGACAAATGTTTAGGTTCTTCCTGCAATTATGCAAAGCGCTTGATTATGTTCATGAAAAAGGGATAGTACATCGGGATCTTAGTCCAAAAAATGTAATGACCCATGGTGCAGTACTAAAGTTAATCGATTTTGGTTTATGCGGAAGGATAGGGTTTAGGCCAACAAGTCTTAGTACTATTGTCGGAACTGCACGATATATGGCGCCTGAAATGGGGCGACCAGTACTTAGCCCCTCTATGGATATTTACTCGCTTGGAATAATGTTTTATGAACTTTTAACCGAACAGACACCTTTTAGGGACGAGAGCCTCCTTGGTCTAATAAGCGCTCATGCCCATGAAATACCCGCACCTCCATCTTCACTAAGACGGAATATTTCTTCGGCAGTTGATAGGATAGTTTTACGAATGCTCGAAAAGAAGCCTGAGGATAGGTTCCAAAGCGCATTGGAAGTAAGGGATGCGGTATTAAGCCAGAGGGAGTGGTTTGAAGCTGCTTAATTGTATTAGGAGATTTGGTTTTGCCATTTTCTAATCCAAATCCTTCATTACTTTTGCAACTTTCATTATTTCATCAAGCCGTTCGTAATCGCTCGTCCGGCCGATATCGAACCAAACCCCATCGAGTAAGTAAGGGACAACTTTCTTGCCGTCCTTTAGGAGTTTTGGGATAACATGCTTTGCAAAATCTTCTTTTTCCAATATGTAATTGAAAACTTCCGGCTCGAAAATATAAATTGCCGTATTGTAGAAATGCTCAAGCAAAGGTTTTTCAGTAAACCCAGAAATTTTGTCGCCAGCTGAAGTAGTAGTTATGTTTGCGACACCATATTCCAATTGAAGTTTGTCTTTAACTACTGCAACAGTTGCGCTAGCTCCACTTTTTTTGTGATGTGCAAGCATTTTCGAAAGGTTGATATTGGTTAAATGATCGCCCATGACAACAACAAAAGTATCTTTCACCTTTCCCTTATATGGGAAGATCGACCCTGCAGTATTCCGGCTTTCCTTTTCCACAAGATATTCTATCGCAAGGCCAAATGCTTTGCCGTTCCCAAAATAATCAACGATCTGCTCGTGCTTATAGCCAACTGTGACTACGATATCCTTCATGCCAAAGCGCAAAAGATTTTCCAAAACATACTGGAGAAGCGGTTTTCCTCCCAAAGGCAACATCGGTTTTGGGGTCGAATAGGTATATGGCCGCAGCCTTGTCCCTTCCCCGCCTGCAATTACGAAAACTTTCATGTTAATCAACCTCTTTTCATAAAATTTCCATAAACATCTAAACTACTTCAATAATAAACCGATCAGCGCGCCAACGAGCGAACAGGCAAAATTGGTTGTTTCTTTGGTGCCAATCCCGCGTTCCTCGAAATATCCTAAAATACTATCTGCTATGCATCCAAGAAAACCTGCGGATGCAACTAAGAGAGCCTGATTCGGACTTATTTTGAATAAAAATAATGCCGCTGCTGCAATAGATGCTGAGCCTGCCAGGGAAGCAGCAGTTCCCATAACGCTCATGGCCCCGCTTGTTCCGGGCTTAACCGGCTTAAATGTAAATAAAGAAGTCGGTTCGCCCATAGCGAGAACTCCGATTTCGGACCCAAATTTATCTGCAGTAATAGCCGCAAGTGAGCAAATAAATGGTATTGGCCCAAGTGAGGCGCTGAGAACTGCAAGAACCGCAGGGAGGATTCCGTTGGATAAGACATTTTCCCAGCCCCGCTCATGCTCATAAAGCCCAAGGCTCCTTTTGATTTCATGCTCGTACCGGGTTGCGCCAATTGCAAGGGTAAAAAAAACCAGCATAAGCGCAAGATAATTCGGCCCCCCAAAAACAAATAGGATTATTCCGAAGAAAAGGGCCAGAATTATGCCGCCTTTATCGAGAACTTTAGCCAACAACAAACACCGGCTCTATTTTTGGATCTTTATTTCAATTGAAGAAACCTTATTCTTGGTCCCGTCTTCAGAAGTTAATTCCTCTGTTGAAATAAGAATTTCCTTTACTTTTGAGTTAGGCAGGAACCTGTGCCTTACGATTTCTGCAACATCAACTGCACGGGAGATTAGTTTTCCCCTTGCTTTTATGGAAACTTCTGGCGTGTTATTATTGTTGAATTGGGTAACTACAGCAAGTACATAACCCATAGTGCCTTTTTTACCAATGAAGACAGTATTCCCCATTGGTTTTGAGTGTTCAGTTTTGTGTTCTTCTGGCTTATGTTCCATTGCCTGATGTTCCATTTGTTCTGATTGTCCTTCCATGTGTTTTCACCTTTTTTTAGTTCTTTTTTTAGTTTTGCTAGATTTGTACGTGTTTGGCCGCTATTATGGTTGCCTAAATTGGACAGCAACTATAGGCCTCTATGTAATTGTCTAAACTGGGAAAGGATATAAAGATTTGCAATAATGAAAAAACAAAAAAGAATTAAAAACAGTTAGAGTAAAAGTATCTTTTATGGTTTCAAAGAGAGTAAGTACAAAAAAACTTAAACAAATCGACGGATTTGGAATTTTCAAAGGTGCTAAACCATTCAAAAGAGAAGAGAACGATCACGAAGAGTACGGTAGATTTTACAATTAATTCGTACCCGAAGGGTTTTATTCCCTATTTCCCTAGTTTTTAATCAATGGTAACCCGAATAGCAGTAGTGGACCGTGACGTCTGCATAAAGGAAAAATGCGGCTATCAGTGCGCAAAGGTATGCCCGCCGAACCGAATGGGCGAGGAGTGCATAATAGTTGATAAGGAGACGAATTTTCCGATAATTTCAGAAGAACTATGCATTGGCTGCGGACTTTGTGTGAAAGTTTGCCCGGTGCAGTGCATTTCGATAATCAATATGGCTGGCGAACTCGATGAACCCATTTACCAGTATGGAATCAACACATTTAGATTGTACGGCCTTCCACTTCCTAAAGATACTGGAGCAGTTTCATTGGTAGGAAAAAATGGTATCGGAAAAACCACTGCGATAAAACTTTTGACAAAACAAGTACGGCCGAATTTTGCAAAGTTTGATGGTGAAGACGGAAAGGGAAAAGAAAAGGAACAAGAATTCACAGATGAAGAAATGCTCCTTAAACTGCCGATCGATACAAGGAGGTATTTTTCAAAAACCCAGGCACCAAGTGTTAGCATAAAGCCGCAGCAGATTGACCGGATCAGGAATTCGTTTAAGGGAACGGTAAATGAGCTAATCGCGGCAGTAGGTAAGAAGCAAAAGGTAAAGGATGCAATTCAAAAATTTGGTATGGAAAAAATCCTTGAGCGAAAGATTACCCAGCTTTCTGGAGGAGAGCTCCAAAAAGTTGCGATTGCCGCAGCTTACATAAAGGATGCAGAAATTTATTACTTTGATGAAGTGACAAATTATCTGGATATTGAAGAGCGGCTTCGGATAGGAGTCTTGTTGAAAGAGCTTTCGGAAAAGAAAAGCGTAATGCTGGCCGAGCACGATTTGACCGTGCTTGATTATGTCAGCGACTATGTTTACCTTGTTTATGGGGATGAAAATGTTTACGGGATTGTTTCCGGGATAAAAAATGTACGGAATGGCATCAATGAATACATCAACGGATATCTGAAAGAAGAAAACGTGCGCTTTAGGGACCATGAGATTGCCTTTAGCAAAAAGGGGGAAGAAGCAGCAAAAACAACGGTCCTTACGAAATACGATGGGCTTAGCAAAAAATTCGAAGGATTTGAATTTTCGAGCGATGAGGGAAGCATAAAAAAAGGCGAGATACTTGGCCTTGTGGGCAAAAATGCACTTGGAAAATCAATATTCGTAAAAATACTTGCTGGCGTGGAAAAGGCAAAGAAGGGCCACTCGCTTACACTCAAGGTCTCCTATAAGCCGCAGTACATAACTGCTGAACCGGTAGTTGTTTCTGACCTTTTCCGCTCGCTTAACTTATCAGGAACCATATTCGAGGAATGCAAAAGAAGATTGGGCCTGCATAGCCTGATGGAAAAGAAACTGACCGAAATATCCGGCGGCGAGCTCCAAAGGGTTGCCCTCACGATCGCACTTGGGCAGGAAGCAGATATTTATCTGTTTGACGAACCGACGGCCTTCCTCGATATCGAGCAAAGGTTTGAATTTGCAAACCTCCTGCGGAAAGTGATCAGCGAAAGCGAAAAATGCGCTTTTGTAGTTGACCATGACATTGTTTTTGTTGATGCGATAGCGAACCGGCTGATTGTATTTGATGGGGCTAGTTCGGTTAAGGGCCACGCCTCAGCGCCGATGGCAAAACGCGAGGGCATGAACAATTTCCTGAAGATGGCCGGAATAACGATGCGCAGGGATCGGGAAACTTTCAGGCCAAGGATAAACAAGCCCGGAAGCGCATTAGATAGCGAACAAAGGAATGCTGGGGAATATTTCTATTACGAAGGCTAACCCAGTCGTAATGATTGAGCGGCAACAATCAGCTTAAAAATTTTCCAAACATAGCACGTATAAGCGGTGGAACGGGCTCGTAATCAGTGGCCAAAAGTTGATCAGCATATGCCAGTTTCCTCTCAGTTTCGGAATTATATGTCTTGATCCTGATCTTGCCAGCCCTCCACCGGATAACAAATGTGGTGATGGGCTTGGCAGAGGTTGCAAGCTCAATTGCAGTAAGATCGCTCATTGAAACTTCCGCATCGGGATTTCTAATGGGTTGGCAACCAAGATCAAAAATGCCATGATCACGTACAATCCCATAGGCGGTTATTTGATCATTATTAATTGTGGAAAAGTGTAAAATAACCGAATCATTCATGAAAATTCTGGATACTGATTCCGGAAGCCAGACATAACCGACTTGAATAAAATCTTCACAGGTGCGCGGGGCATTTGCCTTGTAGAAATCATTGAGCATCATGCCGATTGCTACCGAACCGATCAGAAATATCGCGATAAGTATGAATAAGACAAATTGTGTTCTCATCAGATGATATTAACATCCAAAGCTTAAAAAGAATGAGAGTAGCAGTAGCATTTATGAAAATAGTCGCCTATAACCTGCCAAAAAGGCTTTCTTTGATCTTACAGCAGAGATTTGGCAAAAAACTCACAAAACTCGTAAAACTTATTATACATGATAAAAAGCTTACTGAAAAGACAGCAGACCAAAAAGCCCAGGTAATGGTAGTAACGATAGCATCTTTGGTAAATGCAAAAATACTTAAGAGTATGAAAAACCTAAAAACCATAATCACCGCAAGCACCGGGACCAACCATATTGACCTTGCAGAGTGCAAGAAACTGGGAATCGAAGTGAAAAATTGCCCTGGCTATGGCTCAAATGGGGTTGCAGAACTTGCAATTGCACTTGCGTTTTCAGGATTAAGGAAAATGAATAAGATGCTGGAGTTTGGCAGGAACCTTAATTATCCAAAATCGTTCTTCTACTATCTTGGCTCGGAACTCTCTGGAAAAACCTGCACAGTCCTTGGAACCGGGTCGATTGGCGCTTTAATAGCGAAAAAACTTATTGCACTCGGGGCAAAAGTTAATGCATATTCCCGGTCAATCGATCAGGAACTGGCCGATTTAGGAGTAAAATACGTAACATTTGGCAATGCAATACGCAAAGCAGAAATCATTTTTATCGCATTGCCATTTACAAAAGAAACATTCCACATAATTGGCGCAAAAGAACTATTGAAAATGAAAAAAGGTTCCAGCATTGTTAATATTGCAAGGGGCGAACTGGTAGATAGTGATGGCCTACTAAAACACATAGGAAGGCTTAGTTTTGTCGCAACAGACGTTATTGAAGGCGAATCGGGATTGTGGTTTGGAAGAACAAAAACAATCCATGCGATAAACGAGCTTGTCAAAAAGGACAATTTCCTGCTCGTTCCGCACATAGGCTCGAGCACTAGTGAAGCGCAGGAAAGGTTAGCTGAAGAAATAATTACTGCATTGGGGAATATATTGCGCTAGCATATTGCGCTGGCATTACACAGGTATGGCCTAGGATATTAATTTAAACCTCACCAGATTAGCAATCCCATGAAACCCCTAAGCAAAATATGGTTTAATGGCAAGTTCATAAATTGGAAAGAAGCAAAAATCCACATTCTTACCCACGCCCTCCACTATGGGACTGCAATTTTTGAAGGAATGCGATGCTATGAAACCGTTCATGGCCCGGCCATATTTAGGATGAGAGAGCATTATACGAGGTTCCTGAATGGGGTTAAAGCATACCAGTTCAAATTAGACTACAACGTAGAAGAATTAATCAAAATAACTGAAAAACTGATAGTAAAAAATAAGGTCAAAAGCTGCTACATCAGGCCGATCTGTTATATGGCGAGCGAGAGACTGGGTTTGGGGATGGTTGAAAACGATAAGTTCGGCCTCGCCATAATGGCACTTGATTTTGGCAGGTATTTCGGATCAAAAACAGGCAAAGGGATAACCTGCTCGGTATCCAGCTGGAAAAGAATTAGTTCAACCACTCTTTCCCCTCATGTTAAGGCAAGTGCAAATTACCTGAATTCAGTACTTGCAAGATTTGAAGCGACAAATTCAGGTTTTGATGAAACTATAATGCTCTCTGAAGAGGGCCATGTATCAGAAGGAAGTGCAGAAAATATTTTTATCGTCCAGGATGGTGAAATTATTACTCCGCCATTATATGATGGGATACTTGCAGGCGTAACTAGAGACAGCATCATGGCAATTGCAAAAGAAGAGGGGTACATTGTAAAGGAAAAGTCGATCCTGCGGGATGAGTTATATACTGCGGATGAAGTTTTCCTCTGCGGCACAGCAGCAGAAATAATTCCGGTCATCAGCATCGACAAAAGAAAAGTCGGGAAGGGAAAAGGCGCAGGTCCAATTACAAAAGAGATAACCGACTCGTTTAGGACAATTGTAAGCGGCAAGGACGAACGGTTTGGGAAATGGCTGGACTACATAAAATACAAATAATGAAATGACCAGAAAAGTTAGGTGTGTTGGGTTTTCTTAAAATCCTTGAAAGACTTGCTCGTTTTATCAGACCAGAAGCTCGGCAATTCGTTTAATGTATAGCCACGGAACTGGTCAGAATAAACATAAGTGAGCCGACTCTCTGGCATTGTAAATTGGTCAAAGCCAGCCTCAGCCTCGGTATATACATCCTTAATTTTCTTTCTTTCGAAATCTTTTTGTAGCAGGGATGATTTCCGTAGAAGAAGATAATCAGTCTGCCTTATTGCGTTTATCTCAAGGTTTGCTGAATTTTGAGAAATGAACAATACTGAAAGATCTTTATGACGGGCAACCAGGAGGATATCGCTTAGTAATTTGTTTGCATTTGTCATTGAACCTCTTGAAGAAAATAAAATTCCTCCTTCATCAATTAAAACAAAAGAACCGTTTGGAATTTCTTCTATTCCATCAACAGACTTGATCCATGAGGGTAATGAGTCTGCTAAAAATCCCATTGCACATAGGGTCTTGCTTGATTTCGAATGGATATTTTCCAATAATCTCATACCCAGGGCGCTTTTTCCGCTCCCCCTGGACCCAAGAATTATACCGATCGTGCTTTTTGATTCAGTTAACTTCCTTTCGAAGGCTTCGAAAGTGCCCAAAATCACCTTAACGCTTTCAAATTCAGAATAAGTTGCCTCTACTTTGGGTTGCTTGGCAGCAATTGACTGTTTTTTTACTTCTTCCTGCGCACCTTTGGAAACATTTCTGGCAATGTGCGAACCTCCTTTGAATATTATCTCGAAAATAAATTTGATAAACTCAATAGCATAATAGATGATCTTTTTTAGCAAATCAAAAAGAATTCTTATGATTGCGAATAAGGTATTGAAGAAAAATGAGGTAAATATTTTCATTAGATCGAATAGTTTTGACCAGATACTCTTCTTTGCCATGAGAGGAGGTTGGGCAGGGGAGGTTTAAATAGTTTGAGAAAGGAAAAATATCATGGGAAAGTATGGTATGAAAATCACTGGCAGTGAAACTAAGCCAAACAAAAATACGGGCCTTATAATCGGGGCAGTAATCTTCATTCTCATCATAATAGGTGCAGCGTATCTCTGGCAGACACAGCCGCAACCACAAAAAATCCCAGTCTTGGGAGATGTCCATATGCATTCCGATTTTAAGGTATATATTAATGGCGAGGCAGTCAATTTCAGTCAGCAAAAGTACATGAGCAAGGAAGGGCATGAAATAAACCAGTTTATGGATATTCACGATGGGGAGGGAGGGGTAATTCATAAGCACATCAGCAGCGGAACGCTTGATTTATTTTTCCAGTCGCTTAACATGAGCCTAGGTTCCAGCTGCTTTAAACTTGATAACGGAACATCATACTGCAATAACAAAAATAGCACCATGAAAATGTTTGTCAAGGCCGAAAAAGGAGAATGGCTTGTAAACAACGAATTTGGGAATTACAGCCCCGGGGACCTTGACCGGATACTGATAAGCTATGGTCTGGAAAATTTTAGCGAATTAAGAAAGCAGATGGAGTCGGTAACCGATCGGGCCTGTATAAGCTCAAAAAAATGCCCGGAGCGCGGAACTCCTGCAGATGAAAATGAGTCATGCAGCGGGACTGGGCCGTGCATTGCATGAATATTGCATGAAATTTGCTTATTTTAGTATTTTTTAACCCTACTGATCTAAAGTAAAATGCAATTAACATCGAATGTGGGGTCATGGGCTAAAGCGGGTTTTCGGTCCTGAGTTTTCGGTTTCGTTAAGGAACTCGAAACAGGAAACTGAAAACTGCCGCAGCTTGCCTGGTAGACTGAAGCCTTCGGGTGGCCTTTTGATTTCTGTCCTTAGAAGGGCAAAAGCCGCAGGGAAAAGCCCTAAGGAAACATTATCAATCGGCCAGAACGAGGCTTTGATCTGAGTTCAAATCTCAGTGACCCCAATTTATTTAACATCAGCCTGGTGGATAAAGTGAATATTCAGTATAAGGAAATACAGACTATCCCTGAATTTATCGATGCGATACGCCTGCGTGTAGAGGTTTTCATTAACGAACAGAGGTTTAAGCCCGGTTGGGAGCCGGATGAGGAGGATAAAAATTCAAAGCAGTTTATCGCAATACTAGATGGAAAAATTGTTGCGACAATGAGAATCCGGGAACCGACAAAAGGCGAATTCAAAATAGAGCGGCTTGCGGTGGCCAAGGAATGCCGGGGGAAAGGAATAGGCAAGGAATTGCTCGAATACTCAATAAAGCAGATAGGAACGCAAAAACCAAAGAGAATTTTTACTATGAGTCAGGTTCAGGCACAGAAATTCTATGAAAAATGCAATTTTAAGGCAGTAAAAGAACCTGAAATGGCACATGGTGTTGCTCATATTTATATGGATTATTTGTTTTAGGAACTTATGCCAAAAATACCCAAAGACCTTATCGAACCTGACCAGACACCATCCAGACTTGTTGGCCGAACCCAGAACATTTCTGAAGCCGAGCAAATAGCACAGCAATACGAGATGCAGGGATTTTCCACAAAAATAGTAAAAAAAGGCCAGATGCCCACGGTTATCTATGAAGTGTGGGCGAGCAAAAAGAAGGAAGGTTTTATGCAAATGCCTTAGTGAACCTTATCTTATATAGCGCATCTGCTGATGATCCTGGGGCGCAGGCATGCCAGAGCGTTTCCGATCAAACTCATTTTTGAATTCTGCCCAGACCAGATTTCCCTGATCAGGTGAGAGAATTTTGGTTATCAGAAGTTTTCTGTGGGGTGAAACAGCAGAAATCGGAGTGTAATCTGCAACAACATAGTCTCCTTTTTTTACTCTTCTTCCGATTTTTTTATCCACCCCAAGCATAAGGAGATTTTCATCCCACATCCTAACCACTGCCTGGAAACTTAGGTCAGAACTAATTACTCCGTTTTTATCTGGTGAAATAACCTGCTCAACTATTCCAATGTGATACAAAAGCCCACCTCTAAAAAGGACCATGCTATTGTTGCTCGGCAACAATGGCAGTCAAGAAAGCATTGTGCTTTCTTGACAAAGTCCTTTTTGAATCTCCTTTTCTATATTGGTGCGAAACATAAATAAAGGGTTGTTGAGGAAACAAATCCTATGACCTGCTTTGAAAATGGCACAAATACCAATAACACGATCAGGTTTACAACTGGCCAGCCGAACCAAAAGAATAATGATCGAATCGATCAACTAGCAAAACCAGAATGGTTCAAGACAAAATTTGTCCAGAATAAATTTACAGAGCACATTTCCGCATTGATGGGCAGCTACAATCTCCATTCTGTTTGTGAAAGCGCACATTGCCCGAATATCCATGAATGCTGGTCAATGGGAACTGCAACATTTATGGTAATGGGCGAAGTTTGTACGCGCGGCTGCAGATTTTGTGCAATAAAAACAATGGCACAGCCACCTCCGCTCGATCCCAATGAACCGGAAAATCTTGCGGCCGCAGTAAGCTCGCTGAACTTGAAGTATATAGTAATCACATCAGTAGCTCGAGACGATCTTGAGGATGATGGATCAGGGCATTTTGCACAGTGCATCAGGGCGATAAAGAGAAAAATGCCGCAACTAATTGTCGAAGTCCTTGTCCCTGATTTTAAGGCAAAGAAATTTGCGATACAAAAAATAGTTGATGCCAAACCCGATGTTGTCTCACATAATGTCGAAACAGTTGAAAGGCTCACAAGGAACATACGGGACATTCGGGCAAAATACCGACAATCTTTGGAAGCGCTCGCTCTTTATAGAGAATTGTCTGAGGGGAAAATAATAACTAAATCCGGAATGATGGTCGGGCTTGGCGAAACCGAAGAGGAAGTTAGGCAGACGATGAAGGATTTGCGAGATATTGGAGTCGAATTATTTACGATTGGCCAATATTTGAGGCCAACACAAGAAGTGCGATATGTTCCAGTAAAAGAATATGTCCATCCGGATGTTTTCAAAAAATATGAGCAGATGGGCTATGACGCAGGTTTCAAATATGTTGCAAGCGGACCGTTTGTAAGAAGTTCATATAAGGCTGCTGAGCCGTTTATTGCGAATCTGATCGAAAGCAGGATATAGATGAGAATTAAATTAAAAAATCAATAATCTAAAAGGTTAAATACTGTTGTAGTACATATATATTTATGGGAAAATTGGTTAATAGGCAGCATATTTTTCCAAAAGGAAAAGTTCCGAAGATACTAGTAAAAAAACTAAAGGTTCCGCGCCCCAGGTTTAATAGAGATGAAGAAGCTGCAATTGAAAAAATAAAACAGGAATATTTACTACAAAGAGAAGGTGACCCGACAAGATTGAGTGTTCAAAGAGTAATTGCAGAAAGCGACTCGCGGCTAATTATAGAAGTAGGAGAAATAAAATATAGTGAAATAAAAGGTGTACAGAACAGAACACCTTCAGGAGTACAGCGATTGAAAGAACTTGGGATACGGCCGCTTATTTCGAAGAATTTTATAATAACAAAAGAAGGCTTTTTGCTCTATTCGATCAGAGACAGGCTCTATAGAACGAGCCTAAATGGCTATGTTGATTCTGATTCAGTTGTTGGCTTGAAAGATGATGAGGTAATAGTCCGGACAGTTATGAATGAACTTAAGGAGGAATACGCATTGGAAGGGGATAAAATGATGGTTTCCATCCATTCAGTCCATCTGCGAGGGATACCCGCATTCCCACACTCTGTCAATATTTTTGGAACAGTTGATTTACCATTTAGTCTAATGGAAGTTTTGGATGCACAGAGAGTAGCAATAGACATTCAGGAAAACCCGATTTTGCGCGTAATTGAAAATAATTTGGCAAGCATCAGATCATTTATAGCGCAAGGCGGAGAGGACATCGGAAAGTTACTTAGGATTTATGCAAAAAGGATGCTGTATGAGTAGTTTGGGCAGATGTTAATGAGGCCGGCCCAACTATTGTAACCTAGCAAGTCTATTCGTCACCAGTCGTTTGGCCATTCGCTACCCTTTTTAATCTAACGTTATAAGTATTTGAAATTCGATACATAGATACAACTTAATCCAGTTTGAGGTAGTTTGAGGTGAATTAATGCCCGTCACTAAAGTCTTTGAAGGCAAAGTAGACTATATACAAATATTAGATAAGGATGGCAAGATAGATTCTGCGCTCGATCCAAAATTACCAAGCGAATTATTGGAAAAAATGTACCGCTACATGGTTTTGGCAAGGGCATGGGACAAAAAGAACCTGGTACTCCAAAGAACCGGAAGAATGTACACGTATGCGCCAGTTGAAGGCCAGGAAGCAATCGTAATTGGCAGCGGGCTTGCTGCCGCACCCACTGACTGGGTTTTTCCAACTTACCGTGAGACATTCCTCTACCATATGCGGGGAGCATCTCTGGGAGAATTGAACGTAGGATGGATGGGCTGGGAAGATGGGCTCAAAATCGATCAGAAGATGTGCTGCTTTCCACTAGCCATTCCAATTGCAACACAATTTGCTCATGCAGTTGGAGGTGCTTATGCATTGAAGCTTAGGGGGATAAATTCCGCTGCACTGGTTTATGGCGGTGATGGCTCAACAAGCGAAGGGGATTTCCACGATGCATTAAACTTTGCAGGAGTTTGGAATTCCGGAGTAGTATTTGTCGTTTCAAACAACCAGTTTGCAATATCCGTCCCAAGAAAATGGCAAACCAAATCTGAAACTATTGCACAAAAGGCGCTTGCTTATGGGTTCAAAGGCGTGCAGGTAGACGGAAACGACATACTCGCAGTTTATTCAGTAATTAAGGAAGCTGCAAATAAGGCACGGGAAGGGCACGGGCCGACATTGATTGAAGCGATAACTTTTAGGATGGGGCCGCACACTACTGCAGATGATCCAAAAAAATATCGGAGCGAAGAGGAAGTTGCCTATTGGCGCGAGCGCGACCCGATAACAAGGTTCCAGATTTATTTGAAAGGAAAGGGAATTTGGACGCAAGAATACGAACAGAAACTCCAAACCGAGTGTTCAGCGCTTGTTGAAGAAGGGGTTGCAAAAGCCGAAGGCTTTAAGGCAGATCCAAAAAACATTTTCAAATTTGTTTTCAAGGACATGACAAAAGATCTGGAAGAGCAGATGAACGAGTGTTTTTCACAATAAAGGAAGGTTCAAAAGGAAACGTAGTTTCCTTTTCAGGTGATGCTTATGAAAATGAACATGGTTGAAGCGATTAACAGATGTTTAAATCAAGAGATGGAACGGGACAAAACCATAGCAGTAATGGGCGAAGATGTAGGTGTCGATGGGGGCGTGTTTAGGGTTACTGACGGCCTTTACGCAAAATACGGCCGCGAGCGGGTGATTGACACTCCGCTCTCAGAATCAGGCATTATCGGCACTGCAGTTGGTATGGCTGCGCTCGGGATGAGGCCGGTTCCGGAAATCCAGTTCCAGGGTTTTGAATACAATGCCTATCACCACTTTGTACAGCACTGCGCCCGCTTGCGCAACCGAACGCGTGGTTCATTCACTTGCCCGATGGTTGTTCGATTACCAGCTACTGGAGGAATCAAGGCGCTCGAGCATCATAGTGAATCCCTTGAAACTATTTACGCACATATTGCGGGTTTGAAAATAGTTTATCCATCCTCACCTTATGAGGCAAAAGGCCTGCTCGCAGCGGCATTATCCGATGAGGATACGGTAATGTATTTCGAACCAAAGCGGCTTTACCGGGCGTTTAAGGAAGAAGTCCCTGAAGAACGATACACCATACCGATCGGAAAGGCGCACACGGTAAAGGAAGGTAACGATGTTACATTAATTTCCTGGGGTGCAATGACCTATATTAGTAAGGATGCTATTGCTGAAGCAGAAAAAGCTGGAGTATCGGTTGAGCATATTGACCTTCGTTCACTAGCTCCCTGTGATTGGGAGAGTATATCGAATTCGGTTAAGAAAACCGGCCGGTGCGTAATTGTCCATGAAGCGGTTAAGACTATGGGTTTTGGTGCTGAAATTATGGCAAGGATTATGGAAAAGGACTTCCTTAGCCTCGAAGCGCCAGTAAAAAGGATAACAGCATGGGACATTACAGTGCCATACCCCAAACTGGAAGATTATTATTTCCCAGACAAGAAGAGAATACTTAAGGGAATCATCGAAACAGCAAAATTCTAAGGTTTTGATGAAACTCTTTCAAAAAGTTTCTTGAGGTGTTTATTATAGCAAAAGAATTTATCTTTCCGGACGTTGGAGAAGGCATACACGAAGGCAAAATCGTAAAATGGCATGCAAAAGAAGGGGATTCTGTCAAGGCAGATGTCACAATTGTTGAAGTTGAGACAGATAAGGCAATTGTTGAATTGCCTTCACCAGCAACAGGAACAGTATTAAAGATAAATTTCAAAGAAGGAGAAACCATCAAAGTAGGGGAAATACTTGTTGTAATTGGAGAACCAGGAGAAAAAGTTCCGACTCCGAGCGCAAAACCAACTGAACATGCTCCACCAGTTCAAGATCCACACGCACCAAAACCACCAATTGTTCAATCACCATCAAGTTCGCAACCAACCGCTCAACCAACAATTCAGCCAACCCCGCAAATTCCCCGAGCAGCAGAATCAGGTGGAACAAAACAGCCGATGGCAACCCCATCTACTCGAAAATTAGCTCGGGAAATGAATGTTGATTTGGCTATGCTAACTGGAAGCGGGCCGGGCGGAAGAATAACTGATGATGATGTTAGAAAAGCGGGGTCAGGTTCAGCACAATCTGCAAAAAGTGGAAGCTCGCAACCAACCCAAAAAACACAATCATTTGGTGGTGTCGCTCCCAGCGGATCCGGTGCCCCATCCGCTTCATCAGCAATAAAAATTCCGATCGAATCAAAAGACGGAGATGTTCGAATTCCGCTTTCAGGAATGAGAAAAGTCATTGCAGAGCGGATGACCTATTCAAAGATGCACATCCCGCATGCATGCGGAATGGATTACGTTGATGTAACGAGGTTGGTAATAATCAGGGAGCACCAAAAGCAAAACCTGCTTACCAGGGGAATCAAGCTCACCTATCTCCCGTTTGTAGTCAAAGCATGCGTTGTTGCACTTAAGAAATTCCCAAGCTTCAATTGCCATTTTGATAATGAGCGGGGGGAATTAGTCGTCAAAAAAGACATCAATATCGGAATTGCTACAGATACGCCAGAAGGTTTAATCGTTCCGGTTGTCAAAAATGCAGATATAAAATCAATAATTGAAATCGCCGGAGAGATAGAAGCCCATGCAATTGCTGCAAGGGAAAGGAAAATTAAATTAGATGATATTAAGGGTGGAACTTTCACAATAACCAATGTTGGAAGTATAGGCGGAATGTATTCTACACCAATAATTAATCCACCTGAAGTTGCAATAGTAGGAATTCACAGAATAAAAGATATGCCTTTAGTTGTAGATGGAAAAATTGAAGCCAGAAAAGTCATGGGCTTATCCATCTGTTTTGATCATCGGGTCATTGACGGCGCTTTGGCAGCGGAATTCTTGAATGTGTTAAAACAATATCTTAGTGAGCCGGATACGTTGTTTGTCAGCATGATGTAAATAAAGTATTAAAGTATGCGAGAAAATCTCAGGAAGTTTGTTTCTTATGGTAATGGGGCAATTAACGACAAATGTTGACGTAGCGGTAATTGGCGCAGGACCAGGCGGATATACTGCAGCCATCCGTGCAGCACAGCTTGGCCTTGAAGTAATCTTAATTGAAAAAGAAAGGTTAGGCGGAGTATGCACCAATGTAGGCTGCATTCCTTCCAAAGCACTAATTCACGCTGCTGATGTCAAATATGAAGCAGAATTTGAAAATGCAAAAAACATGGGAATCCATGCAGATATCCGGGTGGATTTTCCACAAATGCAAAAATGGAAAGACGGCGTAGTGAGCGACCTGCGTAATGGGATTACAACTTTATGCAAGTTAAATGGTGTTGACGTGCTGAAAGGAACTGCATTTTTTACTTCATCAAATACAATGGATGTTGAAACTGAAACCGGGATGCGCGTAGTCCAGTTCAAAAAAGCAGTAATCGCAACCGGTACAAAAATAAAAGAGCATCCCACAATCATTTGCGACCATAAGTCGATAATCAATTCCAACGACGTATTTAGCCTGAACGAAATCCCAAAAAAGCTGATTGTAGTTGGCGGCGGATATATTGCTGTTGAAATGGCAAACATGTTCATGAAATTTGGCTCCAAAGTAACAATTGTCTATCGGGGAGACCGGCTTCTGAAAAGAATGGAACCTGAAATAACCCATGTGCTCCTTAAGAAAATCGGAGAGATGGGCGGCGAAGTTCTATTTAACAGTGAAGTTCAATCAGTCAGTGGAAATACCGCAACAATCAAGATTCCGGAAGGCGAAAAGAAACTTGAATTTGATAAAATGCTTATGGCCATGGGCAGAGTCACTGCAGTAGATGCCCTTGCATTAGTCAAAACAAAAATCGAAGTGAACCGCGAGGGGCTCATTGAAATAGACCAAACATGCAGGACAGCAGATGAATCTATTTATGCCATTGGCGACATTACTCCTGGCCCGCAGCTAGCGCATAAGGCATTTAGGCAGGGAAAAGTTGCGGCTGAAGCAATAGCCGGCATGAAAAGCGTGTTTGATAACCGCGCAATTCCCATGGTAGTGTTTTCTGATCCTGAAATAGCAACTGTCGGCCTTACTGAAGGCGAGGCAAAAGAACAAGGATACAAGCTAAAAATAGGAAAAATGCCATTTTCCGCTTTAGGAAAAGCACGGGCGATCAACCGGACAGAAGGGTTTGTAAAGATTGTAGCTGATGAAAATGGTATAGTGCTTGGCATGCATATTGTCGGAGCCGGTGCTGCAAATTTGATTGCCGAGGGTTCTTTGGCAGTTGAAATGAGTGCAACCTTGGAAGATTTAGCAGTAACAATTCATGCGCATCCAACACTTCCTGAGGCAGTTGCTGAAGGAGCTGAAGATGCTTTGGGCCACGCGATACATTTATATCGGGGGAAAAGATAGGATTAGAACGTCACTAAAGAACCTAATAAAGAAAGAGCAGGCAAAATCAAGGTGACCGAAGGGATTTGATATGAAGCAAGAATATATTTTGGGAATTCTGGGAATAATCGCACTTGCAGTCATCTGGTATTTTTTCTTCAATAGCGGCCCATATGATGATTTTGCCCAATGCTTAACTAATAAAGAAGTAAAGTTCTACGGAACTTTCTGGTGCCCTCATTGTGCCAATCAGAAAGCGCTTTTTGGCAATTCAATGAAATATGTAAATTATATTGAATGCTCGAACAAGGATATGACCCAGACCGAAGTTTGTAAAAAAGCGAATATACAATCTTACCCAACCTGGGAGTTTGCCAACGGCACAAGATTGACTGGCGAAGTTTCAATGGAACAGCTCAGCAAGATGAGCGGATGCCCACTGACAAAAACATAATCACTATTTGGATAAATTGAATATGTTGATAGGGTAACGGCCGTTCTTTTCAAGAGATCGGACAATTTCATCAAGAACAAGCTTCTTGATTTTCAGATATTCTTCTTTTGGTAATTCAACATTCCCAATGGCATTAGTCAAATTCTTTACATTGAAGCAGAACATGCTATCGCGCAAATTCTCGCAATTATGGCAAAAATAACAGTCAGAGCAGTTTCTTGAGGAATCTACCTCAAAGCAGCGCGTCAGGTTTGCAGATAAGTAGCAACGGATGCAGAAAAATGATTTTCTTATAGCATTGCACCCAAAGACATATTCTGCCTGCAATGGATAGAAATTAAATGCGCCATACTTTGATTCAACCGTTATAACAGTCCGATAAAAATTTTGGGAGGATATATTTATCTCGCTATCAATATTATTTTTTAATACACCATAATTTTCATCAGAGCAGAAAAAGGCAACATTATTGACTATTGCAGGGGCATTTTTTAGGCTGAAATTTTGAAGTTCTTTTTTATCAATTGAAAGCGATTGCCCAACCAATATACTCTCGGAGGCAGTAATAAGGCGGTTTTTAGGATAAACATAGCAGTTTGCATAATCCGGAACCAAAATTTTTTGGTTGGTCAATATTGATTTGCTAATTTTTAATTCTCTAGCATGCTCTTTCAGCCAGTTACCATATTTCTCCAGACCAACAAGCCTGGAACTTCGTTCCAGATTGATGGAATTTCTAATTCCATCAAGCTCTTTGCCTAAGACCACTTTTGCAGTTTTGCTAAAGGCA
>JACRGB010000008.1 GCA_016212505.1 Microcaldota archaeon
ACTGAGCAAAAATATTCCGGTAAAAATTAGATACTTAAGGGGAAAATCTGGCTTTTCCCCTTAACCCCTTACCATTTGTTGCGCTTTTACGACCCCACCTTAGAAAAGGTGGGGATTAGCGCGCAACCCGATTTATATTTTGCAAAACAACTGAAAGTAACAGGCAGGATGGATATTCTGGGCGAGTTGGATGGTTAATATTTTACAATTAAAAGAGGGGCAGAAAAAGGATTTGCAGCAGTCATTAAAGATAATAGATTTGTACGTAGAATGGATGAGAAAAACGCCTAACAAAATATGGTCAACACAGCAGGCCGGACTTTTTAAATCAGTTTATGGTGCGATAAATAAAAACTGGAGAAAATCGAAATAAAAAATACAGGGAAGATTAATAATGTAGAAGGAAAGAGGACAAAAAGGTTATTCATCGCCTTGAAGATTCATTGATTTTTCGCCAAGTATTTGTTTTGCGGCTTTTGGTATTTCAGCTCTTATGATTGTTTCTATAGCGTCAAACTTGCTCATGTCGAATCCTTGTTTTTGTGCTTCGGCTCTTGCTTTTACTATTATTTCGGATGCCACTCTAGAATTTACAGTTGGATTGTCGATTTGATCTATAGGCACTTTGGCTTTAGTAAATGCCTCTCTTAAATTTCCTTCAATAATTACAAGTCTAAAGCGGAAAGTCGTATTTTCCTGGTCATAATCACCGCTTTTATACACATATTCGAATCCGTTTCCTTTGGAGCCAAAAATAACATCAATATTCTTTGTTTTTTGTCCTTGTGCTTCGGCTTCGACTTCTATTTGAGTTGCACCAAGTTGATTAGAGATAAGACCAATCATTTCTCCTGCTTCTTTGGCCTTAAATTTCCTTCCTGACTGGTTTTCGACTCTATCCTTAATTTCAGTTGCAGCTGCACCTGGAGTTTTACCTTTTAAAAATGCGTCGGAAAATTTAACATTAACTGTTTTCTCAGTTCCTCTGGCACTCAGATAAGAAACTGCAATTGAATGCATTGCACCAGATGGCTTGCCCATAATAATTTCAGCAGTGGCTTCTTGAGGCGCAGGTGGAGCTGCCCGAGCAGCTTGTGGTGGGGTTGCTGGACCTTTAGCAGAAGAAAGCAAACGGGCAAATGAAGGGTCAGTTCGAACAAATTGCCTGAGCATTGTTTCTCTAGTTGATCTAATAGGAACTGATTTTTCAAGTGCAGCATGCCCTCTTTGAACAAACAGCTCGGTTAGTTGTGTCCTATTGTTTGCAGTTAATTCCTCTGCTGAAAAAGCAATAGTGAATGTTTTCCTGCCAAGGCTAATATCAATAGTTCTTGCTTGGGCGGGCCTCTCAGAAGGCGCTTCTACTGCAGGAGAACCTCTGCCAGGTTTTTGCGCAGGGGCATGGTCACTAACAAATAATGCAATAGCCTCATCGATTAATTTGGCCTCTGAGGTAGCGATTGTTGCTTCACGATATTGATCTATAGCTGAGAGCATATACCCATTGACTCTTGCAAGAAGTTGAGTTATGATCTGCTTTTTTGCTTCTTCAGCATTGCCGAGCTTTGCAATCCATTCCGAATTTGCCTTTACGCTAAATGTCTTTATTGGGAAACCACTTAAGTTTAATTCAATCTGCATCGGATCTTTTGCGTATGGTTTTGGGCCAACTGAAAATTGAAGTTCTATTCGCTCTCTTTTAGAAACAGTAGAAGTGGTTAGACCAATCGCTTCAGCTGCAAGAGCATGAGCTGCCTTAAAGCCTGCCAAATTCTTTTTAGCAAATTCAGCTTGTGCTTGGTCATATTTTTGTTTGGCCCTAAGGATGTCATAACCAGACCTAAACGCAACCACCATTTGTTTTTGTGCATCGGAAATTACCCGTGTGGCATCAGCATAGGCCTGATTTTCTTGTGGCGTTCGCGAAGATTTTGCAAGGCTCAGTGCCCTCTCTGCAAAGGTCACAGGACGCGTACCTTCACTATATGCTTTTATTGCCTGATCTAGGTTTGCTTGAGCATCCTTAATATCATGCCTCAGTTTTTGTGCCTCGAATATTGCTTGCTGAGCTGCACGTATGCTAGTTACCCACGCACTTTTTTCCCGCAAATCCTCAACAGCATCCCATTTAGCAACAGGAAGAGGCAACAGATATGTTTTATCTGCACCCTTAGCACTTTCAACTGCAAGATCAGCTTTTTTACTGGCATCATCCCAGGCAACTTTCCTATTAGCAAGATCAGTTGAAGAAATACTAAATCCACGTCCATAAGCGTTAAGTGCACCGTTATAGATTGAAATGGCTGCATCCGTATCTCTGCCTTCTTTTTGTGCGCGAATTATTTCAGCGTATGCTTTTGGAAGAACTTCCTGCACCCCCAACATTGCCTTATTGGTTGCAGCGCTGGCTTGCTGATGTTCCTCATCAATAGTAAGTCTTCTGTGGGGTTTTACAGCTTCCTGCTCTGGAGCAGGCCGGGTAACTGGCGCAGCCGCAATTGGTGCTCGGGTGCCAGGTTGGGCTGCTGCAATAGCCGCTGCTTTTTGCGCTTGCAAAGCCGCGAGCTGTTCTCTTGCATCTGCAAGGTTTCTTGAAGCGCCAACATTTTGAATATAAGCACTATAATAGTTTATCGCCTCATCAGTATTTTTTATTTTAGCATATGCCTTGGCAAGATCGTAGTAAATCGGGACAGGTTTGTTTGTTGATTCTATCGCAAGCTTAAATTCATCTATTGCGCGAGCGTATTGATCTTGCTCAACAAAGTCAGAACCGCGCACATAATGTTTTCGGGCATTTTCCAAATTGAATTTGTCTCGAACAGGTACTGCAACTTGGGGTCTTGCTTCAGCTGGTGTTGTTGCTCGTGATGGTGCTGCAGGAGTAGTTTTGAAAACAGCTAGAGCTTGATTAATTTTCTGCTGGGCTTCATCAAATCTTTTTGCATTAAGATCTCTTTCTGCAGCAGAGAGCATAGACCTGGCCTTTTGTTTGAGTGCTTCGGGTTGTTGGACATTACTGACTTCCACTTCTTCATGAGCATCGTTAAGTCTGTTTTTAAGTGCCATTATACTAGATACAGTTTCGAATGCGGTTTTTGCTTCAACATAATTTGGTGTTTTCGAAGCTAAAATCCTCTGCCCGCGCTCAAAGTCTGCAAGAGCAACCTGCGGCGCTCCATCTTTTATTTCTGCCTGGGCCTTGTCCCTTGCAGTTTCTGCATCCACTTGCGCCTGAGTTTTTGCAACAGGCTTTTGTGCTTGTTCAGCAGCCCTTCTTGCTGAGTTAAATGCAACAGTTGCGGCTGAAGCAGCTTTTGAACTTTCATTTGCAAGATCAGTTGCGCTAGCAAAATCTCCTGCGCCTAATGCCTTTTTAGCAGCAGCGAACTTTCCACTTACAAGGGTTGCCTGGGTTCTTACTTCTCCTTCCAATAGAGTTCGATCGGTCAGTATGAGCTTTCTAAGATTTTCAGCTGCTTTTTCTGCATCTCCAACAGCCCCTTCTGCTTTTTTCTTTGCTTCTTTGGCTTGGGCAGCCCGATCTGCTTCAAGTTTTGCAGCATCGACACGTGCTTTTTGTTCAGCTGCCGCAATTGATCTGGTTGCGGCAACGGCCTTTGTTGAGGCGCTGGCGAAAAGAGCTTGGGCCCTTCTATAATCTGCAGAATTTTTCGCAAGAGCCAAAATACGGTCTCCCTCAGCAACATCTTTTTTGGCTTGAGCCATTTCGGGATTACCTATGTGAGGAAGTATGTGCTGCCCAGCCTCAACTCTTGCCTGATCTGCACTTACTCTTGCAGCTTTCATTGCTTTTCGTTCTTCTTCTGCAACCCGTTCTGCTTCTGCTTTCTGAACAATACTTTTTTCGGTCTTAGTGTAAAGTGCTTTTGCACGGGCAATCACACTTGTGGATCTGGAACGCATTCCAGCAAAATCAGAATCCTTAAGCGTACTTTCTTTTATTTTTTCATCTATATCATTAACCTCACGAGTTAAGGGCGAAAGTTCGCCATTAAGATCAGTATCATTTGCCCGCTCAACAATTGCTCGTGTTTTTTTAACTTCTGATGTTGCACGCTCCTGTAATTGCCGGGTTTCCTGATATTCAGCATATTTTGCTATACCCTCTTTGCGAAGTGCTAGTGCTTTTGTTATAAGAGCCTGTGCCGCTGCATAATCAGTTGGATTTTTTCCTGAACGTAGTCGGCCTTCTGCTTCGGTTAAAGTTGTGTTTGCAGAATTTTCCGGATCAAAAACTTTTTCTTTCTTGATGAATTCCGTTTTTGCAGCTCTCAATGCAAGATTGACTTCTTCGCGGGTCACAATTTTTATTGCTGGTGCTGGACGCTCGGCCTCTGCTGCTCTTTCTGGTGCAGCACGCCTAGTTGTTTGTGCGATAAGGTTTTCCATATCGGATATTTTTGTTTCTACTTCATCCCGATTTGGAGCTTTTGGTGATTTTCTTAAGTATTCCTGATAAGCTTTAAGCGCATCAGAATATTTTTGGGCTAAGCGATAAGACTGGCCAATATTATACAGCAGAACCGGATTATCGTTTATTTTATATGCAGCTTGAAATTCAGCAACAGCTTCGTCATATTTTCCAGTATCATAAAGGGCAGTGGCGCGTTTATGGTGTTCTCTGGCGTCTCCTGCTCTTTGTGTTTCAGCAGCTGCAGCAGGCGCAGCCCGATCAGGAGGGGCAGCTCTTGCCGCAACTGCAACTTCACCTACTATGCGGAATTCCACACGGCGATTCTTTTCCCGGTTAGAAGGAGTAAGGTTTGGGACAATAGGTTTTGTTGCCCCAAAACCAGCAGCACTTAAGCGGTTTTCTGCAATGCCATGATCATTAAGCCAGACCCAGACTGCTTTTGCCTGTAAGAGAGAGCGACCAGTTAATGCCTTGGCAGTGGGCAAATCGCGGGTCAGATGACTGTCAGTGTGCGCTTCTATCGAAACTTTAGCACCCGGGTTTTGTTTTAGGAATTCCAAAATCGCCTTAAGGCCTAAATCAGTTGGATTAAGTTTTGTCCCTTTCCCGCCATCACTAAATGCAATTTTATGGGTGGAGGCAAATAGCAATTCATCCGAAGAAAATTTGGCCCTTTCGACTCCGCGAACCATTGTTAATCTTGCGGCTTTTCGATCGGTTTCTGCTCGCTGAGCTCGATATTGGGCGTCTCTTTGTGCCTGCTCTGCTCGTGCTTTCTGCTCCGTTGCAGCTTTTGCAGCATCAGCTTGCCGGGTTGCTTCTGCTGTTCTTTGTGCTTCCTGTTTTTGAGCAGTAGCGGCAGCGGCTTTTCTTTCTGCTGCCACAATAACTGCTTGCGCTCTTGCAGAAATTGATCGGGCGCTGGCTGAGAGTTCAGCAAATGAAGCTTGTATCGAGGTAAAATTCGCATTATTTTGTTCGGTAGCGGTTCCGAGTGCAGATCGGTTTTTGTTAAGTGTTTGTTCCACGCTGGCGACTTCTCTTATGAGGGCAGGATCTTTAGATTTATTTGCATTGTCTTTTGCTTTTGCAATTTCTCCAGATACTTGTGCTGCAACTTTGGTAGCAGAATCGTATTCAACGTATCTTGCCCTTCCTTCTTTTGCAATAGCGCCGGCACTGCGCGCAAATCTTACTGCACCAGCATACTCTTTATGATTAAATGCCACTCCTGCAAGACGAAATTGCTCAAGAGCACTCGATAGTTGTGGCTCGAGCAACTTGCCTTTATCATAAATTTCTGCTCTTGCAATATTTAGTTCGCCCGTAGTTCCCGCTCTTGCCTGGGCATCTGATGCTTCTGCTTTTTTCGTAGCCGCAGCAGTTCGAGTTTGCCGAGCTGCTGCAGCTTGTGCATTATCAGCAATAATTTTTTGTGACCTTGTAGAAACTGATTGAACCAAAGAAGATAATGAAGCGAGTTCGGATTTTATTTTGCTTAAATCGGTAGATCCGTCCGCCGCTGCCAACTGACGCTGCAGTCGGTCGAATTCAAGTTTTAGTTGGCCGATTTCTCTCATCAACCCAGAATCCTTAGAATTAATGGCAGCTACTCGTGCTGATTCAACATTTGAGGTAAGTTCTGATTCGGTTTTTTGGATTTGTTTGAATTCTTCGTATTTGACTTTTCCTTCTTTTGCAAGAGAAGCGGCCTTATTAGCAAAGGTTTTTGCAGCATCATATCGTCCATTCTCAAATGCGTCTCTTGCTAGGCGCAGCTGTTCTGTTCCCTGCTCTCCTTGTGGATTGATTATCGATCCGCCAAATTGGTTTGACGCGGCAGCGATAGCCCTTTGTGCCTCCTCTTTTCTTGCAACCTCGTTCGCAGCAGATTGCCTTGTCGATGCAGCCACCTGGGCAGCAGCACGATCAACATCATCCTCGCGCTCTTTTGTAGCTCGGGTAGCATAAGAATAATCGAGGGGAGGAAGAATTGGCTTTCTTAATGAAATTGAGGGAATTAACCCGGGTTTTTTATATCCAGCTGTGACCTCTGGTTCAGTAAGTTTAAGAGGAACCAATTGCAAATAACTCGTAGCCAAACCAATAACATTTGGATCGAGCGTAAGCTTAGTTTTCGGACCGATTATGCGGGCAAGAGCATCTAAAGACTGCTCTAAAATAATCGTGCGCTCTGCTGGCAAAGGGGCCGACGCGGGAGGCTGGACAGGTCGGGCAAGCGGGGCAGAAGCAGGAGCTGCAGAGGGGAGTACAATTTCAACAGTAAATGATCGTGATTTTTTTCCCTCATAAGCTGCCACTATATTTTTCTGATTTATCAGGATAAAAGACCGTAGAAACTCTGAAGATAACGCCCCATCAGGTAGCCGGTTATTGTTTATAATATCTAAATAATCTTGAGGAACTTTAGCCACTAAAACCTTGTTCTCTTTGGGTAAATATCTTCGGATAGTTAGGGCAGTAAGTTTAATCCGTTGTTGGCCAGAAGGGTCTGTTTGGGCAGTTAATTCCCAAGGGTGCCGAATGGAATCCAAAACATCAGAAACCTTATGAACAGGCTCTGCATTTACGGTAAATGAGGTCACTTTGGGTGCTGCATATGCCGGAGGAGCCATAGAATCTATTAAGCCCGGTAAAGGTTTAAAAACATCGATGGGCAGGGCTGGCCTAGTGAAAAAAGATGCGAGAAATACCCCTGAGGCTAATAGCTTCCTGAAACGAGCTGCTATATTTATCCACCAACTATAAATTTAGCAAAACTAAAATAAAAATGTTTGTATTGGTTGTATTTCACGTAGAACTATCTAGGTTAGTTAGAAAAGATGTATTATAATGGTTTTTAAATTGTTCGTAACAGAATTTGTTTGATGCTCATGCAAATACATCAACTAGAACAACATATGCCAAAACCATTTGGGATCCCGAGGTTTCCTGAGCTAAAATTATCCTTGCCACCTCTTCTTGATGAGCCCACATTAATCATTGATAGCCGTAGCAATAGGGCATTCCGAACAACTGGACTGCTGGGCTCCGGAGGCACGGCCAAAGTATATGGAGTAAGGGGAGTTAATGGGTTTGGACGAGAACAAGCTTTAGCAATAAAAATACCGGTAGATGCTGAATATTCACGATTATTGATAGCAGAGAAAGAAACATTGGAGAGACTAGACCATCCGACGATTCCGAAGGCCCAGGCACTAATAAGATTCAGGTGCAGGGAGTGCCTAGTCATGGAACGGGTTGGGGGCAATTCACTGAGAGGTATGATAGGACAGTTGACTGCCATAGAAGCAGTAAGGACAGGAAGATTAGTCCTAGGTGGAATGAATTATATGCAGTTAAGGGGATACACGCACAACGACTTAAAGCCAGATAACATACTTTTGGTTGGGGCAACAGTAAAAATAATTGATTTTGGAATAGCTAGAAGAAAGAATGGACCAGCACCAGAATATGTTGAAGGTACGCCACATTATATGGCTCCGGAAAGATTCAGGCTTAAAGCACCGAATGAGAAAACCGAGATTTATTCTTTTGGCGTGTTACTATATGAGATGCTTAGTGGAGAACTACCATTCAATGCAACAAGTGTATCAGAATTAGCCACAATGCATATGCAAACTATCCCAGCGAGATTTGACAACGAACGAATTACACCCGAACTTGTGGGCATAGTTCTAAGAATGCTTGCAAAAGACCCAGAGCAAAGGCCAACTATTGAGGAGGTAATTTTCGAACTAGATTTCTATATGATAGCCCATGCGATAAGTACGAACCAGCAGACCCAGTAGGAACTAATTCTGAGCCAGTATATTCGACCAGCTAAAGTTTCGGGATTGTTTATTACCCAAATTTTAGTTGAATTAAATATCCAAATAGATGAATAATCAGATATAAATTCAAGTGTACACTCAAGTGTAAAAACAGTATCAGAAGACAAGAAAATAAGAATAAAGAAAAAGAAGGACAAATTTCGTAAAATTTGTCCTGTTTTGGAAATTGGAACAATTTCCAAATACAATAAAAAAATTAAAAATAGCGGGTTTCCCCGCTTAACCTTTTAGCTTTCAGTTCTCAGTCAAGTATAGATTTATACTTTTTTGAGCTGTGCTACAAAGTCTTGAGCTGCAGATAGGGTGTCTTCTTTTTCGGCACCAGCGACCACTATTTTGGATCCCTGTACCATCTCTTTGACTACCTTTTTCTGTGCTGCCCAATCAACTGCTGATCCTTGCATAAGGTTTGCAGTAACTGAGTTGACCTTATCACCACCAACTGAAACCAAGGTGTTTACGCCAGCTGCGTCCTGATCAAGTATGACCAAGTTACCATACTTTGAATAGTCGTATGGCATTGCTACTGAGACTGAAGCTGCGTTGTTTGGCATAATGACTGCCGAAACAGGGCTCATGTCTGCAGTGCATGCTGGAGCTGCGCCTGCTGCGCTGCATCCTGCACCGAGGTCTGCTTTAATCGAGGTAACTTTTACAGTTACGCTGCCAACAGTTGTTGATTCACCTTCACCTAAGGTTGCTACAGTTGTACTTGCTGATCCAGACGAAGTTGAAACTGGAGCCAAGAACCACTGGGCATGTCCAAGCTTGTTTGCCATGTTGAACTGAACAGTATCAGTAGACTGGCTGGTAAATACCGAACCTCTTTCTGAAACATATCCTTCATCAACCATAGCAATTTTTGATTGGACTGGACCTGAGGCCAAAGTACCGTTGTATTGGTTTGGTGCGCTGTTTGCAGTTGCGTGGCCGTAAAGTATCTTGTGGTTGTCTGATGTCAAGGTGTACGCACCACTGTTATCAGTGCTGGTAAACTGGAAAGTTGCATCAGTTGCAGTGCTGCTACCTACCTTGTCGACTGCGAACATATAGTAGTCAACATAGTTGTTTGAGGTACCAGTACCTGCCTTTTCTGCAACACCAAACCAGACGCTTGGCTTAACTACAGAACCGGTTGAGCCAATTGGCCTTTCACCACATGCGTTAACTGCATTACAAGTTGCTCCCGAAGATCGGATGATATCACCAATCAGGCCATCATCAGATGTATTAACGAGGTTACCGTACTCAATGAGTATGGCACCACCATTTGACGGGGCAAATGCAGTACTACCATCACCAATCTTGTCGTATTTGACTTGAACACCAGCAGTTGCACTGTAGTTTGCAAATCCAAATGATGTTGTAGACGGAGATACGTACATAAATACAACACCAGGTGGAAGTCCACCGCCTGCAGTTACATCTGTTAGGTTTACAACACTGTCGTGGTTATAGTCACAAACTGCACCCTTATTACCATTGGTTAGAGCGCCTGCAGAAGTAACTTCAGAGGTGTTACCATCGTTTAAGGTAACAAAGAACTCGTTGTTTGACAATTCACCTGAACCATCAGTTCTTGATACTCTGAAAATTGAACCTGTATCGCCCGAGGTAACCTGAACATATGGTGCAAAGATAGTACACATCGATGCACTGCTGTTAACAGTTGGACCACTTCCGGCTGGGATAGATTTTGCAGATGACTTAATCTGGAATCTCAAGTTTGATCGGTCTGCTGAAGTTAGGTCTAGACCTTTGTAACTCAACTGCCAAACTTTTGGAGTAAGTACAAGAGGCACATAGTCGCCTACCTTGAGTGTATCCTGACCATTGCTTGATACCTGACCAACGTTGTCTGTCCAGATAACTATGCTTCTTAAGCTGTCTGGAGCATTGGAAGTTGATGTTGCATCCCTGTTTTTCCATCCAAGAGATACATGCCATCCCTTGTTGTTATTATTTACAGAGTCAAGATCCTTGTTGTCATCCAACTGAAGTTCCTGAGCATATACAGCCATATCAGCCCACTTTGCACCAAAGGTATAACCTGGAGCAACTTTATATACGTGGAATCTGTATTTCTTGCCGTTTACGGTCTTCTCATCAGTTGTACCTGGAGTGACAGTGTCTTGTAAAAGAACATTGCCATTTGCATCAACCAATGAAATAATGGCTGAGGTAGTCTCACCGTGAGCTTCCAAGTCGTCCAATCGGACTTTCAAATCATCAACTGGTAATGATTCACCTTGGTTCAGGATTCCTGAAACGGATTCTTTTGCAAGCTTAACTGAACCACCACGAGCAAGTAAAGACTCGGTAGTGACGTTGCCGTTAAGGTTGGTAGAACCAGATACGCTTGGGGCGGTCATATCACTTATGATCCATTTATCACCAAGGAACCAAACGTTCAGTTTATGCGCAGAGGTTCTGTCGCTTGATGTTGAAGCGCATGATGCATAGCTGCTGTTGGTGTCTGGCTTTGTACAAACTGGGATACCCAATTGGTTTGAACCAGGACCATCGAACTTAAGTGCATATGCCAGTACGGACAATTTGCCTACGATATCCTTTGGACTGGTATCGAAGTGGTTGTCACCTTCAAGCCACATGCTTTGCATTTCGGTATATACATTACCGCTCTGTTTATCAGTCAAGGTTTGGCTAGCAAATACCGGGAATTCCGGACCAATTTTATAAAATGCTACATCGCTTGAACCGAGCGTATTACCATTACCATCGGTGAATGGGTTTGCACTATCAGATGTATCCGAAGTACCTAATGGATAGGATACTGTGGTATCTGATGAGTTTCGGTTCTTTCTGTCCCACAAGGTTCTGTCCAAGTAGTCACCGATCAAGTTTGATACGGTCCAAGTACCTGAAGCTACTGAACCTGGAACAGTTATTTCCAAAGTTGCTTTTTTGTTACTCAAAGTACAAGTACTTCCACCAGCACTTGCATTACCTGCCTTGCATGCTGCGGTACCAGAAACCTGGGCCGTCAATGCTTGGCTCTTGTATGTTTCGCTTACCATTTTACCTGCAATCAAAGCTGCTGCAACACCATCTGATGGGTCTGCCTGCGAACCGACTACAACTTTTGCTACTGGTGCACCATTACTGTCGACTAATGTGGTTGACCCAAACATTAATCCAGCAAATGCTGCGCCGCTAGCAAGTACTGCCGCGCCTGCGACAATTGCTCCGATTTTCTTCAAATTTACTTTCATTTCTTCACCTCAATTTTTTTACTTTTGTTTTTATTTTTTTTCTATTCGTTTGCCGCCCTATTTACGGGCCATCTTATAATGATTAACGACGGCAAACTTGGCCCAACATCCCGAAGGATAAAACTACCCTTCGATAGTGAGAGAGTCTTGCAAAACATTTAAAAAGGTTACTCCGAACCCTAAACTGTAGTTTATAAAGTGCAGTTTCAAACATGGCAATGAGCGTATATAATATACGTGTTTGAACGTAGTTTCCAGGTATTTTCGATAGTATTTCAGCGTTTTCAGATGACGTTCAAACGTTGATTCAGATATCAATAACATCCCCATCCTTTGCTATTACAGTATTAGTATATATAAGTCTTGCTTCTTCGAGCAATTGGTTGATATCGGAATCGGGATCAGAGCCAGAGCCTGGGCCAGAAGAACCAGAGTACCTAGGACTTATGTGGGTAAGTACGAGCTTCTTCACGCCTGCCTTTTTTGCAATCTCAGCAGCGCCTTCGGCAGTTGAGTGCAGCCGCTCGGCCGCTTCAACTTTACGTGAACTGTCGAAGGTACTCTCGTGGATTAAAAGGTCGGCACCTTTTGCAGCATCTATAGTATTAGTATCGGGCGCACAATCTCCAGTATAAACGATTTTCCTTCCGGGTTTTATCCAGCTCACATCTTCTAAAGAAATTTCTCCTTTGTTGGTTTTTACCTTGCCCTTTTTTTGGATTTCCTTGAATAAGTTTCCATTTAAGCCCAAGGAGTGGGCCTTTTCCTCATGGAATTTCACCTTATCACGCTCCTGGAAAACAAACCCGAATGAATTTTTGCAGTGCTTTATCGGGAAAGCGTCGATTGTGAAACCGTTTCCCGAAAGCGAATGAAAGATCTCGCCGCGCTTTATGTAATTTGATTTGGCAAACCTAAATTTCTCGAAGTTCTCGATGTCGATCCCTTTCGGGATAAACAGGTCAACAGGTTTTGGCGCCGGAGAAGACATCTTTAGCGTCTCGAGCAGGCCGAACATGCCCAGATAATGGTCAAGATGCGGGTGAGTTATGAATATGGAACTGATGCTCCCGTAACCGACCTTATATTTCATCATCTGGCGCTGGGTTCCCTCGCCGCAATCGAATAAAAGCAATGCGCTCTCGTACCTCAAAGCGATCGACGGAAGCCCCCGCTCCACCGTAGGTGAGCCGCCGGAAGTTCCGAGAAAAGTTAGTTGTAACATATTTACTCCAATAATGAATGTTCCGAGGGAATTAAAAACAATTAATTTAACGGGCATCAGGCAGGATCAGACAAACCCTTTTAATTTTTCTCCATGCGAGTAAAGGCATGCCACAAAACTTTTTCATAACCGGAATGCCTAAGGCGGGAAAGACAACGCTCTTGCGAAAACTAATTGAGCAGCTAAAAAAAGACAAGAAAAAGGTTGGGGGATTCATTTCTCCTGAAGAAAAAATACATGGTACGAGAACCGGGTTCAAAGTAATGGACATACAAACCAACAAAACCGGGATTTTGGCGGATTTAACATCTGATGGACCAATGGTTAGTAAATATCATGTTAATATTTCGTCATTTGAAGATATTGCGCTTCCGATATTGGCAAACGCAAATGCAGGTAAATATGATATCGTAGTTATAGACGAAATCGGCTGGATGGAATTGAAAAGCAAAAAATTCTCGCAGGCACTTGACGATTTACTTGATATGGAAACCCCGCTACTAGCTTCCTTGCACGAAGATTTTGCAGGGGATTACGAAGCAGTTGGTGAAGTTTTTGAAGTTAGGGAAAGCAACCGGGAAGCAATGTATAATGAAATTCTAGGAAAAGTAAGAGAAGCACTTGCAAGACCAAAAGAGAAGAAAATGGAACTATGGCCGATTCAAATCATATCGAAAAAAGATTCTGCAAAACCAAAACAAGCGAAAAGTGCGGCAAAAAAAGAATCAACAATTTCGACAAAAAAATCACAACAAGAAAAACAATCAAAATCGCAAACAAGTTCAGAAAAGGAAAAACAGAAATTCCCATCAAAAGATGAAAAATCGAAAAAGAAACCAGGCCTTGTTGAAAGAATAGTTGATTTGTTTAGGTTATAAAATTACAAATCAGCGTGATTTTTCAGCCAGACGCCATTTCCCAAAGGAGTTCTTGTCCCTAATAAAGCAACTTCTACTTTCGGAAAAGCGCGAGTTAATGATGCTGCGCAATGCATTGCAGCAGGATCATCACTTATGATGAAAAAATGGGAAAATCCGCTATAGCGATCAGCCGATGATAGAACCTGAGCAACATTGACAGTTAGATCACTATTGCCGCCACGTACATCTTGAGCACTAGCATAGGTTGTACGATATTCAATTGCATCCCCTCTTGCCCGAAGTTTAGGTTCTACTCTCTGCTTCATAATATAGTCGGGAACAGTTCGATCATAAAACACAGCAACCCGCTGGCCAGATAATTTACATGGCCCAGTTAGTTGTTCTGATAACGGACCAGATACCGGCGCAACACCATTAGGTCGGTTAGATGGTTTGGCATTCCAATTCCGTGGAGGCAAAAGCCCGGCAATTCTAACATTTTTAGGGGATGCTGCAGACATAAGTACCATAAAATCTCGCCTCTGAGCCATTCAACTGATAGGAAAGTAATTGTCGATCAGGTTATTTAAAGATAATCACCAAAATTCGGTGCAAATACTCGAATATTAGCAGAAGATTAATAAAAAGATGGAGTAAATACTCCATTATGAAAAAGAATGCAGGGGGAATACTTGATAAAAAGGATTTATCAATAATTGAAGAACTGGAGAAAAACGGAAGGCTCTCGGAACAAAAACTTTCCAGGTTGACCGGAATCCCCATGACAACCATCCACAACAGGATGAAAAAACTTAAAGAAACAGGTATAATACGAAAGTACACAATTGAACTTGACCATGCCAAAATTGGGAGGAACATAACTGCATTTGTTCTGGTCAAGGCAATGCCGCAAACCGACCAGCGCCAGCTTCTTTTGCAGATATCAAAAATTCCAGGGGTTTTTGAATCGTCAATGCTAACCGGCGAGTTTGATGTCCTGTTCAAGGTCCGGGTCAGATCAATGGATGAACTAAACGAAATTGTTGTCCAGGGATTACGGAAACAAAAAAATATTGCAGAGACCAGAACCATGATAAGTTATGAGACAATTGAGGGATAATGAGAGGGAGAGGGAAGGAGAGAAAACACATACTGCTGTTCACAAAAGTGCTGGAGTTATATCCTTCCTCGCAAGCACATAATCAGTTTTCAGTTTCTCAAAAACAACTTCATCAAAAGTCATTCCAATTACTGATGCCAGATCTCGAAGCTCGTGCAGATGCTCCAGATTATCAGGCGAAGAGGGAAGCGGAATCAGGACCACTGAAGGTTGTTTCGAGAGTATATCCGCTGCTTCGGCAAAAAAATCTGAAATTGAAGCGAGTGAGGATAAAATCTGTGACAATTCCTGGCCGCTTGATAAAAAATCGAACTCTTTTCCAGTGCGCCTTATGAAAAACAGCTGCCTTGAGAGGGGAACTGGAATTGCCTGCATCCCAAACCCACGGCCAAGCAAAATCAGTTGCCCGGATAGATCAATGGAAAGCGGGGATTTTTCAGCATAAAAAAGAACATTTGTTGGTTTGAATTTACTAATGGCAGCACAGTATAGCAAAACCAGCAGCTCGGATTTTTTGAATTTGTCCGAACAATTCGCCCGCATAATTACTAGGTTACCTGAAAGAAAATACCCATCTATTGCACCCGCCAAAGCACCTTTTGAGTTGGCTGAAATAAAAAAATAATTTGCATTTTTAGGGTTGATTTTTTTCTTTGATGCTTCAAGGATTTTGGCCGTGCCAAGAGCTGAGAAAGAAAAATTTTCTTCAGAAATAAACATTTTGAGCCGCTCGCGATCGGTCCACAAAGGAAGGGAATCAAAATCCAGTTCGATGGGGCTCTTCGGCGCCGGCGGGGAGGTTGGCGGAACTGTTGGCAGAGTTGGAACTGAAATTTTTGGAATTTCGTTGGGCGTTTCAGGTTTTGGTGATATTACCTTTGGTTTTGTTATTTTTAATTTTGTTATTTTTTGTTTTGGGAGCGGGGAGTGTTTTTTCTTCTTGCCAATTTTTTTGGCTTTGATTTTAGGTTTAGTTTTAGGTTTGGATTGTTTGGGCCCTTTGGCAGGTTTTGGTTTTTTCTTAGCTTTTATCATGACAATAGAAGAACAAGTAAGGAATAAATATCTTAATACGCGCAAAAAGCAGTATGCTCGAACGGATAGTTGAGGAAACAGATAAAATAGCTGACCCAGAAAAGGCAAAAATACTCTCGGGTTTTTTCAAAACTGGAAAAGGGCAATATGGCGAAGGGGATATTTTCCTTGGGATTATCGTTCCGGAGTCAAGAAAAATTGCAAAAAAATATAGCGGCATGGATTTTGGAAGTTTGGAAAAACTCCTAAATAGTGAAATTCACGAACATCGGCTAATTGCGCTACTGATCCTTGTTGAGAAGTTTAAAAAAGCTAAAAGGAAACAGGTGCAAAAAGAAATTTTCGATTTTTATTTTGCAAATAGCAAAAAAATAAACAACTGGGACCTTGTCGATTTGAGCGCGGACAAAATCGTTGGCGAATATCTCTTTGATAAGGACAAAGCTATACTGTACGGCCTTGCAAGATCAGAAAATTTATGGCAAAGAAGAATTGCGATTGTTGCTACATTTAATTTCATAAAAAAAGGAAAATTTAGTGAGACACTCGAAATTGCGAAAATCTTGATGAATGATCAGCACGATTTGATCCATAAAGCAGTTGGGTGGATGATCAGGGAAATTGGGAAGCGGGATCAGGGCGTTGAGGAAAAATTTCTGAAAAAATATTATAAGTTGATGCCACGGACGATGCTGCGGTATGCGATAGAGCGGTTTAGCTACGATAAAAAGAAATTTTATATGGCAAAGTGAACGCCACCTACTCTGAATCTATTTCCAGCGGATCAACTGGTGCTTCTTCATTTTGCGGCGGAGCGGATTTAGCAGGAGTAGCAGAGGACTTTGCTAGTTTTTTCGTTTTAGACGGAGGGGACTGACGAGCAAAAGCCGGGTTTGGAGAGTGGAATTCCGAGTCAGTTCCCCCAAGTTCAATCTCCTGAACTAGTGGTTTATAGCCTTTGGAACGCAGGGTAAATTTCATACGTTTTGGAGTGCCGGTAAACTCAAATGAGAAAATTTTTCCATTGCCCCCTTCAGCAACTTCAGCAGATTTAGGACGCACTGCTGGAACTACCGTGGAAACGGTTTTCGGGAGAAATAATTTTACCTTAACCGTATTGGTCCGTAGTTTTTGGGTTGAAGTAGCTGTTACGGGCGCATGGGAATTAAAAACGCCTGCAAAATAAGCACCGATGCCACCAACAGCAATCGCTGCTGCAGCCGCAGCGCCAACAATAAATGGCAGATGCCGATTGGGCGAAAGCACCGCAATAGATGGAGGAGGTGGAGGAATAGCGGGCAGTGGGGAAAAGTCCAGCGCGCTGATCGCTTCTTTTAATTCAATTGTTGATTGGAAACGCTTTGTTTTATCAACTTCAAGGCATTTCATAAGCATATCTTCTACGCCAGGAGGCAGATTAATTCCAAAGCGCACGCTTGGCCGCTCCAATGGAGTGTTGCGGGCTCGCATAAATAAATCAAAGTGGCGTACATTCCCATCAAATTTGTCATATGGGGATTCTCGAACGAGCATCCCGTACATAATAAGACCAATTGCAAAAATATCAGTCAGATGATCACAAGTATGCCCATTTGTCTGTTCTGGAGACATAAAATCTGGAGTGCCTCTGATAGTGCCAGCCATAGTAAATTTTTTTCCACTTTTGATTCTTGCCAGACCAAAATCCAATATTTTTACTTGGCCATCCTTAGCAACAAGAATGTTATCTGGTATGACATCCTCCCCACCCTAAAGGGTGGGGTTTCCTTTTTTGGGATGTCAAAAACTCACAAGAGTTTTTTGTACTGATTGATTTTGCACATATTTTCTTACAGTCTTCAGATCAACATCACTAACCGTCCTGAAGAAC
>JACRGB010000007.1 GCA_016212505.1 Microcaldota archaeon
ACTGAGCAAAAATATTCCGGTAAAAATTAGATACTTAAGGGGAAAATCTGGCTTTTCCCCTTAACCCCTTACCATTTGTTGCGCTTTTACGACCCCACCTTAGAAAAGGTGGGGATTAGCGCGCAACCCGATTTATATTTTCAGAATTAACGCCGGGGATGAACAAAATACAATCACAACTATCAATGATCCAACATTTACTTATGATTTTCAATCTGGAGAAGGTAAATTTACTTTTAAGATTCAAAAAAATGGTTTCCTAATGACAAAAGATAGTGGGAGTATTACACTTAATGTTCCTGACTCTGTGGAAATTGTAGGCGCTAATTTTACTTGCTCTTCCTGTACTGATGAAATCAGTCAACCAAAATTAAGAACTTTTAATGGAACTGATTATGACGGCTCAAAATTCATTAACTCTACTCAATACACATTTGCTGAGGCTGACATTCCAGGCAATGAGGACGGCGTTTTTGTGGTAGTACGACTAAAAGGAAACATCGATAAAATAAGACCTAGAGGCTATTTTCGATTTTATGTGGATGGCGTAGACAACGTTAACAATTGGAACATAAATCTATCAGCACCAAGTTATGGCTGCGATGATATATGTATTCAAGACGATGTTGGGTTTAATGTTATTAATGATAATGTAGATGGGATTTTAAGATTTCATGAAAAGGCATTTGAAAATTATCAAGATAAAGAAAATAGATTTAGAATAGTAAAAACATATGAATTATCCAAAAAGTATGTTCAGTTTGTTCTTGGAATTATTAGTGTATTATTCTTAATTCCTGGTCTAATGAAGTTTTTTAAATCAAAACCAAAAGACAATTCTAAAGGAATGTATGGTTAAATACCTTTTCAGTAAACCCTCCTAACTTCCACACCATAGTAGTATACTCGAACATACTGGAAAACGCCATTTTCCATTCTTTTACTTAGTTTTCCTCGTTTAAGCCCCCTTTCGTGTTCAGCTTTTGCTGCTTAATACTGTTACGCGAAACCATAGCATCCAAAATAAGAGTTTTGTTAAGATAAGGGTTTACTGATATGGTTCGGAAAAGGAAAAATGGTTTACTTTATTGCGGTTTTTTGCAATCAACTACTTTAGTAAACGCAGGTGGAGATTTACCAGTTGGATCATCAAATCGAACTTCAGTTAATCCAGAATTTTCAACAGGAGTTATTGAAACACGAGCTCTAAGTATGAATTCTCCGATATTTTGTCCATCACGTATTGAGTATGTGCCACCAGCACTATCTTTAAATCTAACCGAACCATCCGGAAGTTTACCTTCTGCATTTTGCTGCAGATTTGCAATAACTACTGAGTTTGAAATCCCATACGCACGCTCAGGTTCTGGTTTTTTTGCACAACCAAAAACCGCTGCAGCAACTAAAATCGGTGCGATAACTTTCATTGCAATTCTTGTGCGTAATTTATTCATTCAAACACCAAAATGTTCTTTGCTTCCAACTATATTTAATTATTACCTTACTCTACCACAAAATTCTTCGACGATTTGTTACTGTGTAGGTAGGCCTCTCAAAACAAAACATGCCAAAAGAATGATCTTTCTCTCGTTATAGTTTTGCCAATACTAAAATAGTCTTAGAAATTCTAAAACTCTTTATCTTTTATAATTAATCCCATCCATCATCAATTTCTTTCATGAGTTGCATTGTTGATTTTTTTGTTTTGAAAGTTCCTTTTAGAGCCTTAAGTTTAGTTTCAAGATTTATTTGAGCATCATCGCTTAATTTATCAAATTCACAAAATTCTTTTTTCAGTTTATTTGGAACTTGCATGTCTTTCACCCATATTTGACTCTGTTCTTTTTCATCTTTTTGCAGCATAACTTATTTTATGTATTTTTTGCCATAATACAATCCTAAAAATTGCTCACGGTCTAAGCCAGATTGTTTTATTATGCTTAGCATCGTACCGATAGCTAATTCACGGCTAAGTGGGATAATGGGCCTAAATTTTCCTTTCTCGTCTTCTCTAAACATTATCACATGGCTTCCAGTTTGATCTAATTGCCGAAATCCTAGTCTACCTAGTAATTTTATCATTTCAAAGCCAGAAATGACCGGAAGTTTCATTTCTACACCGTAATCGTAGTAATAAGAGGAGTTTCTTTATGCATTGATTTTAATTGATTTATTTCTTCTTTATCTGCGTGTTTAAGATATAGCCCTACAGCATCCTTGAGATTTGTCAAAGCCTCAGAAATACTATCGCCTTGGCTTGTAACCTGAAGTTCAACGCAATGAGCAACATAAAACTTATCTTCTTTTTCAATGATTGCAGACAATTTATATCCCATTGTTACACCTGAATTAAAATATAGAGAGCTTATTTTTAAATCTAATAGGTTTTGAATATTTCCCTAGTTGATTGAATATGGCAAATGGACTGATAACTGAACTTGATAACAGAGTTTCGTTGGGTCTAATCTCAAAAGTAACTAAAGGAGACTTAGCCATCTACTGTTACACTCCAAAATGTGTTTATGACAAGAAATGGGATCAATATACTAAACTGGCCAGAGGATTGATCTTAAATCTCAAAACAGGTGAAATAATCGCAAGGCCATTCACCAAGTTCTTCAATCTCAATGAAACGCCTGAAACCTGCATAGAAAGTCTGCCGTTAGAAGAGCCTGAAATCACTGAAAAACTTGACGGGTCTTTGGGTATTCTGTACCTGGATCCGGTCACTGCACAATACGCTATTACGACTAAGGGTACTTTCTATTCAGAGCAGGGGATCTGGGCTACGCAGTATTTTCAAAGAAAATTCAGTTCTGCAAAGCTACCGAAAGAACTCACATTGCTCTTTGAAATCATTTATCCGGAAAATCGCATAGTTCTGGATTATGATGGCCTAAACGAATTGTTTCTAATAGGTGCTATCGAGATAAAAATTGGTAAGGAATATGACTATGATGCTCTTAAAAAGCTTGCAACGAATTTTGGTTTTACAATTGTACCAAAAAGACTCATTACAATTAAGGAAATCATGCAAAAAATAGAATCACTACCTGCTGATGAAGAAGGATTTGTAGCCAGATATTCCAACGGACTAAGGATTAAACTCAAAGGTAAAGAATACCTTAAAATTCACAAAATCCTATCAAATTTATCTCTTATAAGCATTTGGGAGACACTTCGTGATGGAAAGTTCAACAGAGAATTTGTAGAAAAAATCCCTGAAGAATTTAGGCCTTGGACAGAAAAAACTGCAGCGATTCTGCTAAAAACTAAGGAACGCATCAAAACAGAAGTTGATGAATTATATAAAGACAGACCAAAAAGCAAACATCGTAAAGATTTTGCATTGTGGGTTCATAAGCAAGAAACCAAACATCATGGGTTATTATTCTCTTTACATGACAATAACGAAACTAAGCTCAATGATTTTCTTTTTCGATTAATCAGGCCACACAAAAATCTCTACCAACCAATTCATAATGTTTCTCCAGAAGACAAAGGAGAAGAGCGACTCGAAAGAATAAGGGATGAAAATCTATAATTATAATTACTAAATATCTTTTAGAAATTCTAACATTCTTTTTTAATATTATTTTTTCACTGGGTTTTGTGACAGTTTTGCAAGCTCGTTCTGCCAAACAGCAAGTTCGCGTTCATAAACATCAAGTTTAAGTGGATCGGGTTCAAGTTTTTCTCTTTCACGATTTAATCGTAATTTAATTTCAGCGATTTTTGTTTCTATGATTTTCTTTTTAGTTTCTGGATCAGTTGGCTTAAATAAATTATCAAAAAATCCCATATCAATCACTTACAAGCGCATATTTTTATTTCTTAATATTCTTTCTAATTATCTTTTAGAAATTCTAATAATATTTTATATCATACTAAATTGAGTCTATTATATCATTCTTGATGCGAAATTGGACGCCAATGTTCGTACTGATTCATTTTCATCAGTACTAGAAATAATTCTTAATATTGTTTTTGCCTCTACTCTATCACCGTTGACTAGTGATTTAATTGCAGCAATCCGAACCCGTTGCGAGATATCTTTTACTGCAGCAATTTGCAGCCCATCAAACACATGTGATCTTTTTGCATAAACTGTCAATGTTTCTGCAGCACATATTCTGACTTCTTCGTATTCTTCTGGGTCAATTAATCTATCCACAATTGCTTTTATTCCCTCATCCATCCTAAATACAGATAACCTGCTAATTATGAGGCATCTTGTCTCAGATGTTGGCTCTTTAAGCATAGATATGTACTCAGCAATCCGTTCAAGTACTGGGATTTGGCCAAGATAGACCTCAATCAGCTCAATCCTTTTGAATTCTTCTCTATCCAAAATTATTTTTGTTTGATATCTAGTGCCTGGAGAACGCAAATCTAATTCCAATCTGCCTTCTCTTGCTTCTCTAGCAAAAGGATTAGGATCCCCTCTTTCATATGCTTCTGATGAAATTCTAACAAGCACTACATTAACTCGTCGATAATGTTCAAAGGCATCATCCTTTTTAGAGAAAACTGTAATTATGACCTTTTCTTTTTCTTTGCAAACTGTAAATTCGAGCACTTGCCCAGGAGATCGAACATTAAAAGGATTTTGTGTGGTTACCAAATTTTGGTTTACCATTGTCGTTGGAACACTAAAAGCTTTATACTCTCCATAATTTTGAATAGTCTGAGGCGCATCAACTTTTGTACCTTCAACCTCCTTTTCTGGAGGCCTTATATGAGCTCTCGTAAAAGCTATTCTTGGTTGTTCATCATAAGGTCTAAAAGAATAAGTCCCATAAACGATTTGCCTTCGTTGAGCTATTATCGCCATAAGATTAGATGTGAGACGCGCTATTTAAATATTCTTTTTATAGCATTTTCAGTAACATTATTTCTTCTTTTTTGATTTTGCTGGCTTTTTAGAGGCAGTTTTAGGAGAGGATTTTTTGGTTTTGCCTGCCTTTGAACCGGGTTTTTTCGTCTTAATTACCTTAATTTTAAGTGGCTCTGTTGAAACTTCATCGATATTTTTTTGCATCATTCCCTGATGGAATCTCTGATCCAGTTCTGTGGCTGTTTTTTCATAATTATCTGCATTAACGAGCATTGTTTGTTTGCCTCCGCATCTGGGGCAGGTGAAATCACCCGACATTTTGTCTACCATACGGGGCATCTTGCCACAGCCAGCGCAAATCTCAATACTCTCGTCCATACTAAGCATTTTCACAATATAAATATAAAGTTTTGGTTTAGTTTTGCTAAAGTTCGTCTATTGCTCAGTATTTTGCTCGGTATTCTGTTTTGCCTGCTGTTTTTTTATGAGCCTCTCTGCCATTTTGATTGGTAAAACAACGCAAACCTCACATCCACAGGCAACGCAAATAAAATTTTCCGTGCTTTTGCTCAGTTTGCCACAGTTAGCACACACTTCTACGACGTTTTTCAGCTTTTCACCCTTCATTTTCTGGTCCTTATTATGAGATTATTCATCAGGTATTCAAAAATCTTTGTCATTTCTGCTTTTTTATTTTCCAAAGCATGATATGTAAGCAAATAAAGGACATGGTCCTTGACAAAGACCTTTTCTCCACCAAAATATTTTCTACCTTCACTCTCGTAAATGTATTCTTTTCGATAGCACGTAGTTTCCTTAAATTTCTCTTTTTTCAATTCCCCATGCATACCCGAATGAGGGCCAATAAATTCAGTCTTAACATAGGATTCAAAATTGAATTTTTTATCTAATGAACCATTGGCGGTTATTGAAAAAAGCCCCTGCCCATTAGGCGATTGGAATGAAACGCAATATTCCCCATCTACAACTAAGATGTCCGGATCAAACTTCCATCCCAAGGGGTAGGGTATGGCGAATCTGCCTATTGGATCCCTAAAAAGTGCATATTCGATGGGTTTTTGCTTAATTCCCAGAGCATTTTTCATCCTTTCGAAAAAACTATTTAGTTGCAACCCAAATCAACTCCTTGCAATTAGCATCAACAAGACCATAATCAAATCCGCAATATTCCTTTATCTCCTTAAACCCGCATTCTTTGAACATTTTTTTCATTTTTTTCTGCCCGACATAACTTAGTTGCATCTCGTAGGAGTATTTTTCCCCGTTTTCCAATCTTAATTCTATCCTATATCGCGCAATTTTGGCTTTATCGTCATAGTCGAGATACCAATCCAAGCTATATCTGCTACCGTCCGGCGCCTTAAGCTGTTCAGTTTCCAAGTGGTGCATTCCTTTGGTCAATTCCAATTCAAATTTCGATGGGTTGTATGTGTGGAGGATTAATTTACCCCCATCCATCAGATGGTTTCTGAAATTTGCAAGCGCGAGCATCCGCTCATCATCATTAAGCATATGAAGAAAGCTTCGGTAAGGAAGAAAAATCAGCTTAAACTTTTTTCCTATGCTAAATGACCGCATATCGCCGCGAAAAACGTCTGGTTTAAGCGCCAAATTTTTTGCTTTTTTTACCAGTTGGCCGAGCATTTTCTGGGATAGGTCGACCCCAGTAATCGGGAGTCCTTGCCCCAGCAACTCCAGATAAATTCTTCCGGTCCCGCAGGCAACCTCCAAAACTGGGCCATTTGCCTTTTTTGCTTCGTTCAAGTAAAACTGCAGGTCATACTTATCTGAATAGACCAAGTCGTAAAAATCGGCCATCTGCTCATAAACATCCATAGGTAATTAGTTTCAGATGGCAAATTAAAAATACTTTCAAATGAATAAATTAACTGATTTTACATGTTTCTTCACCTGGATATGGACTATTTTTTTGCACAAATTGAGGAAAAGCGCCATCCCGAAGCAGAAGGATTAGTGGTAGTCATTTGCGTATTTAGCGGGCGGACAAAGGACTCAGGTGCGGTTAGCACGGTGAATTATGAAGGCAGGGAATACGGGATAAAATCCGGAATGCCAATAATTAACGCAAAAAGGCTTGCTCCAGTTGGTAAATCCCTGTTTTTGCCTATAGACAAAGAATATTACGGGGCAATTTCAGCCCAAATCAATTTTCTTATCAGACAAGAATGCAAAAAGGTTGTGCAATCAAGCATTGACGAATGGAATGCTGAGGATGATCTGGCTCCAAAAAAGGCAGAGGTTTTGAAAAACAAAATAAAAAAAGAACTGGATCTTAACTGCACGATTGGGGTTGCGCCCTCGGTTCTTGGCGCAAAAATGGCGGCTGCATTGGCAAAACCAGATGGTCTTAAGACTATTGATGCATCGGAAGAACGAAAAATGATTGACGAATCGATAGTCGAAAAAGTCCCGGGCATTGGGCCAAAAACAAATCAAGCCCTCCAATCCTTGGGAGTTAAGCAGGTAAAAGATCTTGCAAAAATTGATCCAATAAAACTTATTGAAATTTTTGGCCGCAAAAGCGGGACACATCTTCATAACCTTGGAATTGGTGAATATGAACGGGAATTGGGGCCAGAAAAAGAACAGGAGGAAGTAAGCAGGATAGGTACATTAAGCCACGAAACTAGAGATCCACAATTAATCCTAAGCAAAATTGACGAACTTGAAAAAGAAGCGAAAGATTGGCTTATGGAAATGAAAAAATCCTACAAGAGCCTTAGTATAATTTTTATTACCCAAGATCTCAAGACGCATACGAAGTCAATGTCTTTCCATAACCCAAAAATGTGGAGCCAGGATATAACAAACGAAGAAAAAGAACTTGTTGCTGCTTTTCTAAAAGAAAATCCTGCAAATTTAAGGAGAGTGGGAATAAGATTTGGGGGATTTTTAGATAGGGGTGGTCAAACCACCCTTTTCTAACTAAGGAAAAAATAAAAAAAATTAAATTATCTCTTTTTTCCCTTAGATTTTTTCTTTCCGCCTTTTGCTTTTTTCTTAACCATTTAAATCACAACTTGACCTTCGAGCTAAGATATATAAAGTCGATTGTTGTTTTCAGTGATAAGCAAAGGTTTAAATACTGTATTTACCATAAATAATAACATAGACAATTCGGCTTAAAAGCCAAAATTGGAGGGATTTAATGATTGGAACTATAAGTAATTTGGTAGGCAACGTTATTGACACCGTAAAGAGCCCATTTGTTGGTAGCGTCGGTGTAAAGAGCGTTTCTAAGAGAGTAGACTCTAGGAAAATGAGCATGAAGCGAACCAGCGGTTCGCGACAGTCAAGAACTAAAGTTCTTGCCAAGTCAAAGAAGAGAAAATAATCTTTACTTGCTAATTTTTTTCTTAATTTTACATTTGATTAAGGTGTTCCTCTTCAATCGGATGAAGCTTCGCCGGCACAATTATTGCAAAAGGCGGTTTTCCAAGATCGATTTTTTCATTTTTTATTTCGCTTTGTTTGATTAATTCGCTAATTTTTCCATAAACTATTTTTTCATCATCGCAACCAGCTCGCGATAGCACAACAAATCCACTGCAAAGTGAATCAAATTCTTTTAACATTTGTAGCGCAGCTAACGCTTCCATTGGTTTTGGTTCTGTATCTAGCAAAACCAAAGTGTGGAGGTTTCGAGAGAGATTTTCTCGAATTATATCTAATGAAGAAGTTGGTTTGTAATTTTCCCTTGGATTAACTAGGCTTGCGGTTTTACCAAACCGGTAAATTTGTAGTCCTGATCGCGCGGGTGCAACCGAATAAATCGAAGAATTATGGATTACCTTAACCAAAACTCCTTTTTGTTTTGCCTCTATTACGAGCGTAATGTGCGTTGTAGCGGTTAATGGGTCACCTGATGCAATTATTCCTATTTTGCTAGATTTCGCTTTATTGACCAAATACGAGCTTTCCAGGTGCGTTCGCTCAAGCAACACAATTGGTTTGCCAATAAGACGCTCGAGCGCTTTGATTTTTGTTTGTTCAATCGGATTAGTGTAAGTTTCAATGAAAACTTCATCACATTCTTTTAGCAGTCTGATGCCTTCTAGGGTTAGGTCGAACGACACGCCGGAACCGATTAGAAAAAGTGGCATAAATTAAGTTGATTGTCGTAATATTTATAAAGAGGTTCATCGTATACATTAGTGGTTCATATCACAGTCCTTTCTAACGGGAGGATAACGCTATAGGGGCCAAACATAACCATCCCCCTGTGCCCCTATGCGTTTTTCTGATCACTGATTGTTTTGGGTTTCCAGTTTTAAGTTTAGGGTTTTGGGGTAAATGGTAAATAATAAAAATTTAGCGACAATGCAAATCCTCAACAATTTTAACCAAATCAACTGCTTTCCGGAACTCGCCACCCCAATTTGAAATAGCAACCACTAATTGTGCAGGCGCAAGGAAAATCCTGAGTGGAGGATAATCTGCTTCAGGATCTTCTCTATTGGAAAATGATAAACTAAATATACGGTCAGCTGTTCTCATATAATTATGATAGAATAAATTCACATATCTCAGTTCTACTTTATGAAGTTCTCCTAACAAAAATGGCATTTCATCAAATGCCTCTGCGGTAACACTATGAGTAAAAGTTGTTGTCGGAATGCACTCACTTTGCGTAGTAAAAAGTTCTAATTTACCCTTTGGGCTGCATCCTATAACTAATTGCTGAACTCTTTCGGCACTGCTTAATTCCGGAGGGACAATTCTGCTTTCTCTTTCATAAAGAACAGAACTGATTCTGAATGTTGAACCCAAAGAAATAGCAATTGATTTTCCAAGAGTTCTAAGATCTTGACCTGCTTTTGCTCTTCTGAATCTTAGTTGTTGCTCTGCAGATAATGCCATTAATTGTTAATCTATCAGAGTGTTTAAAAATCAATTTAAATGTTAGTCATTCAAGCAACAGCTTACTTTTTTGGGGTGAAATAAAGTTTTTGCTGGCAAACCCGAAATTAACTTCCAAAACATACTTTGATTTTGTTTTGCTATTGTAAGTAGGACAGCCGATTAGCTTGTTGCAGGGTTGCATCTGAATTATTTCAACAACCTGGCCATCTTTATCAAAAAAAATAGCGTCAAGAGCAATTTTAGTAAACATCATCCAAAAACTCCGGTATGCTTCATTAGGAAAGGCAAATAGCATGCCCTCATCTTTGGCAAGAACAGAGCGGAACATCAGGCCTCTCATATGGCTAAGCGGATCATCTGCAATTTGGGCGTTAACTGTAATTTTTGTGTTTTTGGAATTTACCAAAATAATGGTTTTGAAGGCCCTGGTAGAAGAGTTCATTTTTGCCCTTTTCCGAATGTTTTATTTCGAACAAGCAGTGGAGTGTCGTATTTTTTGCTAAACACTATGGATTCGGTAACATATGAGCCGGAATCTTTATCCCCTTTCTCTTGTTTTACTCCTTTTAGCAAATCACTGTCCGTTACTCCAGTTGCAACAAACATCATATCATTTCCTTTGACCAGTTCGTCCATAGTATAAATTTTGTCAAAGTCTTTTTCTTTAATTCCCATTCTCACTGCGCGCTTTTTCTCATCTTCATTTCTGAATTTTAACCGGCCTTCCAAATAGCCGCCAACACATTTGAGTGCTGCTGCAGTTAAAACGCCTTCAGGAGCAGCTCCAATACCGAGTAGCATGTCCACACCAGTATGATCAAATGCCGTACTAACTCCTCCAAAGACATCCCCATCAGTAATCAGTTTGACATTTGCGCCTTTTGTTTTTATTCTGCTAATTATTTCTGAATGACGAGGACGATCTAAAACAACAACAGTAATTTTATCCATTTTTTTGCCGGTTTTTTTTGCAATTGCATCAAGATTTTCCTCAACTGACTTAGATAAGGAAACAGAATTGCCAATTTTTGGCCCAACTGCAATTTTTTCCATATAAGTATCCGGAGCATGAAATAATCTTCCAGAAGGTGCCGCTGCAATGACGCAGATGGCACCAGGTTTGTTTTCTGCTGCCAGGTTGGTGCCTTCAAGTGGGTCTACTGCAATGTCGATTTTTGGGCCTTTGGCCTGGCCATTTGCATTGCCAAGTTTTTCACCGATAAAAAGCATTGGCGCTTCATCCCGTTCGCCCTCCCCAATAACTACTGTACCATGAAATTCTATTTCATTGAATTTTTCGCGCATCGCCTTTGTTGCAGCATCATCTGCCGCATGTCGGTCTCCCTTACCGATCCAGGAATAAGATGCAATGGCAGCAGATTGGGTAACTCGAAGAAAATCGTGTTCAAATTTAGAAAGATCAGTTGTTGCCATTTTGATATCACCCAAATTCAATAGAATTTTTTCGCATCCTCAAGGGTTATTGGCTTATAGTCCTGGGCATGTCCTGCACTCCCAAATGCAATATAGCGTTCCTTAACAACCTTGACCATCGCATCCCTTGCCGGAGTCAGATATTCCCTTGGATCGAATTTATCTGGGTTTTGCGCAAGGAATTTCCTGATGGCTGCTGTTGCCGCAAGCCTAAGGTCAGTGTCAACATTTATCTTCCGAACCCCAGCCGCAATCCCTTCTTTAATTGCCCATAAAGGAACTCCGAATGCGGGTGGAATTTTACCTCCATACTGGTTTATTTCATCAATATATTCCTGTGGAACTGAGGAAGATCCGTGCATTACCATATGAAGATTGGGGCAAAGCTTGTGAATTTGTTTTATTACATCCATTGCAAGTAAGTTCTTATCCGGATCAGGCTTTATTTTAAATTTGTAAACGCCATGTGAAGTTCCTATTGCAACTGCCAAAGCATCAACACCTGTTTTTGCTAAAAAGTCCTGGACCTGATTTGGATCAGTTAGTTGAACTTGACCAGAACCAACTCCATCCTCTATTCCTCCCAGCGTTCCTAGTTCTCCCTCTACAGTCACACCAAACTTGTGCGCGTACTCAACAACTTCTCTTGTCACCTTGACATTTTCTTCATAAGTTGTTGGGGTTTTTCCATCTTCTTTTAGTGATCCGTCAATCATGACTGAAGTAAAACCAAGAGAAATTGCAGTTTTAGCGGATTCTAAGTTGTTTCCATGGTCTAAATGAACTGCAATAGGAAGATCAGGGTACTTTTCAACGCACGCCATCATTATGTTTTTTAGGAAAACTAAATCGGAGTATTTGAGCGCGCCACGGGAAGCTGCGATAATTACTGGTGATTTTACCTCACTAGCACCGCGCATAATTGCCTGGGCCTGCTCCATATTATTAACATTAAAATGCGGAACGCCATAATGGCCTTTTGCTGCTTCATCAAGTATTTGCTTCATTGGAACTAAAGGCATAATTTGCACCTCAAAACGTGATTAGTAATATCTAAAGAAAGGAGAGGAAATAAAAGGGTTGCTGATTGATTTCCTAAACCCGAAGTTCGCCACGGAACGCTCTGGCGGCATAGTAAGATTCTGCACCATTGTGAGAAACAAAGACCTGGCCGTAGCGGAAATCAGCAAAGATGGCACCACCGAGTTTTCTAATGTCAGTTGGTGTTTTCACCCAGCTCGATGTTTTCGTATCGAAATTTCCAAGTTTCTGCAAGTTTCGATATTGTTCTTCAGTTAAAATTTCAATGCCCATATCAGCAGCCATATCAATAGCGTTATTTTTCGGTTTATGCTCTTTCCTTGATTCCAGCGCTTCGCGGTCGTAACAAACACTTCTGCGGCCGTTAGGACTTTCCGCTGCACAATCATAAAAGATGTATTCACCCGTCTTTTTATCATGGCCCACAACATCCGGTTCACCGCCAGTTCTTTCCATTTCACTAAGTGACAGCAGTTTTTCAGGATCCGCTTCCAATTTTACTTGTACTTTAACCCATTCAAGACTAATATGCCGATTTCTATTTTTCTCAAAACGGTCTTTCAACACTTTGAATAGCTCTTCACGTTGTTCTGATGACAACTCCTTTTTATTGCTGATTTTTACAGACATTTAACCTTTCACCTCTGGCTAATAGCGCGTCTGTAAATACGCTTCAATTTTTTATTGGTCTGGAATTTCGGGTTCTACAAGCTTCGCAAGAAGCTCCAGTGACTGCTGCCAGCCGAGGTGGCAGGCCTCCGGCGGAATCGCTGCGGGGATGTTTTCCTGAACGATGTGTACCTCAGTGCCAACGGATACTTTGGTCAGCGTGTAGGTGGTCCGCATTTCCCCAGGAAGATTGGGATCATCGAACACGTCAGTAACGACAATGCGCTCGTAAGGCTTCAGATCGAGATACTTACCCCCAAAAGAGTGGCTTTTCCCGGTGGAGAAATTCGTGAAGGACATCTTATATGTGCCGCCTACCTTTGCATCGAGATGGTGGACCATGCAGGTGAAACCGTGCGGCGGAAGCCATTTTGAATTCGCGGCTGGATCTAGAATCGCCTTATAAACCCGCTCCGGCGGCGCCTTGAGCACCCGGTGGAGCCGGATAGTGTTTGTGGCTACCGTTTGTTCAACGTTCGTTTCTGCTTTTGTCATAGTTGACCTCCTTTCTTAAAATTTATAGGTTTCAACTCCTTTTCTAATTATTAATATATTCCCTTTTTTATTACCCCTTCTTTGGCATTTTGCTTTCATCCGCATAGAAAACTTCCCATACATGACCATCGAGATCTTCGAAAGCACGTCCGTACATCCATCCATAATCCTGCGGCTCTCTAAACTCTTTGCCACCAGCAGATAATACTTTTTTTATCATTTCATCAACTTCGAGTCTGCTTTCAACTGATATTGCAATAAGAACTTCTGTGCTTTTTTTAGCATCAGTAATTTCCTTATTCATGATAAAACTCTTGAAAAATTTCTCCACCAAAAGCATTGCATATATGTTCTCATCGATAATCATGCACGTTGCATTCTGGTCAGTAAATTGCGGATTGAACTTGAAACCTAATTTAGTAAAAAATTCCACTGTTTTATTTAGGTCTTTAATTGGTAAATTCACAAAAATTTGTTTTCCCATTTGAATACACCTCATTTTTTTACTTTAACAAAATCAAGATCTAGCAAGGTTGCAACATGCTTATCCGGTTTCCTTCAGTATCAATAAACGAAGCATACCATCCAACACCTGGTATTTCCATTGGTTCGCCAAGCACTTTTCCACCTGCTTTTTGAACTTTCTTAACATGTTCCTTAATATCATCAACAGAAATGACAACTGAAGGATGCATCTGGCCCATTTCTTTTGTTTTCTGGAAAAATCCTCCATTTATTATTCCTGATTTTTTTGGGCCTTTATCATCAGACTCAGTAGTCATTACAACAACATAATCCCCCATGTTAGGGCCTAGCTGGTTTGCCTCCCAACCAAAAACCCCTCGATAAAAGTTGATCATACGCTTCCTGTCTTCTGCAGGCATTTCAAAATGTACAACTGGATTCATTACCATAGATATTACCTCCAACCGATAAGCGTAATTCGCGTCATAGAAGTTTATAAATATTTCTGGAATTATAAAAATTTCGGGAACATTTTAAAAACAACCTCAACAACAGCAAGGTATGGCGGAAGACTACTTATTTTCTGGACCAGTTCAAACGGATGAACAAAGGGTGGGACTAACGTTAATTGATCGTCACGGCAGACTTTGGACCCCTCCACTAACCGCAGAACATTTAATGGACGGGGAAGCCGAATTCCTATATTTTAGCAAGATGGGCGGTTTCGTACCTACGGAAGTAGCTGCGGATAGTATTGTAAGCAACCCGGCACATTATGGTGCGGGCGGGTTTGAAGGGATCAGATTGCTAAGAAGCCGCTATGGGGATATGTTCCCGGATTTATCACACAACATAGGACGATTCATTTATTCTTCAATGGCATTTAACCTATCCCTTCTTCGCCAGACAATGGCGATTTTTGATGATTCGGAAGTTAGATACGTTACTCATCTCCAACGAACTCCATTTGAATTTTTTGCCGACTGCGAAAAAATTCTTAGTAGTAATGGCCATGTGACTATGGGTGTGGAAGTTCATTACAATGACGGAAGAGTAGAAAATAGAAGAATTCCGTTCAAACTGCTTGCCAAATTTGGGGCTGAGGAAAGAGAATTCACAATGCGGGAGATGGAAGGAGTTATCTGTGCTCTTGCATATTTGAATAAAATCGTAAGAGGCCCGCCATTTCCAGCTGAAGGTACGGCGCTTATCAACAGTGCCTATTGGCGACCTTGGTTCTGGGTTTCAGGGGAATATGGTCTGAAAATACCCACAGTAATAACTAGGGAAATGGCCAACGGAGCCAAAATATTAGTTGATAAACCACTTTACTGTGCAGTAGCCACATTACCCTGGAAAGGTTCGTATTTAGAGCCAAACCGGAGGCTTCTTCTTGCACCATATGAACGAATTGGTAAATCAATGCCAGTAAGTAAAAAAATTGCCGGGTGTTATGTTAATTCTACCCTAAACATCAACGCTGCAACGATCTTAACATTTGGTGAAGTTTTAGCAGTAAATAGTGATAATCAAATCGTAGAAGGATCAGCTGAAAATCTAGTGTTCTTTGTACGGGATAAAATGACTAATAAGCTTCGGGCATATTTCCCTCCTCTTTCATCGAAAGTCCTTGCTGGAACAAATAGAAATCGGGCATATAAGGTTCTTAAAGTTCTTGAGGAAGGATTCATTTTTCAAGGCCAAAAAGTCGAATATGTACCTGAAGCTCCGAATAAAGATTTTGTGCTTAATTCACTTAGAGGTAAAACTAATGCAGAAATTCTTGGTGTGGTATTGATGGGAACCGGGGCCGGATTTGTATCTGCAGAATCAATCACATCAAACCCTGAATTAGCTGAGTGGATGTTACTTGATGAATTACGATCAGAAGAAACACCCCCCGATCCAATAATTTTAAGAAGGATCCATGAAACTTCTGAAGAATTAGTAATCAACAATCGGGCAGAGCATCCAATCGTAGACATATTTAGAAAAGCGTGTGCAGAACTTATCCTGAGTGATAATGGGGGCAGAATTACACCACCTTATGCAATTTTTAGCAATGGATGCGATAACGCCGAGCAAATTTTTGGAGTTTCGATTATTGATGCTTTTAATGGCGATCCTGGTGCTGCTCGGGATTTTAAGGCAAAGGCAGATGGCGGATATTTTGCAGAGCGTGTAAATGGGTTAAAACAACCAGATGAGCTTATGGAAAGGCACAGGGAAGCTTCAAGAGTAGTCAGAAGAATGAACGATCTATCTATTGGAAAGAGATGCACGCCGATAAACAGGATAGCCCAACGAGTTTGAGGCAATGATTTTACGCCCTCAAAACAATCATCAGTTCATCATCATTGGCCGGGGCAAGGACAGCGCCAGATTCGCTTATTCTTAGTACACTGGGCAGGTTAAGGCCGGTTATTAGAAGCCTTCTTGTATCAATGTCTGCTAAAACAGTCCCGACAATCATTTCCGGGTTCCTTACTGGCCCTATCAAATGAGCCAAATCCGAGCATCCGCTTATATCGATTGGATTTTCCGCCAGCCTTATCGGAGAGTTCGATTTTGAATTAGTGATGATATGAAGATTTTTAGTTATTCCATCAGTCATCAAAATAATCAGATCTCCGGGGTTTAGGGTCCCAGACGCTTCATCTATTGCGTTTGGATCGATTCCTTCCCGGGTAATTGTGGGTCCGGGGTATTTCCTAAAACCAAGATAAATACTCAGGGTTTGCTCATTTGCAGGTACATAAAAAAGAGAATGCTGGTCGGGTATCCACAATTTGAAATAATCCATCTGTCTTTGTAGCAAGCCGCCTTGGAGCGAATAATGCGCGGAATCTCCTATTGATGCGCTGAAGAATCGCCCATCAGAAAACAACAAACTAATCATCGCAGTTGTTCCTCCTACCTGTGCAAGATCTGAATCCGGATCACTTAGCATTCTCGCCACTGCAGTCACAAGAAGTTTTTTTGGGTCAGGAAAATTAGTAAGTTCCATCCTGTGTTCTTGAGCCAAATCCATCAAGTGAGATGAAAGAAGGCCAGAAAAAATTCCTCCGTCCCTACCAAACCCATCCAAAACTGCCAAAAGGGTCATATGGGCGTCTGAAAAAATAACTCCTTTATCCTGGCAGCTTCTTCCAGAAACAACTGCAGGGGATACTGCGGCTGCAACAGAAAATGACCCTAAAATTGCTGCAACTTGTGCTTTTTCCAAGGGGTTTTTAGGTAAAGTGGCAAAAAAATCTGCCTCCGGCCTGAGCGAGCGGAACCTGGTTGTCCGATCGGTATTATTTTCCAAAGTTGGAACTATAGCTGTCCGAGTAATCACAAATAAGCATTCTATATAACGATTTTTAAATAGATAGAAAAGGGTTGAATCAGCCAAAAAAAGGAAAGAAAATAAAACACTTCGTGTAAAAACAAATTTGTGCGCTCGCTATCTGCGGGCTAAAGCCCGCAGTATTAACGCTCGCGCTTAGGATAGAAAGGCAGTTAGCTGAAGCTGTCCTGCTTCAGGGTTTATCAGCATCTGG
>JACRGB010000009.1 GCA_016212505.1 Microcaldota archaeon
ATTATCCGCACCAACGATCTCAGAGCATCTTGACCAACTGCATCAATCCGATCTTATTGAAATTAATCCTGATTATGCAGATAAAAAATGGAAATATTATCGCTTAACAAAGACGGCCAGAAATATCCTAGAGAGAAAAAAAGCAAATGTCATTCTTGTTCTTGCAAATATTTCTGCAATCCTCACTTGCATACTTCTGGGGTTCTATTTCTTTTTACCATCTATCCTAGGTTCAGTTTACCCTACCCCTAGTGCCAATGCCGCCTATGCCCCTTCGGCCGACCATGAGACGACGCAAATTTATTCAGCAACTAAATCCTTGCAGTCTACTTCAGCGGATTATGTCGGCCTGATCATTGTGGCGATGGTAGTAATCACGCTGGTTCTTTTTGCAATAACTTATATGAAAAGAAAAAAATTATGATGGGAAAGAAAAAATCAGTAATAGACCGGGTAAACCTGCGAAAACAGCATGTTTGTTATTATCGCAGCAACAAGCAGGGCAAATGGCGTTATAAGGATGCTAAAACCAACAAACAGCAGCACTGCCTTGACCCCATTTCCTTCGCTCCTTTTCCTGGTGTAAATTATGCCCATTGAAAAGACCCAGGCAAGAAGCATAGTTCCTGTCTTTATTGCAATATCCTGCCTCAGCATCAGGCTCGAAATGCCAACATAAATTATTGCAGATGCTAATGCAAAAAGAACCGCCCCCATAAATGAGAAAACAATTAGGTCGGTTAGGCTTCCAGGTGTTACCATTGCCTTTTCCACTTTTCCCTGCTTTTCTTTTGCCTCTTGCAGCTTTTGTTTTTTATTTTCCCTATTCAGGTACCAGAGCCCGCCTGCAGCGACCAGCAGAACAATGATTCCTTCTGGTGCGTATAATACAATCAAACTATCTGCAAAAGTTCCTTTTACGCTGAATGTTTCGCCAGCAAGAAGTACGCTTTTTTCTTTAACATATCCAGAAGCGTATGATATAGAGCTGTATGCTGAAGAAAGCTGCCCCTGCACTTTTACACTATCCGCACTTATTGCGCTTGCCGCATTAGGTGCAAGGAGCTCGGACATTACTCCCTTATTGTAGTTGCCTTTACCCCCTCCTTCCTTTAGTATTAACCCATCCTCAACTTCTATCGAAACCCGCGTGTTTTCAACATCAAAATCGTTCCTTATACTTTGAAACGCAAATTCTTTTCCAAATATTCCATTATTTACATATCCAAATGCGCGATAGAAAACGACCAAATTTGTACTTTCCCCATATGCTAAAGTCTGATTTAGCATAACCCGGTAACTTCCCTCACCTATTTTTATTATCTTGGCAGGTGCAAACCGATATCCGTCATATTGACACCCCTTTTGATAATATTCATCAGGATAATCATAAACTGGCACTGGCTTCACAGAATCACATTTTCCTCTTACAAAAGCGCTAACCACTTTCACTTCGGTTCCCTGGATATTCAGATTTATGTGATCGGTTGGCTGAGCAGATGCATGCGTGTAATCTAACCTAAATCCAACGCTCGCAAGGCCGCGCTCATCAAACATTGCCGAATAATATGCGCTGCTGGTATATCCACTATCAAAATACCCATGCACAAATCCAACCATTATCAGGGCCAAGAAGGCAACAACAAATATTTGTTTCATGGCTAAATATACTGGGCTTTGGAGATTTAAGAAGAGGGGATTTTGTTAGGCCAAAACCTAACTATCCTTTTGGATTCACTTACTGATAATAAAATTTTTCTCAATCGACTGCATGATTTTCTTCTTCTGTGCATCGCTCACTGCAGGGTCCTTCTTTACGAACAGCTCGTAAAACCTAAAGAGCAGCTGCTGGGTTTTTTTGGGATTGATTGCATACGCGCGCTTTAGGTATTCGCTGCTTGTAGGTTCATCAACCAGCATATAAGAAAGTGCAAGGAAAAAATTTGCAGTATGGTCCTGCGAATCGAGCTGCAATGACCGTCTAAATGCTTCAATTGCGCTATGGATGTCAAATATCTCAAAATATGCCATCGCGCTTGTCCTATGGTAGAGCGCCTTATTATCGATAATCATTGCGCGGGTAAAATAGCTCTGGGCGCTTTCATAATTTTTCATTTTTAGCGAGATGATCCCACGTAGATAGTACAACTCATCATCGTCATTTTCCCGGAGCAGATCTTCAATCAGCTCTTTTGCCTCCTTATACTGGCCCTGTGCTATGAGCTGCCTTGCCCTTGTCGAATCTCCCATAATTATTTCTCCTTAGCTAATGTTTAAAAGAAGTTACTTATATAGTCATTGTTAGAAAGTGGTAAAATGGTAACACAGCAGCTCAAACAGCCAGAATTCGATTCAAAGATGCGCAAAGAGACAATGTTACCTGAAGGCGCACTTCAACTACAACTTCACGGTCCGGAACTTGCTCTTTCTGCAGCTGCGCAATATATTGCCAGGAACCAGGGATCGGAAGGATTCCATTCTAATGTTGTTAAGGCCGAACTGGGCATGGCTGTACGCGGAAATATTGATCAATTGGGTCCAGTTGGTATTGCAAAAAAATTCCAGCGGATGCTTGAGTAAAAATAAATTCTTTTTTTCTAACTAGCACTATTCCATTTCAACTGTCCCAGGCGGCTTATTCGTTATGTCGTAAGTTACTCTTCCAACTGACCGGATTTCATTCGTAATTCTTGTTGATATTCTTTCCAAAATTTCGTGTGGAATATGTGAAAAACTAACTGTCATAACATCCAGGCTCTTTACTGCTCTTACTATGATGGTGTATTGATAGGAACGTTCATCTCCTCGTACTCCAACTGTCCTAGTTGGCAGAAGCGCAGCAAAATACTGCCATGGTTTTTCCATTTTTCCAGTCTTGCTAGCACTTTCGATTTCGTTCTCAACAATTTCGCAGGCATCCTGGACAATCAAGATTTTTTCTTCTGTAATTTCGCCTACGATCCTTACTGCCAGGCCCGGGCCAGGAAATGGCTGCCTCTGTGCAATTGATTCTGGTAACCCCAGCTCAATTGCAAGTGCCCGAACCTCATGCTTATAAAGTTCGCGAAGCGGCTCGCAAAGTTTTAGGTGCATTTTTTCCGGCAAGCCGCCAACATTATGGTGGCTCTTTATAGTGTCCCTGCCAAGCCCACCGCTTTCAATCCAATCTGGCGCAATTGTTCCCTGGATTAAATATGCTACTTTGTGCTTTTTTGCCTCTTCCTCAAAAATACGGATGAACATTTCTCCGATTATTTTTCTTTTTTTCTCAGGCTCAGTTACTCCCTTTAACGCGCCAAGGAATTTTGTTTTTCCATCAATGGCAATGAGGTTTTTGATGCCTGCGTTTTTCGCGGCAATTTTTACTTTTTCAGTCTCGTCCTTGCGCATCAGTCCGGTATCAACATAGACAACGTACAGGTTTTGGCCGATGGCCCGCGCCGCCAGGGCGGTCGCTACAAATGAATCTACCCCTCCAGATAATGCCGTTATCGCCAGCTCATTGCCAATAGTTTTTTTTATTTCTGGCACTGTCTGTTCAATAAATTTGGTTGTTGAAAATACCATGCGATTCACCGGTCTGCCGATATTTATATCATTCGTCCTACTGACGGCAAATTGAAAAAATTCATTATAGTTGGTAGTACTGCCAACATTACTAAAAGCCATACTATGCTTACCAGAATTATGATTCCGAGTGCATGGAGATAGGAGATTCGGTGTACTTCCTGGTATGATTTTGGCTTGACCACGAATAGGAAATATGCGGGTATCACAAACAAATAGGCAAGGACTACGAAAAGGTTTACGCACGGTATCGGAGTAAGTAGCAATAGCGCAGAAGATATGCTTATTGCAAATGCAACTGCTGATGAAACATAAAGATGCTCTGGCAGCGTTCCTTTTCCTCCGGTTAATTTAACTAATCCATAAACCAACAGCTCATAAATTATTCCTCCTACAAAAGCTGCTGGTATGACAAATGCTATGGTAAACACAATAAAAGGGCCAAGCGAACTCCAATCAATTATTGGTTCAACTATTCCAGTTTTTTCTGCGAGATTCTTGTAAGAATAGGCAGTGAAATAAGTGCTGATAATCGTGACTGCGATCGATATTAAAGATACAGTTATTGCAGCCAAAAGAAAAATCATGATTGCTTTTTTGAGATCTGTATTTTGCTTTATTTTGTTTGTGTTATCTTTGATTTTCCCAAAATTAAAAAAAACAAGAGCACTATCGAAGATATTTTTGACTTCATCTGCCACACCCGATTTTGGTTTAGCGGCAGGGCTAATCATCTGTTTTTCTATTTTCTTGTTTTTTGCCATAGGATCAACTGAATGTTGATTTTATTAAATTTATCTGCTTTGTGTATACTATGCGAATTGTTGCTGATTTTCATATTCATTCAAAATACGCCAGAGCCACTAGCCCGCAGAACGACATCAAAGGACTTTCTGAAGGAGCTAAAGTCAAAGGAATCGACCTTATGGCTACTGGCGATTTTACCCATCCACAATATTTTGAAGAAATAAAACGCGATCTGGACGGAACTTGCAAAGACAATGAAGAAGGAATATTTACCTATAACAGAACTGCGTTCATTCTCTCTACCGAAGTCTGCACAATCTTTCAAATAGCTGAAAAATCCAAAAAGATGCACCACATACTTCTTGCGCCTAATTTTGATGTTGCAACGCAGATGAATGAGCGACTTGCCAAATATGGGAACTTGAAAGAAGATGGCAGGCCAATACTAATGATTTCAAGTGCGGCTTTAGCTGATGAAATGTTTGCAATCTCCGACCAAATTATGATTATTCCTGCTCATGCCTGGACTCCTTGGTTTTCTGTGTTTGGGTCAAAAGCAGGAGTAAACTCAATGGAAGAAGCTTTTGAAAATAAGGCTGATAAGATCTATGCTATTGAAACCGGGCTTAGTAGCGACCCTGCAATGAATTGGTTATTGAGTTCGCTCGATAAATATACGTTAATTTCAAACAGTGATGCGCACAGTTTGGGTAAATTAGGGCGTGAAGCAAATGTTTTTGAATTGCCCGAGCCGCCTACTTACAAATCCATAACCGATGCAATAAAAACCAGAAAAGGATTTGTGAAAACTTATGAATTTTATCCAGAAGAAGGCAAATACCATTATGATGGCCATCGCAACTGCAAGGTATTAATGACTCCTTGGGAAGCCCAGAATATCGGCAATATCTGCCCGGTTTGCAGGAAAAAACTAACTGTTGGGGTGATGCACCGGGTGATGGATTTAGCTGATAGAAAACCCGGATTTAAGCCAGAAGGCGCAATTCCGTTCCAAAATATTGTTCCGTTAATCACAACCATTTCAAAGGCGATAAAGAAGCCCGAAACATCAAATGTTACGCTCGAAGAATACTCAAAACTCATTCGTTATTTTGGAAATGAGTTTGCTCTCTGGGAAGCTCCGGAAGATAAAATTCGTCTTGCAACTTCAGTGGATATTGCCAACGCAATAGTACGGGTAAAGACCGGAAAAATCAAATGGATTCCAGGCTATGATGGAGTTTTCGGAGAACTAGTTCTGGATGAAGATGGAAAAGCGGCAAAGAAAGGAGTTGTAGATAAAAAACAGAAAAAGTTAGGGGATTTCTGATCATTTTCTGCAGATTTAATTGTGTCAATTGATGTAAAGATAGTATTTATAAAGCATATCCAACTAATATGTTCTTATGACTACTCATCGTCGTTCCAACCCTTTCGGCGAGGCGCTAGAACGCAGAGGCGATTATCCTAGAGCTATTGCAGCTTTTCGAAGTGCAGGCTTGGAAGAGGCAGTTCACAGAGTTGAAGCCAAAGTACATGCTATAGAGTTATCCCGTCGTCTGGAAGAAAATTGGTTATATGCTCGCGCTGCCAAGGCTCTTTTGGCGCATGATCTTCATTCTGAAGCGTTAGCATTATCTGATAAAATAGCTCCTCAAAATACCCCAAGAAGTGAATTTGCCCGGGGTTTAATAGCCATCAACACCAACAAGATCGATCTTCTTCAATCGATTATTGATAACCTTGCTTCCTTCGGGCCAAATGGCGTTTATCTATCTGCATCCCTAGCTGCCCAAGTCAATCCCAACATCGCTCGATCTATTGCCGATGGACTTAGTGGAAAACCTTCCGTTGCCCCTTCAAAATCCCCCATTGCAGGTGCAGCAACTCCAACAACCCACAAACTTTTCTTTGATGGATCGGATCCTACCTCAAGCAGAAGCATTTCTTCCGGCATAGCCTGGAGCCTGACCTCTCGCTCCGAATTGCTCTATTACGCTTTGCGTATCTATCATCAATTGGGTGATAATGAAGAAGTGAGCCGCTCTTTGGATTTGCTTCAAAAAGAATCTTCTAGAAGACCAGAGAATATGAAATATTTTCTTGGTGCTTTGATTTCTATAGGCCAAATTGAAGCTGCGGTTATCGATGTGCCAGAGGGATTTGCAACTTTAGGCGTATTGCTGAGCCGCAGATACGCTCAGGGCGGAGTTGCGGCTATCATCCAGCTGATTGGGTTTTGGTACGGTGAAGGTAAAGAAAAAGAGCAAGTAACTGCGTATGATGAAATTATCTACGATTTACCTATTAGCGAGTTTATTACCAACGAAGATCTATTTCAACTTATCGAAAAACGAACTGCTACTTTATCCGCTCTTCGCTCTATCCAACAATCTAAAATTGCGGCTTTGGATCAGGCGATAGCAATCGTCCAGAGTTATGCCGATATCGAAAGAGCACAGGCAACTATGGAAGGTATTGATTTCAATGTACTTGTAGGAGATCGCAGAAGCAGTTTTTCTGTTCGTCATACCTACTCCCTTCGTTTAGCGACTTTAGCTGCTCAATTTACTGATGATCCAAAAGCACAGGCTTTTGCAGGTTCAATTTTCTCACGCTCGCACCAACAAGGACCTAAAGCAGTTGAATGCGCACAAAGGTTGTTGGCAATGGGCCAAATTATTGAAGCAAAAGGTATTCTTTTATCCGATTCCTTGCATGAAGAACTAGGCTCCGACGCTATTCTGAAATTAGCACATGATTTAGAAACCAATTATCCAGTTGTTTCATTAGAGCTCTATCTAAAATGCAAATCCAAACCTGATTTTGTTCGAATGGTTCATACCATTCTCGAGAGGAACATTTTTGAAGAAATTGATTCTTTAGCATGCAAAGTGTCCTTGGCATGGCAACTTTCTCCAAATATCAAGCAGAGTTTTCTTATGCGTAACTGTCTGGCAAAATTAGAAGGGTTCGGCCCAGAAGGTGCTGAAAAAGCCAGGGCCATCAGAACTGAAATGTCTATCGGTAATCTATTTGTCGAAACCGATATCGATACTAATGCCTAAAATTCATTTTCTTCAAATTATTTTTTCTTTTTCTTCGATTTATTATCTGTTGATTCCGTTCCGAACATATTCATCAGTATCGCTATCGCATAGAACGATAATGCAACGCCCGCTATTACGCCTGTCAGCAACCGGATTTCGTTAGTGCTTTCATAGACAAACGGCAAAAGCCCAAGCTCGGATAGGAGCTGAACTGTGCCATCAACACCAAGCGGAACAATCGCAAGGACAAGGTAACTTGTCGGCCAAACTTTGGTTTCCTCAAGCCGCCTTAGGAAAGGATAGGCAATTCCAGCGAGCAGCATCGCTCCGTAAATGCCAACGTCTCTTGAGCAGACCGGAATCTTATAACCGACTACGTCCGGGCTCTGGATCGCTTTTGTCTGCAGCCTATCCTGATAAGTATTTACGAACTTGCCGCTTTGGTTGGTGCAGCTAGCCATCCAATAATTAGTCATATTCCCATTACCATCGCTAAATAAGCAGAGCGAGCGCGAAAGTTTCTGATGGCATGCATAAGAAAACGCCTTGTATAATCCCGACGCATCGCCATTGAAGGCGATAAATGGCGTGGCGAAAATTAGCCCATTTAGGAGCAATAGGACTGCGATATAAATTCCGAAAACAACCTGCTGGCGTTTCATTAAATAGGAAATCTCTAGTTAGCCTTAAAAATTCACTTCCAACGCGCATTTAATGCAAGCACTCCCAGCAGTTGAGTAGAACCGAGCCTTTGGTTGGATATTGGTTCTCCATTTCGGTCTATGGTACTGCCAAAATATCCTTCGTTATATGCCCATTGCATTAAACGCACCATAAGTTCGGATGCTTCTACCTATTGCCAGTTTCTGATAATGCGAGAATTGCCAATAACTGAGTATGGACACTATAACTGGCTGGCTGATTTTGAGTAGCAGCGCATTTGAAAAATTCCGGTCCAAAAAATTCTAATGATCTTAAGATTGCTTTCATTCTCGCTTGGGCTTCTTCAGTTCTTCCTATGGCTGCCAAAGCCAAAATGTGCCAGAGTTCCGGAGACAAATAATTATCATCGCCTAATGGCCTGGCAATATCATCTTCTCTAGCTATGAAATAATTTGTAATTCGTTTTCCTATCTCCCCCTCTCCAGGCATTGGTGTTCTTTCAAATAATCCGCTTGCTCCTTCAGATCTAGTTGCTTTTAATGCAACTACCCCCATCATCTGTTCACTTGTAAGCCTGAATCCGGCAGAATTGCCTATCTCTCCATTAAGCGTATTGGTTCGTGGATCCCAAAATCCCCCCTCCCTATCTGTGAATACTATGTCAGTTAATTTTCTTGCATCTGCTACTCTTCCTGTTGCAGAGAGTGCAAGAGCATAAAGAAGATGGGTTGATAGACCAACTCCATTCAGCCTACCTGTTTGATAATCAGCAATGCCCTGAGGAGAAAAATTACGATCTAACATTGGCAACCGGTTCATTAAACTGTGGGCTTCATCTCTCCCTCGCGGAATCCAAAAAGATCCCGATCGTATGGGAAGTACTCTAGCCGTTGTCGATCCGCCATCTGTCATAAATATCATCCTCAATTCGAAATTGTTGTGGGCATTTATCTTTAAATGTTGTCTTTAATCTGCTATTTAGAAAGCTTTTTTAATTAATTGCGAGAAAGGGATTGCAAGGTGATCGAATGAGTACAAAACTATCAAGACTATACGGGCTGGACATTTTTACCGATTCAGGTAAATTTATTGGGACTGCACAGGATTTTATCGTAGACTTTGAAAGCGGGGAAGTTTCAAGAATCCTGCTCGAAGCATTGCCTTCATCCAAAGATGATGCAAAAAAAGCATTAAGGGACAAAAGCATAATGTATAAGAACGTAAAATCAGTTGAAGATGTGATAGTAGTCACAAAAGGCCCGACCCCAGGTGGGCAATAACCCCTCGGCATACGCTGATGAGGTAATACTACCATGGGAAGCACTTTCAAAAACGTTCTTCTTTTTATAGGCGCACTCGCCATTGGCGGGGGCGTAACCTATTTTTCCTCCAGCCTAATCCCATTCCTAGATGACCAAAGTCGGTTAATTATCGGAGTGGTACTGGTAATATTTGCTTATATCTCACTCTATTATATGACAAAAGGCGGCGGAGGATAAGGGGTTCCGGGTTTCCTGTTTTGTGTTTCCTGGTTTGTGTTTCGGGTTTTGCATTTTCTGTTCCCGGTTTTGGGTTCTGTGTTCCTAATTTATGCTTCAGGTTTCCAGTTTCGAATTCACAGACCAAGTAGCCTTCTTATCTTTCTTTTTATTTTATTCGGGCTAACAATTACTATCCCCTTATTCGGCTGGCCGTAAATTACCCTATCCCCACTGCGGCCTGATAAAATAAATGCGAGCGCGGTCAGGTCTTCCTCGCCTTTTACGAGGATCCCGCCGCCCCTTTTCATAATTTTTTTTGCATCCTTGATCAGCCGGTTCGAGACTGTCCCTGCCGCATTAGCGTATTTTCTCGCTTTAGGGAATATTTTTTTTATTTTTCCAATGAGGTTTTTTGTCAATTTTTTCCTTTTAGTCTGATAATCAAAAACCGCAACATGCGGCACAATCCTGCTTCCGAGCAATCTTAGCGTAACTATATCCCCAATCGCGATAATCCGTTTTTTTGTAAATTGGTTTTGGCCTTTCGCGCTTTTTATGTTTTTGTAAAGTTTACCTAATGGTTTTTTGAGAAACTCACGCGTTTTGGGACCTATTCTAGTCATGCTGTGCTTGTTTTTTTGATATTTAAATAGCTATCCAAATCCACAGATTAAGTTGCGACTGAGTATGTGCCTCTCTTATGCATGTGCTATGCTTTGGGTTTTTTGCCAGCAGAGGCAGAAACCGTTTTGTAAAGGAAATACAATACCACAACAATCATCAGCGTCAGTGCCGCACCCAAAATTATTTGCGTTATGTTTCTTTGTATGTAGCCCAGCAACTGCTCGCGCAGTGGCGGGATCGACTGCGGCGTGGCGGCTGGTTTTTCTATGATTAGGCTTATGGTCTTTTCGTCACTCGAGCCACCGTATCCCATTTTTATCGTAAATGTATATGCCCCTGGTGCGGCATTTTCAGGCGCCAGCAGCTCGAAATTAACCTCTCTACTCTTACGCGATTCTAAGTATGTCGAGGCGGTTTTCGGCCCAATTTCCCATCCGGATGGTCCTAAGACCTCCAGGTCCACTGCCTGGTTTGTTGCCCCTGAATTAAAGAGCGCGATGGTGATATTCTTCTTCTGGCCGCCTTGCATGGCGGGTGCATTTATCACATTCAAAAGTAAGTTCTTTGCATAGTATGGTTCTATTGTTACAATCTGGTCAATCGGCCAATTTGCATACTGCTCAAGGTCATTATGTATCCCAGGTATGCTATAGACTATGTTTCGTGTTTCCCCCGGAAAAATGTTTTCAAAATCCCACCGTATTTCCGGATCATCATTGATAATTTCACTTGGGGTAGTTATAAAATTCAGGTTTTTGGCACTTCCTGATAATGTTTTGGGAACTTTTTCATAAAGCTGGACATGCTTAATCGTCTCGTTTCCAGGGTTTTTCATGACAATAGTTACCAGTGTTGCATTTGCCTGGTGGTCAAAAGACACTGCCCTATAGGCATTGGCATGCCTTTCACTCTTTGAATTAACTACTTTTATTATCGTCGGATAGGTTATGTTATTTTGTTTGGTTGTGTACTCCAACTGCGTTAGGTAATAGCCGCTCGGAATTTCCTTTGGAACCCTGAGCGGAACCGCCACAGAAATTTTCTCTTTGGATGGGATGCTTACAGAACCAATATCATCTACCAGTGCAGCGCCAGAATTGCCACTTGTTACATTTACTTGGGCAATTTCAGCCGAAGGGTTTTCGATAAGGGGGAAAATCACCGTACTTGTTCCACTTGCCATTTCCTGGAAAACTGGCTGCCTTATTATCCTGAGCTGAGGGAGAGCTACCACCGCAGGTACCGAAGTTTCCGGAGGATTAGAAAAAACTTCTGTCCCAGTATTTTTTCCATCCTTATTTATTGTCGCTGGATTTCGGTCGCCATTTGGAAGTTTGGGCGCCTCTATCACCAGGAAGCTTATGTTTTTTTTATCCTGATTATTATTTTGGTTATTATTCTGGTTATTTTCATTATTTTCTAGGTTTAAGCTTGCAACTGCCAGATATTCCCCGGGAGGAATTACATTCGGGCTCCAGGAATGCGTTACGGTCTGTGCTTCCCCCGGTGCAAGAGCAACTTCTACAAAAGAGATCGTATCCGCCAGATTATTATCCTTCCCAAATATTTCAATTGTTATATTCCCAAAGCCCACGGTATTGCCAGAGTTTTTTATGCCAACCGTAAATTCCTGGCCGCTTCGCTGGAAAAATTCGCCATTGCTTATATTTATAGAAGTAATCCCAAGTTCAGCAACTGCAGTGACATTAAGGCTGGCAATTATCTGACTATCAGCAGCATGGGAAATTACTGAACCTGAAACCGCCATTGCAATTAGAAAAACTACTGGTAGGCACAAAATTTCATAAATTTTGTGCGAATTGGAATTATGCAAATTCCAATACGATAAAAATAACTTTTGCATCACTACCCATTAGCAACACAAAATTAAAATATAGGTCACTTTTATGGGTTACTATATCGAACCAACAAATAGAACATTGACGCGCGGGCAAAAAAAGCGCGTTAAGTCTGGAACTTCGTTCCAGATGGCGCGAACGAACTCGTTACGGACGACAACTTCGCAAACAACACGCATTGTGCGTTCGGATAGTTATAGCCGCCGCAGGAAAAAATGCGGCATCGCTAGCAAACCACGTTGAGGTAAACTTTCGCGGTTTGCTATAGTACGATCGGGAAGTCCGGGTGACTTCGGGAGATTCGCTGGCAGGGCGAACAGTTTTATTTGGAATGATATAGGCTACTTTTTCTTTGGCTTATTCTTGCCAGGGTTCTGGCCAAGGCCTACTTTTCTTTCCCGGGTCAGGAACACATAACCAACCAGGGCAATTATTATGGCCAAAAGCCCGCCCATAAGATAAGCATTTGTGTCTATGGCACTGCCTGTTTGGTTTTGGTTGCTATTTTGGCTGCTGTTTTGGCCTAGAGTTTCAGGTTTTACTACCTGCTCGCTATAACCTTTTTTTGCAAGCACAATGGAGTAAGAAAAAGGACGGTTCTGCTTTAATGCAATATTTCCCCCTTCGCCAAACCAGGCAGCCTCGGCATTCAACTTTATTTCATAAGTTTTTCCCAGCTGTGCATTTTTTGGTATTGCAATCTGTACCTCAAGCTTCTTAGCCTGCAAGTACCCTTTGCCACTAGGTGAAAGGAGATAATAAGTTCCATTTTCAGGAACATCTGGCATCTTAGGCAGGACTGGCTTAGGTTCAACATATATGTTTTCATTAGAGGTTACGATTACCCCGCTTATGTTCAGGTATTCCTGGTGGGACGGAGGATTAAACGCGATGGGCCATCCATCAGGCGCCTCACTTTCCCTTATACTTATGTGCGTTATCCGGTTTCCGTATTCCTCATCCACAAAGAAAAAAATATTGAGCGTAATATTCTGCCCTGGCTCTCCCTGTATGATTTTCTCCTGCTGCATGCTGCCAAAATCAAAATTATCTGCGGCATAGGATACTGAAATTAGAAATAGGGATATGAAAAATAAAAAGATTAAATTGTATTTATCTGCCATTTATTCGCCTAAGGATTTTGCCCATCAGCAACTGTGTGTATAACTACTGTTGCAGTATAGCTCCCTGACGCCTGGCCTGCCGGAACATCGTGCCAAAAGTATAATGCCTTATTTGAATTCACTGCGAGGTTTTCTATAAATCCGCTATTGGCAATTGTGCCGTTTATGAAAACTGTCCCTTTGAAGCGTGTTGCTGTACCAGCATTGTTTGCCGTACTTACTGAAAGGTTCCCATATAAGATGCTATTTCCGCCCGAGGTCATGTTGGTGTTGTTAAGGAAAATATCTATCGGCGTATTGCTGTTTGCCGTATTTGTTATTGTTATCGGGTTTTGCGTTGCAGCATTGTTCGCAGTTCCCGGGTTTAACGAACCAAAACCAAGGCTATTGCCCGAGAGGCTCGTATCAACAAAAGTGTTTACCGAAAGAGATGCGCTAAGCGAGCTGTCCTGAAAAGTTGCAGCGTTTGCAAAGTGCATGTTGTATAAAAACAACGTAGTTCCTAATATTCCCAATAGTGCCAATAGAGAGATGCTGTGCCTGGTCATAGTAACACATACCCAATAACTTATATAAATCTTACCTAACGTTTCCTTTTCTGTGATTACCCTTCAAGGATTTTGGCCATCAGCAACCGCATGTATGACCACTGTCCCGCTATATGCGCCTGAAGGCTGCCCTGCGGGTATGCTTTGCCAGAAGTAAAGCGTTTTGCCCGAGCCGATTGCGAGATTTTCTATGAACCCGCTGTTCGCAATAGTCCCATTGATAAATGCTGGCCCAGCCATAGCTTTTCCTGTGGCCGGGTTATTTGTTGTGCTCACCGAAAGGTTCCCGTAGGCGATTCGGTTCCCACCCGAAGTCATATTGGTGTTGCTCAGGTAAATATCAACTGCAGTATTGCTATTGAGCGTGTTTGTCAAAACTATCGGGTTCTGTGTTGCCGGATTATCCAAAGTTCCTGGATCAAGTGAACCAAAACCAAGGGTTGTTGATGAAATTGTGGTTTCAACAAACGCTCCCCCTGATCCTATGCTTACCTGGAGGTTGGGATAGGGGCTTTGTTTTCCCATATTCCCGAAACTGTCATTTGCAAAAACCGTATTGATGGTGAGGGTTCCGGTAGTTGGGCCGACATTTACCGTCCCGCCATATCGATCATCCCCGACCGCACCAGCATTGCACCCACTATCGCTCAGGGTTATGTTAGTTACTGTGCCATTGGGAAAGCTGATCTGGGCCATGGCCTGGCTTATTGGCGCGCCATTTTGGTCAACCGCACTTGCATTTATGCAAATGACCTCATTGGTATTTACCGAACTTGCATTTTTGCCTGTGCTGCTCACTGACGGAGGGTTATTATCGGTCGCCCTGATGAACGCAAGATTCATCGCTTCAAAAGTTGTAACTGTGGTATCTGCGGTTATCGAAGAATTACCAAGATTCTTATACGTGCCACTATTGCTAATTGTGAATGAGCCGATATCAAAGGCATTATTCAGCCTCAGCCCGATTATTGCTATGCTGTCAGTTGCCGTGGGGTTGGTAGTTAATTTCATCCATGCCCCAGTCCCTGCATATCCTGGAACTGTGTTATTCGTTCCCCATGCCCCTGCAGTAAACGTCTTGTTGCTTATTGTTGTTCCTGTTACATCCGTGTCCCAGGCAAGATAGCCTTTTGATCCACTTATGTTCCATGCAAAAGATGCCGGCCGAACCACGCTACCATCTATGGTGGTATCTATGTCTATGGTGTTTGCCCAACTGGCACCGTTCCAATAAGAGCTGCTCATGCCCCCGTCGCTTGTTACCTCGATTACCATAAGATCATCGCTAGCAGGATCGGCAGTGATGAGAATTTGACGAATATCATCAGTCGAAGAAGTCACATCACCAAGAGAAGTGGCTGCGCTCCATTTGGTACCATTCCAATACTGGTAATTAACTACCCCAACTGTACCTGTACCAGCTACCACCATGGCCTTGCTTCCATCTGCTGCATATTTTACCCCTAGCGCCTCAAAATCTCCGGTTGAACTTGCATCGATAGTAACTTCCTGCCGGTTTCCCCAAGCGCTGCCGTTCCAGACCCATGCATTTACGTCATTGCCGGTCCGGTCTTCGCCAACTGCTGTGATTTCCTTGCTATTTTGCAGGGGGTTTGAATCAACCGATACCCACCCGTATTGGATGTTTGCAGCACTCGTATTATCATCAATACAAGTGTATGCTGGGTTTGAAATTTTTGTTTCATTTTTTAGTACACTGAAGTACGCAAGGTCGCAATTTGTCCTAGAATCAAGCGGCGAAATAATGATCAGTGCATTACCTGTAGCAGCTTCAAAGGCAATATCAAATCCCCTGTAATGGACTGCTGGAGATGCATTCCATATTTTGGTTATGTTCCTGCTGTGGTCCCAAATACTCCCTGTCCATGATACGTAAAGGTCGAGTTCGCCGTTGTTATTCTCAGTTACAATTATCCTCTTCTGGTTAAGTGGTGAAAATGCGATCCTTCCCACCCTTATTGCGGATCCGGTGTTTGTACCGATTTCGGTTTCACTTCCCCAAATCATAGTCGTAGAATTCCATACCCTGATTTTAGGGCAGTTTATGCCGCAAGTTGCACCAGTATTGGACCTATAAACCACGGTTGCATCACTGGCAGCAGCGACACAAATGATTACCAGGATAAGGAAAAGCAATCGCATAATTTCCCTCATTCTTTATTATCCCCTTTAGGTTTGCCCAGCCCTTCAAGTGAATTCATCCGGCTTTGGCTAAGTGCCTTTGCCCATATCCTTATCTGGCCTATATCGCCTTCAAACTGCATCCTTGGCGTTTGTGAAAAATCATAGTCCCCCATGTCTGAGCCTATGCTAAGTGAACCGTTATTGGAAATATCAAGAGGCTCTGCAAATGTGAGCGCTTTTAGCTGCCCGTCAACATACACCCTAAGCCCATCTCCTGTTCGCTGGGCGCTTACAAAATGTTTTTTGCCATCGTTCAATGCTTCTTTGGTCTCTACAGTTACTGTCCCATCTTCATTTCCTGTTGTGAAATATATTGTCCCCTCGCTGTTCATTACAAGCGCGTAGTACCTCCCCTGATCATAATCTCCACGATATATGATCGTTCCGCCATCTTCAGAATCAGTTCTTATCCACAGAGTTATCGTAAAGTCTTCTGATCCAAAATCATATTTTCTTGCATCTTTTATCCGTACATATCCCAAGTCATCGGATTTTTCTGCTTTTTTAAATCTGAAAGCATTTCCTTCTGTTTCAACCTGCCGCGATTCTGTTTCTGCTGACCAAAGGGCCTCCCCTAAACCCCTATCACCATCAATAATTTTTTCCCCGGATTTTTCAACTGCATCGGAATTTGCGAATTCCCCCTTTGCAAATACATTCAACTCAATTACATTGGATGTTAGTAAGATTATGGCAACAACCGCCACTAACCGAAAAATAGTTATCGGATTTTTTCCCATGCATCTAATTGTTGTGGCAAATTTATAACTTTACGGCTCTGTAGAATTGCTTCAAGCAGCGGCACATCGGGCTGCGCCGCCAATAGCGGCGACTCACTCGTGTGAGTCGGTTGCTTATCTAGAAGCAACCAATTGAGTTTCGAAACGCAATTGCCGCAGCGCGCAGCCCTTGTTGATGGTGCCGCTGCTAAGAGGGTTTCTACAGAGCCAACTTTGCTGCACTATTTATCTTTGCTGATTCTAAAGTATCCTGTGCCCTTTCTCATTCCCAACAATTATCATATCAAATTTTGTGAAGATCCCATTTTCGATTACACCTGGTATGCTATTTAGCCAGACTTCAGCTTCATGGGGATTTGGATTTTCCAGCTTCATCCGGCAATCAACTATGAAGCTTCCATTATCGCTGATTACTGGCCCTAATTTTGCTTTTGCCATCCTGATTTTTGGCTTGAACTTTTTGAGTGTGCCCATCACCATTGATGCAGCAAAAGGCAGGACCTCCAAATTTACTTCCCCTTCAAGGACATTTCCATTCATTACCTTACTTTCATCAACAATTATTATGAATTTTTTAGCATTATAACCAATTATTTTTTCCCGTGTGAGTGCGCCACCGCCGCCTTTTAGTAAAGCAGTTTTTGTTACTGTATCTGCCCCATCTACAGCCAAATCAATTTCATCAATGGCATCGGTTTCAGTTACGAATAAGCCGTTTTCAATTGCCAGCATCCGTGAATCAAAAGAACTTGCAACGCACGAAATCTTGAGCCCTTTTTTCACTTTTTCGCCAAGAAGGGAAATGAACTCCTTGACTGTGCTGCCGCTTCCTAAGCCTATGCACATCCCATCTTTTACATAATCAAGAGCTGCTTTGGCAGCGTTTATTTTGCCAATTTCCATAGCGATACCTGGTTGTTATGCCCACTTAACCTGTGCCAACTATCTCATTTCCACTACATCATTTTGTTTACCCTGATCCCCTTTCCTTGTTCCTGCCTGATCATTTCCAGTACGTTTCCTTCCTTATCTGCTAGGGACATTTCAGTGAAGTTATCGCCCACCCGAACGGTAATGATCCTTGGCTTATTATTCAGCATAACCATCACGGTGTATATCTTCTGCTTCTTATCATACAGATATTGCGATTTGGAATTTTTGAATGCATCTGCCATATTTTCACCTAGGTGGATTGATTATGGAATAAAGTTCCAACTTTTCACAGAAAAGTTTGGTTTTTGGATCCATGTTCTCAAACATTCCAGTAAATGCTGCATTGCAGACTGCCTTGCTTGCTGCTTCTTTAGGAGTTAAGTCTTTTGCCTGGGCCGATAGATCACGTACAACGTTCTCTGCTACTTTGGAAATCCTCAAGCCAGATAATTTTGAAACTTGTTCCTGCTCCACCAACTTCGGAATGATCTGGGGCGTAACTACTTCCTCAGGCCTTTCTATTTGTTTTGTTACCATATGTTTCACCACAATTCGTAATCTATTTAATCCCGTTGATACTTTATAAAACATTATGTCCGCGACAAAGTTACTTTGCCTTGAGGATAGCTATCTCAAAGAATGTCCAGCAACTATCCAATCTGTTAATTGCAAGGAAGTAGTTTTGGACCAAACCGTTTTCTTTCCGCGAGGGGGAGGCCAGCCAGGAGACAAAGGAAAATTAACTCTTGAAAATGGCTCGATTTTTGACATTACTGATGTTTACAAGAAGGACGGTGTAGTTCTGCATCAACTATCTTCCGAGCCAGTAAATGGGTCATTGAAAGTTGGCGATAAAGTAAACTGCCAGATCAATTGGGACCGACGATACAAACTTATGCGGATGCATACTGCTGCGCATACGCTCGCTGCGACTATGCACACTGAACTGGGTCTGCTCATAACTGGCAATCAATTAGAAGAAGACAAAACTCGGTTCGATTTTAGCATGGAAGACTTTGACCGAGCTAAATTTGAGATGGTTGTTTCTAAGGCAAATGAGCATCTTTCAAAAGATGTTGAACTTAAGGTTTATACTCTTCCAAGGGAAGAGGCGATGAAAATTCCCGGAGTTGTAAAATTAGCCGGCGCCCTTCCGCCTTCGATAAGTGAGCTTCGGATTGTTGAAATTCCCGGAGTTGATCTGCAAGCAGATGGCGGAACTCATGTAAAAAACCTTAAAGAGGCCGGAAAAATAGAAATATTAAGGTTAGATAACAAAGGTAAAGACAACAGAAGGATATATTTCGTGCTTAAATGATTTAGTAATGAATCACGAATGATGGGAGGTTGATTTTGATGACCAATAAAAAAACAAGTTTTATGTTCGTAGTAATTGGGGTGCTGTTCATTTTGCTCACCACCTATTGCGCTCAAGTTTACAGCAATTATCTTAGCCCACTGATGTGGTTTGTATTTCCTATCCTGTTGATAATCCTATCCTGCCTCATGTTCCTTGGCGGTTATTATTATCACCGGTTCAAGAGCGAGGAAGTTGACAAGACAAAAGACCTTCAGAAGGAAGCGATAAAAGAAGCCATAAAGAAGATGGGCGGAAATCCGTCGGCTTGAATTTTCTATATTTTTACTTTTTATTGCCCGCGGTAGCTGTTGAAAAAGTCAATGAACTCTCTGATCTAATATTAAAAAAATAAGCTGAAGCTTAGGAAGCCACTGGCTTCCAGCTTAATTTTACAAATCTCTTCAGATTTACCACCATTGATATAAGTGAAACCTGAA
>JACRGB010000010.1 GCA_016212505.1 Microcaldota archaeon
ACTACTGAGCAAAAATATTCCGGTAAAAATTAGATACTTAAGGGGAAAATCTGGCTTTTCCCCTTAACCCCTTACCATTTGTTGCGCTTTTACGACCCCACCTTAGAAAAGGTGGGGATTAGCGCGCAACCCGATTTACAAAAAAGGGCTTGTAACAGAGCAATATAGTCTTATGCAGCTGGCTCTGCTTATTGATGAGGAAGAAATAACTGCAAAAATAGTTTCTACGCCACAGGTTGGTTCTCTTGACTTAGATAGCTTACAAAGTGAACATGCCAGAGAATGGTACGAACATGTGTTGGGAAAACTGACTGAGCAAGAGCAAATAGCCAAAGTGATAGAAGCGGCAGAGGTCCATCATTCCATAAAAGATAGGCTAGCCGTAAAAATTACTGATGAGGAAATAGCTATGGGTCTGTTGCTGGGTTATTCTACAAGAAAGAATGGGGAAAGATACCGAGCGCCAGAAACAGAAGTAGAATATTTGTATGAACCGCCAACTACCGTTACCCATCCACCTGCTGCACTTAGCCCTTTTGCTAGAGACAAATTGGAGCTGTTGGTAAAAAATCCGGAAAACATTAACCGACTGCTATATAGCGAGGCAGTTCGGTCGGATGAGGTATTAGTTAGGTTATCCCCTCAGGTCACTGATCCTGAAGCTGCAGACAGAACACTTAGGCTGAAAGGAGAAAACTGGTGCCCATATAATCAAGTTATGCTGGCCCAGGTAATTTCAAGGTCCTACGTCCGATCTGTCAACTTGCTTCTAAGCGGCATTTCGCTTTGTGAGGAAGCAAAAAATCTCCTGAGAGCAGCAAAACCAAAGTGAAGAGATTTCGATCTAGTAGACGGAGTTAACCTGACTACCAAGTAATTTAACCTCTTCGCCTCAATTATTGTCATGGTAGAATCAATTTCAACGCTCGGCAGCCACTCTGCACTCGACGTCTGCGAAGGGGCAAAGAAAGAAGGCTTTGGCACAATTGTCATCGCGCAGAAAGGCCGGGACAAAACTTATTCTAAATATTACAAAACCCGGAAAAGGAAAGATGGCAAAATGGCTGGGGTAGTTGATCAGATAATTATGGTTGATAAATTCAGCGAGATGATGGAAAAGGCTAATTTGGCCAAACTAAAAAATTCAATTTTCGTACCAAACCGCTCATTTGCAGTTTATGTTGGCTATGATAATATCGAAAATAAATTCGGAAAGGATTTTGGTGTGCCGGTTTTTGGCAACAAATACCTTTTGCGGGCTGAAGAGCGGAGCGCACTCAAAAATCAGTATTATCTTCTTGAAAAGGCCGGAGTTAGGGCTCCAAAAACATTTAGCAAACCAGAACAAATTGACCGCCTTAGCATAGTCAAAGTTAATGAAGCAAAAAGAAGTTACGAGAGAGCATTTTTCCTTTGCAGGAATTATGATGAATTTTTGCAAAAAAGCGGGCCAATGCTAAAGGCAGGGAAGATAAAACCCGATGATCTTAAGGCCGCAAGGATCGAGGAATACATTGTTGGCGCGCACTTTAACTTGAATTTCTTTTATTCTCCAATAAATCAAGAACTCGAATTACTTGGAATCGATACAAGAAGGCAGACAAATATTGATGGTTATTTGAGAATGCCTGCAGACATGCAGCTTGAAGCACTAAAGGTTGCCCAGCCTTCGACTATCGAAGTTGGGCACATTGCATGCACTTTGCGCGAGTCGCTCCTTGAACAAGTATTTGATATTGGTGAGCGATTTGTGAATGCGGTAGGGAAGGAAAAGGAGTACGAAAAGGGCGGTGGATTAGTTGGCCCATTCGCCCTCCAGGGCGCTTTTGTTGAAGATGGAAAAGAGGAATTTGTCTGCTTTGACGTTTCATTTAGGATGCCAGGATCGCCTGGAACGAGATTTACCCCGTATTCCGAATACCTCCTGGGCCAAAGCACAAGTTTTGGAAGGCGGATTGCAATTGAAATTAAGGAAGCGAAAAGGAAAAAGATGCTCAATGAAGTTATTAGTTAGAAACTGGATTTATTTCTATTTTTGTATAACTGATTTTTTACTTCTTCCCAGTACTCTTTCTCTTCTTTGAAGGCTCCTGCTAATTTTTTCAGAGCTTCGTAATTAGTCTCTTTCTTCATCTCAGTTCACCTTAATAGATTAGTTAGGGAAAGCTTAAAAATGTAATTACATAATTGTATATACATGAAAGATGCAACTATTAACGTAAGGATAGAAAATTGGATATATCAGGAAACCCGGAAGCAAGGAGTTAACATTTCTCAGGTGGTAAGGGATGCCCTAATTGCAGAAGTTGAAAGGCGAAAAAAGGAAAATTTTAAAGAAAAGTTGCTTAAGGCTCAGGCAGCACTCAAAAAAATAAAAATGAAAGACATAGTAGAGGATATAAGAGAAATGAGGGAAAGTAGATGAGAATATATGACACGTCTACACTCATTGGACAAATTCGTAAAGGTACTAGCGACCTAAATGCGCATATTTTGGATTTGACAATTTACGAAATAGGAAATGTTTTATACAAAAGAGTGAAACTCCTCAAAGATATAAACGAGAAAGAAGCGCACAGTATAGCGGTCGTAGTTAACCAATGGACAAATGTGATGTGCATAGGCCAGGAGTATATTTCGGAAATTTTCGATTTAGCATGCGAAATTAATGTAAGTTTTTATGATAGTGCATATGTTTTTGCAGCAAAGAAATTTGATGCTGAACTTCTTACTTCGGATAGAAAACTTTACGATAAAGCGAAAAACAAAATCAAGATAAAATATCTTGAACCTGAAGATTGAACAACACCTATTTGAATAATAACGATTTTATTTTCTCAAGAAGCAAATCGAATTTTGTATAACCTGCTTTTGCATTGAAATGACCAGCGCTAGGAAGATGAGTAAAGTCGGCATTCAGATTTTTGGCTAGTTCAATACCATTTCCAATTCCTACAAAAGGATCATCATCTGAATGGAAAACATGCATATTTTCACAGTTGCTCTTAATCTTGGTCCAGTTAAATGGCTTTCCGATAAAAGGTTGATCGCCATCCCAGTTTTTTATGGGACGAACTCCAATTGGAGTACCAACAAAGAAAGCAGCGTTTATTTTGATTGGAGAACGCTCGAGAATTCGAAGAGCAAATGCACCGCCCAGACTATGTGCAACCAATAGGGTATCTGAATTGAAATCTTTTTTATGTTTGTCAAAAACTTCAAACCAAGTTTCTGGGGTTTGATTTTGTGGAGTTGGAAACTGAGGTACGATTACCTTGCAACCCAAATTTTCCAGTTCTTGTTTTAGCCAGGGAAACCAGTTTTCTCCGGGGTGACCTCCAGTACCATGAATGATGAATATATTAGTCATAATAGAACAATAGGTAAGATGGGTTAAAAGTTTTACTGAGTGAAAACCACAAAATACTCTTTTTTTAAATCCGTGCATCGATATAACCATAAATGGCAACGCTAAGGAAATCTAAGTGGCGAATTCCCAATAAAGTGAAATATGCCGCTCTTGCCATATGCGCCGCACCTTCAGTTTATCTGGGTAGTGCATTTTACTCTAACATGAGGTCGAGCACGCCGGAAAGTTTTTGGAAACGACAGAAAGCGGCGATAGAAAGAAAATATCAAAATGATCCGGCCAACTCCAACAAACTAGATGAGTTGGCTAGGTTAAGTAATTTGCTTTTGCATCAAAATGCCGAGCATTCTGAAGTTATCTTGCATTATGGAATGCGGGCGGCAGAGCAGAAAGTCATAAGCAAAGAGCCAAATCTTGTAGTAAAAGAGATACATGAACTGGCACAGGATGAGATGATAGAACAGATAGATGAGATAAAAGCGGATTTTTGGACAGTAGCTGTCTTGCCAGTAGTTGCAGTTTTGGGGATTCTTATTGATGTTGGTTATGGCATCTATAAGGGAATTATAGCCGCCGCAGGAAAAATGCGGCGTCCATAGCAAGCCACGCTGAGGTAAACACCACTAGATTGAGACGCAAAACTTTCGTGGCTTGCTATAAATTGATAGCGAGTAGTCTAAGAAAACGGCCTGATGAATAACTAAAAGAAAATTAGCTGTGTCCAGCAAACCTATTTACGACATAATGATCCAATAACCTGAACGCTCTTCGTGGCTTATCTACATTAATTGCAAAAATATAGTTTCCGGTATCAGAACACAGAGTAAGAAGCCTCCGAACCCGAACTTTGCCATTTTCAAGAGTGCGTGCGATTTCTAAGAGCGCGTCGCTGTGCGATCCTTTTACGATTATCGCTTCTGCATTGGCAGTCTTAAACCCATTTTGCTCTAAAACCTCGTTGGCACGTTTTGCATCCTTAAAGCCCATTGCAATAACTGCCTTATCCCCTACCACATCGACATTAAGGCCGTCAATATCAATGCCCGATTTCCCAAGCACATAAGATATATCGGCCAATACTCCGTTCCGGTTATCCGAAACTACTGTTATGCTCCTCATAGATCACACCTCCATTAAATTTTTTGGATGAGAACGGACAAGACCACCAAGCGAACGCACGAGCGAGCACCCATAAAAAGGGCCAAACATAACCATCCTCCCGATTAACTATTAGGATTTGGGGGATATTTATATGTTTGTAACGATTTACTGTGGGAATTAACATAATGTTTTATAATATTTAGGTTATTTATACAGAAATATAGGAATTTTCTGTTACATAATAATTTAAATGGGGCAGGATTTTTGGAAAGGGTTTAATTTATGGTCTGCTAAGCCAGTAGTATGAAAATACTTATTGCAGATGATATGGAGCCTTTGGTAGTCCATGAGATAGAAAAATTAGGGGAAGTTGATCTTAAACCAGCCAACTTAAACCAGGCAATTGCAAATACCGATGTCCTTATAGTAAGAAGCGCCACCAAAGTCACCAAAGAGCTGCTTGGCAATGCTAAAAAGCTTAAAATTGTGGCGCGGGCGGGAGTAGGGCTTGATAATGTCGACCAGGCTGCATGCAAGGAAAAGGGGATTAAAGTACTAAATACTCCAGGCGCATCTACAAATGCTGTTGCTGAACTTGTTATTACACTCATTATGAGCTCGATGAGAGGGGTACAGAAAGCCCATCATCAGATGATTAACGGTAAATGGGAAAAGAAATCGCTGGTAGGAAGCGAGATCGAGGGCAAAACGCTCGGGATTATTGGTTATGGCCGGATCGGTTCGTTAATTGGTAAAAAGGCGAGCGCGCTCGGGATGAAAATAATCGCCTACAACCCACCTCCAAGGCACGAAGATGGGATAGTAAAATACTTCGGCAGTTTCGATGCTTTTCTCGCCAGATGTGATGTTATTTCCATCAATACCAGTCTTACCAACGAAACCAAAAATATGATAAATAGCAAATCGATTGCTAAAATGAAAAATGGTGTGTATATCGTTAATGCGTCCAGGGGCGAAGTTATCGACGAAGACGCCCTATACGAAGGATGCAAAAGCAAGAAGATTGCTGCAGCAGCACTTGATGTTTATGTTAGCGAGCCATACAAAGGCAAGCTTCTCGAGCTGGATAATGTTTATTTCACCCCGCATATCGGCGCGAGCACAAAGGAAGCGCAAATGCGGATCGGTGAAGAACTTGTAAAACTACTAAAAGCGGAATTAGGGAAATGATAAACTTGAAGAACGCAAACAAATGTTTATAAAAACGACCACAAATTCTAAATAGTATGGGAGTTCATCTCACATTAGTTAAACCTCTCAAAAGGGCGGATGTGCAACAGCCAGCTTCAGCCCAGTTTTCTTCCTTAGGCCCAGCCCTTGCAGGATCCATGGGCAAAACTCGCCTTGGCAGGTTTGAGGCAAAACTAAAAGCAGCAGTGGAAAATGCTGCAGGAGGAAACCACCGAAGGGCTGGAAAACTGCTAGATGCTGCACAATGGATAACGGAAAAAAGGGCGGATTATAGGGGAGCTAAAATACTCCAAACTGCGCAAGAAATTGTTCAGGATGGCCTAAGAAGGGCAATGGAATATGCAGAGGGAAAAAGACCGCTAAATTCTTTTTGGCCGGCAAAAGACGACAGCGCCAGGATTGGGCATATGGCCCAAATGATGGATGTTGATGTAGAAATGGTTGCAGAAATGTATGGGATAGAATCTGGAAGCAGCTGCGCGGTCTTATTAGAATACATAGAAAACCTTGGGGATTTTGCTGATAGCTTTGGAATTGAAATTAAAGCGGAAAAAATCCAGGAAACCTGCCAGAAACTTGTGGACCGGAGACTGGAGATTTTATTAGAACAGGTGGGCAGTATGAAATACAGCCCCATTTCCACCGAAGAAAAATTTGAGGAATGTATAAATGAAACAGAGGTATTTGCCCAGTGGACTGGCTGCGAGCTGAGTGAGGAAAAATTAGGGATCTTACTAAAGGCGGCAAAAAGAAGTTGGGCAATTGAATGCCTGATATATGCCACATTTGGTGGGGAATGGAAAGAGCAGCTCGAATATGCACAAGCGTGCGCAAAAGAAGCCGGATTGAGAATAAAGGGACGGGTAAGAAAAATTGAGAAACTTAGAAGCAGCAAGGCGGAGGGGAGAGAATGGATGGCAGAGTGCAGGGAATATTATTTGGCAGAGGCCAGAACTCCGGTTGACCAGGGTTATGCACCACTTTATCTTGCATTTGCCAAGGAATGCGCAATATATGCAGGAATTGCAATGGCAGACACCGTACTAAAAATCGGGATAATACCTCAACAATCAGCAAACAACGGACTGAACCGGTTGTCTGTATTTTATGCAAAGTTTAAGTATGAAATGGAATATTAGAATCAATACGAAGAGCTTGGCTTGGATAGTTCTTCAGTCTTCGATTTCTGCTTCAACTACAGTTTCTTCGGTAGCCGCAGCCATTGTGACATTTTTCTCTACAAAATCTGCAGGCGATTTGCCTTTTGGAAGAACCAGCATACCACGGCATCGGATTGGAAACTGAAGCTCTTCTGCAATCCTTACTAATTCTGGAGTTGGAAGCCGTTGCTCTGAAGTTAAATAAGCAATAAAACCGTCTTTGGTTTTTTCTAAGGTAACTTTTAACCGGTGTGCCTGGCGCATGCCGGCAACCTGCATTTTTACATCTGCATATCCTGTTTTTAGTATTTCTTCCCTGGTCATCTTCCCACGCTCCCTACTCATCCTACTCCTTCAAAGAATATCAGGTCGGCTGATTTTTTTATCCGTACGTTTTCGCCGCGCTTAAGCTTTCTAATGAATATACCATCAAGAATAAAAGCGCAATCATTTCCGGGAATTACATTAACCTGCGCAGTTTCGGACAGGACCTGGCCGCTGAAAGCTCTTTTGTATGGACAAATTGGAACTACTGCAATTTTTCGCTCGATTGGGGTAAGCTTTTCACCACCTGCTGAATATGCATAGCCGGTCGATCCGATTGAAGAGGAAACTATGAGCCCATCGCCTTCAAAAGAGTTTTTGTTTGTTACTCCATTTTCAACAATTTCCACATCGATTTCCGCAACACGATAATGAGTGGCATGAATTACAAAATCATTTATCGCATGGTAGGTTTTGCCGTTCACTTGCGCTTCGAGAGTCATTATTTTTGTTGTTTTTCCTTGCCCTAGCAGGGAGAAAATTTTTTCTTTCCAATTAGTTCGATTTAGTTGACAAATATAGCTTTTTTCCGCACCAATTGCAAGAATTTTTCCCTCCAATTTTCCTTCATGGTTCGCATAAAGTATGGTACCGTCTCCGCCAATGCAGAGGGTAACTTCAGCACCCTTTGATACGATCTTATGCGAAGCGGGCGAAGCGGACAAAAAATTTTTTGCTTCCTTGGCAAGATCTTTTGCCCATTGCTTTTTTGGATTAGCCAAAATTTTGATTAGCATGGTTTGATGATGCATAGTGAAATTTAAAATAAGTAAGATTAGCTATCTATGCTGCAGCTGATTCAGAAATTTGGTTTAGAATTCTCACGGCATCTCGCCTCATTCTTCGATAGGTAAGCCATTCTGACAATAAAGGCTTGGCTGAATCCCCTAATGATGCAACAGTGGATTTGACAGCCGAAGAAGCTCGGCCAGATTTACTTGTACGATCCTTTTCTTTTGCTCTTTTAAGAATTGCTTTAATGTATCTTCGGCCTTCTTCATTAGTAAGGAGCTTTTGACAAACATATTGGTTGTTAAGTTCACCACTTAGGACAGCATCCGCAAGTGCACCATAATGTCCTTTGTTGAATGCTACATCAACAATTGCTTTACGGTCATTTTCTGGCATTGTTGTGGAGTCTGCAACATCCAATGCGTTTGCGACTAATCTTTCGTTGTCAGTTTCTGCCCAGGACCTTAACAAGGGCATTGTAAGAAGAATAGTTGTTTTGAGGTTGGCCATTATTGTAGTTTTGTTGATTGACTCATCATTGCCGGTTATGGCTTGGGTTATTGCGGTTCTTCCTAAATCAGTTTGTAGTAACTTACTCATAAAGAAGGGTAAGTTAACCTCTGCTTTTCCTACCAATGGTAGCTCTATTTGTCTTTTTGTTAGTATTTGAGCACTGTAAGACAATACAGCCATGCATTGATTTGCCATCGCAGTATCAAATGCCCATTCCGCCAGGGCAGGGTCTCTTAGGGAGGTTAACAACAGAGTTTCATCATTTCCTTGCCCACTTACCCAAAGAACTCTTGCACTGGCAACTACTAATTCAGGGCTAGAGTGATATGCCCTGCCTTCTGTCTGATCATCTAAAATTTCTTTCATTCTTTCTTTTACTTTGATAGTGACACCGCTTAACTTTTCAAAAGCAGATGCAATTCTTGCCCCAACTTGTGCATTATCTTCATTGAATCGGGCTTCGCTTGTTCTTGAAAGAAATTCATCAGACAATTTAGTAACAGCCTTTGTTTGATCGAGTTCGGAAAGAGTGCCATAGAATACAACAAAACCATCAACTGAATCATCCATCCCTCGTTCGATCCTCTCGATATGATGGACATAAGTTTTTGGATTTCTATAGCTTCCTCGCCATTTTTCATACCACGAAAGGGGATGTTCTTTGGGGGCTTCATCTGCTTTTGCTGGTGCTGCAGTTGCCACTTCCGATTCTTCTGGTGCGGTAGCAGGTGGCTTTTCTTTTGGCAATTGAACTCCTTTTGCTGCTGCAACTGCAAGAATTATGGTTTTATTATGTGATCTGACAAATGAAGAACCATTGGCAACTACGAGCGCGTGAACAATTGTTTCGTCTTTAGACATCCATAACTGGAGTAACTGGGCTATTCGCTCTTCAGCGACCAACTGAAGCGCAGGATGATTTGGCAATTTTTCAACCAAATCGGCTCTAACTCCAAAATTGTGCTGGGTAAATAAAACTAATTTAATGCACTCGACCAAAAGGTCAGGATTGTTAGTGTAAGTTTCACCATTAACATGCAGGATAGTCTCCAAATGAATTGCCAGTTTTTTACCAAAATCATTCTCAGGAATATCTCCTGCGAGCCTAAAGAGAACATCGGTTAAGAAGATAGCGGCGCGCTCATCGTCCTTATATATTGTTCTTTTTATTTCAGTTGTTGCTTCAACAAATCCATTTACAATTGCATGGGCAACAAAAGCCTTATGATCAGCTGAAAGGGCAGAATAAGATTCCATAAATCCAGCGAGGTTGCCTTGATTAAGGAATTTTTCCAAAGTCGTATTTTCTTCCCTTTGTGCAAAAGGATTAACTTTTCCTCCTTGATATTTGAGAATTTCTGGGCGTACAAAGAAATCAGTAAATGGACTAACAACTTCAGATTTTCTCCCAGCGGGAGGTTTTTCTTTTATTTTAGCGTCTATTGCTCTTTTCCATCTGAGTGCAAGATAACCTAATCCTATTAGACTAAGGACTCCTAAAACTGCACCTACACCACGTAAAAGTAAACGGTTTCTTAGATCATTTTTGAAACTATCATGAACATCTTCGGATATAGCCGCTCGGTCAAGAGCCTTCTGACCATCGTCACCGAGTGCTAAATCTGCCTTGCTCATACAATCAAGCAGTTTGTGTAAACAACCAATCTGACGGGTATTTTGTAAACAACGCCTTGCTTGTAAAGAACAGACAGAAGGTGTTTCGCGGGCTATGGTACTAATTGCAGCAGCTGAATTTTGATTAATGCTTACTTCTGACTCTCGAATATTTCTCTCTAATTTGCTATCATCGCAACCTGACAAAGCAGCCGCAGCAAAACCACTCGCCAAAAGAAACGGACTTGGTCGCCTTGCATGGGCAGGATAAGTCCTTTGAGGACGGAGGATCATAGTTGATTTATGCCACAAACTCTTTATAAATGTTGCTTTTAATGGTTAAATTTGGACTTATTGGTAATTTTTAAAGAGTTACATTCAATAGCATTAAGTGAATGTTAAAACAGAAACAAAAGTGCCAACAACACAAATACCCGCAACATAGACGCCACAGGGAACAAAATCCGCAGCCATCTGGCCGGGCCAGGAAAATCAGCGCGTCACCACTTGAGGAAAAACCAACAGCTATGAGCCAGACCTCATTTGAATGGCTAAATGCCAGAGTCAGTCAAATTAAAACCCAAAGGAAACTAAACAAAATAATTCCGTATTTAAGTGAGAGGGAGGGAAAAATAGTCTCGTGCTGCGCAAACTCACGTGCGGGAATAGGCCGGAAAAGCGAACTGGCGGCTAAAATCTATGGCGGAAAGGTAACAGCATCAAAAATGACAGCGCTGGGGTTTTCCATAAGGGCACTTAATAAAAAAATCCAGGAATGGGAAAAAACCGGAAGTTATCCTGAATCTAAAAGAAAAAGTAAAATAGAATCCAAAAAAGATATTTTAAGGCGTGAGCTTCTTGCTTTAGATAGACAGGGGAAACTTGGGGGACTGGTGATCTCTTTAAGCGAAAAAGAGTTTATAATTGTCAGAGCCTTAACAGACGAACCACGATGCCCCTCGAGGAGAGAACTGCAGCATGCCATTTACGATGATGAAGGAAAAGTACAGGCTCATAAGGTATATACGCTGGTTTTGATAGCCAGTAGCTTGAGAAAAGTCAGGGAGTGGGCAACTAAGTGCGCGATTACGAACGAAGTTTTGAAAGAAAAACTTTTGGAACCAGAAGTGCAACGCAATATTGAATCTATTACGCTGCTTTTAAGTGACGAAGAACAAGAACTCGTTGTAAAAATTATGAGCCCCGAACCCGCTCAATGCCAAGTTGACGAAGTTTCATCATTGATTTACAGCATTTTTGAAAAAATTAACCAGTGGGAAGAAAAACGAAAAAGCAGAGTGCATAGGAACAGGTTGGGAATCATAAGGACAAGAGCAATGAGAGCAGAAGCAGGAGAATATGACTAAGGGAAAACCGGAATTATGCCAGTTACAAGTCTTTAAATACCCTAAATTACATTGAACTACACATGGGCAAAATACTCGTAGTGGATTGCAGCGTAAGCGAGAGACAAGGAAAATTGCGCCCAACTATTTATCCTGAATTAACCGTATTGCATCTTGCAAGACTTCATCGGGTAGATTTTGATAGATTTATTTTGGTGGACCATCCGAATCTTCGCAATTGTGCACTTGGAAGGGTAGTGGATAAACGAAAATACCATAAGGTAGTTATAAGCGGTTCTGGACCAATTGATCCTGCAAATGATGAGCAAAAAATTGGGCAAGATGTAACTAGTGGTGAATTAAACAGCACGGTCCTTAGGATAATTGAACTCTGTGTTGAAAGGGGCATTCCTCTTCTTGGAATATGCTATGGCCATCAGATGATTTGTCGCTCTGCAGGAGCCAGGGTCGAGGATTTAGAAACATATGAATTTGGTTTTGTACCAGTACAACTAACTCAAAATAGCCAAGAACATCCCCTATTTGCAGGCATTGATTCCCCGTTCCTTGCTGCAGAACATCATAATATGGGTGTCAGGAAGCCAAGTGGAAGCTTGGATGTTCTTGCACAAAATGATCGGTGTGTTCAGGCAGTACAAATAAGGGGAACAGAAGTTACAGGAGTTCAATTTCATCCGGATTTTAATAGTGGGCATGGAGTATTGGAAGATACTGTAGCATATTACTACCGAAGAGAAGCAGCTTCGCTTAGATTAAGTGAAGCGCCTTTGGTAGAGCCGCCTGATAAAGATGAAGCGTATATGATGAATAATGTACCGCTTCTTAGGTTTATGAGAACAACGGTTGGGAGTTCTTAGGGATAAGCAGGAATGCAGGAATTTATGAAAAGATCTCCAAGGATTTTATTTCAAGCAGGTTATTGAAATACATAATCTGGATTAACTACAGACGAATTTATTTGCTCTAGGTTAAAGAAAGTTTAACCTAAGGCAAACCCCTTACGGCACATTTGCATTAAAGAGCCAGATAAAAAAGATAAGAAGAGATTTCGACACAAATAAAAAACAAAGAAAAAAATAAAAAATTAACTCAAGTTTCAAAATTCTTAGAATTAACCAAGAACTTCCAAGTCCAGAAACTTGCGAGTTTCTAGCCCTCAAAGTTCAGCCGAGAACTTCGAGATCTTGCGAGTATGCTGGAAGCATTGAAGTTTCTTCTTCAGTGCCCATTGAAGCGCCAGCAATTGAAGCACCCTTCACGCCAGTTACGATTGCCACTATTTCTAGCTTGCTCTCGTAGTTCTGCATGATCCGAGCACCCCATTTTACGTTTGCTTCAGCGTCCATCTTTTCGGTGATCATTTCACCAGCCTTAATGGCATCACCTAATGTTAGATCTGAGCCACCAGTTATGTGAATGAGTGCACCTTTTGCACCTTCGAAGTCAACATCAAGCAATCTGTTCTTGATAACTCCCTCAGCTGCTGCGCGGACTTTATCATTGCCCTTGCCTTCACCGACTGCAATGAAACCTACTCCTCCGCCTTCCATGATTGCGCGGACATCTGCAAAGTCGATGTTAATCAAAGATGGCTGGGTAATAGTCCAGACTAAACCAGAAATTGCTCTTGAGAGAATTTCATCTGCAACTGCAAATGCTTCTGCCATTGGCAAGTTTGGTACCAATTGAACCAATCGGTTGTTATCCAAAATGATTACTGAGTCGCAGAATTTTTTGAGCAACTTAATACCTTCATCTGCTTTTTTCTTTCTCGCTCTTTCTAAGGCAAATGGATAGGTAACCATTGCAACTACAATTGCGCCTTGCTCTTTTGCAATTTGTGCAACTATTGGAGCAGCACCACCACCGGTACCACCACCCATACCAGCACACACAAATACTAAGTGAGCGCCTTCGAGTTCTTTTTCTACTAATGGTCTGTCCACTTCGCAGGATTTTGCACCTACTTCTGGATAACCACCAGCACCCAAACCTTTGGTTACTGATCGGCCAATCAACACTTTCTTTGCCCGTTCATGAACAATGTTCAAGTGTTGCTTATCAGTGTTAATTGCAACTAATTCAGTGCCCTTGACACCAGACTTAATCAATCGGTTGACTGTGTTGTTACCAGCACCACCAACACCGATAGTGACTATCTTAATGCTCTCAGAGCTCATTGCATCCGCCGGCTTTTCAGTTTGCGGCGTACTCTCCCCTACTACAGATCTTACTAAATCTTCCATAATTTTCACCTTGTTTTTTTTGGTCGCCTATCACATTCGTGTGAACGTGTAGGTCTATGAGGGCGATCAGCCATTTAAATAGATTGGGATTAACCTCGTGGCATAGCGAACACAAAAGTAGCATAACCAAAACAAGTTGGGAAAAAACGACGTAAAAGTTTAAATACATTGACTAAATACATTGACCATGGTTAGGGTCATAACAATCATGGACGATGTTTATGCCGAACTTTATAGGTTAAAACGATCGAAAAACATGAGTTTTAGCGAAATTTTACGTTATTTACTCAAAGAAAGAAGCAGTGAGAAGGAGAATATCCTTTCGCTAGCAGGCAGTATAACTGATTCTGATGTCGATAGGCGCTCAATGGAAAGGATAAGGAAGTATAATTGGGGTCGCTAAAATGGAAAAAATCTGCCTGGACTTTGAAGCCACGCTCGATTTTCTTCGGGGCGATCCGGGCATAATTGAAAAGCTAAAATATTATGCTGACCGGGAAGAAATTTGCATTACTAGTTTTACGTTCATGCATCTTCTTGAATCAGTTAAGAAGCCCGAGGTAATCAGCGCCTTCGTGAACTCGATTACTGTGCTGGGGTTTGATGCAAAAGCAGCACGGGTTGCATCGGATATTTGCGAAGAGCTTTCCAATTCAGGAGACGTTCATAAAAGAATGGAGAGCATAATGACTGCAGCTATTTGTATTAGTAATAACGCGTTTCTTTTTTCCCGAACGCCGTCGAAATTTGATGGGATAAAGGTTCTGAGGAAAGTTTGACTAGTTTATTTGGCTGCCGGAAGATCTAACATTCGCTGTAATTCGTTTTCCAACGACCCATCACGAAGTACTTTATTTTCAAGAACCAGATCTGCAACCCCAGCTCCTCCAGAATCTCGTACTGCAACCATAAAAACAATTTTTATGTTAGGATTTAGTACCCGGAGTTCTGAGATAAAACTGCGTATCCTTTCTGCCTCTTCAGAGTATTTATATTCATCATAAAAAGTAAAAATTGCGATATCTTTTTCTCGCCCAGCAGATAGTGCATGCGCAACCAATTCACGATCCAAAAATGGCGGAAGATGGCAATCATGCTTAGTGATGTCAACGACTGATTCCCTCAGTTGGCCTGATAAATTACGGGTTAGCGAATCAAAAGTGAGCTCTTCAAAAATCGTAAAAACTACTACGTTGCACGAGGCAAGAGGCCGAATGGACAAAGTAGTAGGGGCGCCTAGGGAAGGGGGTGCTTGTAATGTACTAGTGGGATCAGCTCTACGTCTTCTCATCTCAATCAACATTCGGAATATTTGAGGATAGTGTAACGAAATGGTTAAAATAGCTGACTGACGAATATTTTCATGTCGCTTAGATCACTCATCCTCACAGGTTACGGTATCAACTGCGAAGTTGAAAGCAAATACGCCATAGAAAAATCAGGGGGCGCAGCAGACATAGTGCATTTGAATAAGCTTCTTGGCGAGCCAAAGATGCTTCGCGAATATAACATGTTAATGATTCCTGGCGGATTTTCTTTTGGTGATGATTTAGGATCAGGAAAAGTTTTTGGGAACAAGATGAAATTCAAAATTCACGATGAGCTGTTGGAATTTGTAAAGGGACCGAACCTCGTCCTAGGAATCTGTAATGGTTTTCAAATAGTAGTGAAAATGGGGTTGCTGCCAGAGCCTGATTTTGTCCAACGGGCGACACTTACCAATAATGATTCTGGCCATTATGAAGACCGATGGGTCATCCTAAAAGGGAATGAAAAATCGCCCTGCGTTTTTACTAAAGGCATTGACTACCTGATCGTTCCGGTAAGGCATGGTGAAGGGAAATTTGTCCCAAAAGAGGCCGGGGTGCTTAAGGGCCTCAAAGAAAACAACCAAATTGTTTTCCAGTATGTTGATGAAAAAAGCAACACTAGCGCACTCTATCCGCATAATCCAAATGGCTCAGTAGAGAACATTGCAGGCATTTGCGATAAGTCCGGAAGGATATTCGGGATGATGCCGCACCCCGAGGCATTTAACATGCCGCAAAACTGCCCACACTGGGTCAAGGGAACGGTAAAAGAAGCGCTGGGCTTACGGATTTTCAAAAATGCAGTGGAATTTATGCGATAAGAATATTACAAAAAAATAATTAAAAAAAATCAGAAAATCAAATTCCTTTTTTGGTATGCTTCTTACATAGTGCAACTTTTACTACAAGAACACAGCCAATAAGTGCAATAAATAATGGCCAGGCAGTAACTGCAGAACCAAAGTATCCTAAATTAGCTGGAAGGGCCAGCAGACCAAAACCGATTAACAGATAACCTGGAAGATGCGAGTCTTTTTCGAAACATTCTCCACCGCATTTGCAATTTTTCTTTATTGCCCTTTTCTTTGGTTTTTTTGAAGCCATAACTCGATCACCAAAAGAACAACTAGGAGAATGCATATAAACGTTTAGAGGCCCGACGAAATAGGTTTACAAAATCTTTCCGAGTATAAGATATTCAAGGACAGGAATTACTAGAAGTGAAAAGGTAATGAAAAATACTGTATGTGAAAAATCAAGAAGGCCCTGGACAAGAAAGATTGTAATTGAGTTGTGCCCTTCCATCCGGGCGAAAAATCTTTTGAAAAAACCGAGCAGGATAATTAGTGGGAGGGTTATGATGACAATGAGGAATATGAAGCTAACACCAGGGCTTATCAGGAAGAAAAGGACCCTTTGCATATGGTCTGACCATTTTAGGTAAATAAATGCAGAGAGACCAACTGCCAGCAGGAAGAAATCAACTACGCGGCCGGTTGCCGGGTAAACTCCATCAGTATATTCTTCTGAGATTAATTTTTTTATTGAGCGCGGGGCCTCCCAGAAAATAAATGAGATGATAAAAAGCGCGGCAGTCGCATCGAAAAGTTCGGGCTTGATCAGGGCTTCCATCACATAAGTAGTTAACTAAAGATAATTAAATTCTTGCTATATTGTTTAGGATATATGCGGCTAACGGATATTCTTCTGGTTTTTGTCCCCATAACCCTGATTTTGGGTTATGTAATCCATGCAGATAGCACCGTACTTTTCGTAAGCTCGCTCCTGGCGATTTTGCCACTGGCAGCAAAAATGGGCGAAGCAACCGAGGAACTTGCAAAAATGTACGGCGGCCAGATAGGAGGCTTGCTTAATGCAACATTTGGAAATGCGGCGGAACTTATAATCGCCCTCCTTGCAATAAACAAGGGCCTGATAGATCTGGTAAAGGCCTCGTTAGCCGGAAGCATAATAGGGAACTTGCTTTTTGTTTTCGGCATCAGCATGCTTATTGGCGGATTAAAATTCAAGGAGCAGAAATTTTCAGCGCCCTTGGCAGGATTAAACTCGACCGTGCTGCTAATTGCATTTATGAGCATAATGATCCCAAGCCTCTTTCATTTTGTGCCGACCGAACACCGGGGGAATGACGAAAAGCTGCTTAGCCTTAGTGTTTCGGTCCTTTTGATTTCGGTTTATCTGCTAAGTATGGTTTTCTCGCTAAAAACGCACCAGTATTTGTTCCGCTCAAAAAGGAACGAAGAGGAGGAAAAGGCCCACTGGAGCAGGAACCATGCAGTTTTGGTTTTGGCAATATCGACAATCGCGCTGGGGATTGTCAGTGAAATATTTGTCGGACAAATCGAGCATGTGGCTAAAGATTTTGGATTAACTGAACTCTTTATTGGTGCAATTATTATTGCGGTAGTGGGTAATGCGGCAGAACATATGGCAGCAGTATTTTTTGCACTGAAAAATGACCTTGACCTGAGCATAAATGTCACTATTGGTTCGAGCCTGCAGATAGCAATGTTTGTTGCACCTGTTGCGGTTTTAGCTGGGGTGATACTTGGCAGGCCAATGGATCTGGTATTTACCCCATTTGAAGTAATCGCGGTATTTGCAAGCGTGCTGATTGTCAATGAAATAGCGAGCGATGGGAAAACAAACTGGTTCGAAGGCGCGCAATTAGTTGTAATGTATTTGATTATTGCGGCACTGTTTTATTTTGTGAGATAATTTACCTGACCATCGACACTTGAGGCGATGGCTCGGTTGTATCAACAGACTCAAAGCCCCTGAGGCGAACATCTCGCATCCCAATTGTGCCAAAAGCATAATGGCGGTCATAGCATGCAACAACATCAATCCGCCTATCGCAGAGCATACCAGATCCACGAACTATTGGACTTATGGCTGCCTGCTTTAGCCTCCATAAACGCCGGACCTTCCCTTCAATTCGACTACGGGCTTCTACTATTATGCCGGTTGGCTCATCTATTTCGCCTCACCCGGTTTCCTGGAGAAAATGCGGAATGGGCAATATTTTTTCAGGAATAATGATTAGCCGGCCGCTCCTATCGCTTTCGGTAAAATTGTATCTAGAATTAAAAAGCGTAATCAGCAATGCCATTTTTGAAAGTTCAGCAAATTCGCTGGCAGGGCACAACCCAAGGACATCCGACCATGGGATCGTCCACCGATTTATTCGATCTATAAGGTCACATCCGAATTTGAACTTACCATCTTTTTCCGGATGAGCAAGCAATTCCTCAGTAAAAGAAGCCTGCTCCAGAGTTGGGTTTTTCCTAACGAGAAGCCTATCAGCCAAGGCAGAGGGGATCCTTCGAAAACCCCTACGCAGGCATAACTTTCTCCCTTGCAGATAGTCAGCAACGCCTAAAGAGTTAGTTCAGGTTTTGCAGCAGGAAAGGCCATCAGTTGCATAGTATTGCCCCTTAGTTTAGTCTTGGAAATTTCGTTTATTCCTCAAACCCATCAGATATGCGCCCTATGCAATCGACATGTTGATCAAGCTGGCGAAGCTCGGCATTAAGGCCCCTGATCCTAAGATGCCTTTGCACAAACCGGACAGCAAGCAGGGAAAATGTCGAAAGGAACAATGCCACTGCGGCGTGGGCATCGTATATGTAGGCAACTAGGGGCAAGGCAAAGAACCCGGCTGCAGCTATTTTGCCAGATCCCGAAGCTTCAGATGCCTCGGCGATTTTTCGTGCAATTACTATTTGTACAGCCTTTAGCCGGCCATCAAGATCGCCCTTTTGAGGATCCAGGCCCAGTTCCCTCAGCCTCAGGTCCCGCTCTTCCATCAATAAACCAGGGCGGGCGGCCAAAACACGTTTGAAAAGATAGCTTGCATCTTCATACCAAAGGGAATGGCTGCGGATTGGTGATGGGGCCAACTTCTCATTAAACGCCATGCCATAAGGTTGCGCAGCAGGAAGGTTTGCAAGAATTTCTGCAGAAGGAAACGAAATGTCCCCAAGAGATAAATCACTCATTATCCGGATGTAGCTATACGCTATTGGGGCGAGGGTACTGAGGGTTAGGGGAACTTCAAGGTTGCCATTAATTATTGCGTTCCATATATTTACTGCCTGCGTTGCCTGTTCCCTGCTTTCAAAAGACCCTAAATCAAAAGCAGAAAGATTGCGCATCCTGCCGAGCAAAGAATCGACCTGTGAGGTGTTGGAGATGCCCAACCGGGCTTCCAAAAACAGAAGATGCCGGGCGAAGTGTTTTTTTGCTATCACCAGGCCTTCATTTGAGTGTGCATTACGGACAGTAAGTGCCGGAGCAAGTGTGTGAGGATCTGCCATGAATATAGTGGTATAATAACAGTTTTTAAAAGTTTTCAAAAGCCTTCAAAAGGAAGATTTACGAGAGTTGAAGGGAGCAAAATTACAATTTGACGTAATGCATTTAAACATTAGCCGTAGTTAATATTTATACTGATCCAAAGCAAAAAAATTCCAGTTAACTGCGTTAACTGTCTCTCCAGCTGTTTTGCAGCTGAAGATGGATCAACAATCCTTGGCTTGAAAGCTGCGGCTTTCAAGGCTGTCAAGAAATGCTGTGCATTTCTTGCCACGGCCAATGGCCGGGGTTATTTGATTGGTCGATGATATGATGGAAAAGGTGAAGATGGAAATTGCAGGCGAGATCGCATTATCTGCAGACCCAGGAGCGACCATGCGAAAATGGCGCGAGATTTTCGGCATATCGCAGGTTGAGCTTGCAAAACATCTGAAAATAACCGTATCCACAATAAGCGATTACGAAGGCAACCGGAGGAAATCCCCAGGAACCGGAGTAATTAGCAGGTTCGTTAATGCGATTTTTGACATTGATAAATTAAAAGGCGGATCGATCACGCAAAAACTAAGCGAGCGGGAAAAACCTGCCAGCGAATATTTTGAAGTCCACGAATTTGCCCGATCGATTTCATTGAAGGATTTTATTGGTCTCATTGGTGGGAAAGTAGTGACCAATCACGATATTGCCGAAACGAAAAAAATCTATGGGTACACATTGATCGACAGCCTGAAAGTGATACTTGAAATGCCTTTTTCCTATTTCCAGAACCTCTATGGCAATGTTAATGAGCGGGTGTTCATTTTTACCGGGATAACTACGGGCCGCAGCCCGATGGTAGTTATACGGGTCAGCTCATCCAAGCCATCAGCAGTTGTCCTTCATAATATCGAGCCGGACAAAGTTGATAAGCTCGCGCTCAAGATATCCGAACGCGAACGGATACCGCTAATTGTTACCAAGTTCTCGGTTGAGCAGATGAAAGAGGCGCTGAATCGGATCTGAGTGCAGGTAGATTATGAATTACCGATAATATGCATAAAATGCCATTAAAAATCACTTTTTAAATGTTTTGGTACAGATACTATTCAATGCGCACCACACAAACTATACCATGCAATACGCAGAAATTAGATATGTCTAGTTTTCCAAGAGAAAGACGATTTCTCGAGAGAATTGGCGTAAAGACCGAAGGCATAGCGATAGTGGAATATCCTAATTCAAATGCTTATATGAGAGCTAGAAACGAAGCCATACGAAAAGATCGCATACATGCAAAAAATAATCCACTCACGATAAGGACTTTAGGAAGAGTTGCAGGATTCCTAAATGTTGGCGGAGCAGCCCGAGCAGAAATGGAAACTGGAACCATGCATTTAGTAAGAGGAGCAACGGTGACTGCACTTCATGAAGCGGTACATGCTTCAGATGGTTTAACTAATCCAAAAATTTTTGAGGCTCTTAAGGAAAGTAAAACTAAAGGAAATGAATTAGCGATACGATCTTTAATTGAAGGTAGAGCAAAGTTTGTGGAAAGGCTTGCTGCCATAGCAGAAGAATTTACTAATTCGGAAAATGTAAGATTTTTCCTAAGTTCAATATCTGAAGTTGCTGCAGGAATAGGTCTTATTATTATGAGTTTAACTACAATTCCGGATTTCTTTTCAGGAGCACAGCTGGCGATAAGGCAATTTTCTCAAGGCAATCTATCAGCAGGAGCGGGTGCCGCAGTATATTGCGCAATTTGCGGGATCTTGGTGAATGTCGGGTGGAATGTGACTAAGATAATTTTACCATACGTCCTGGGTTTGCGGTTCGTGGAGCGGGTAAATCAGTATCTGAAGGATGAATCAAAAACACTTGAGCTGACGCTAAAACATATTCCAACTTTGAAAGAAATTATTTTCCCTGCTAGTTACGTTAAGAGAATAAACGAGACGATTTCGCAATAGTTAAAAATGCTAACGAACATCTATTTCCTATGCCAGAGAAAAAGACCAGATTTATTGTTGTAACCGGCTCAATCATGAGTGGATTGGGCAAAGGGATAGTGACTTCTTCTATAGCAAAATTGCTCCAAGCGCGTGGATACTCTGTAGTTCCAATAAAGTTTGATGGCTATCTGAATATCGATTGCGGTACAATGAACCCATTTCGGCATGGTGAAGTATTCGTACTTGATGATGGGACCGAAGTGGACATGGATTTTGGAACCTATGAGAGATTTTTGAACCAGTCATTGCCAGGAAACTGCTCAATTACCGGCGGAAAAATGTTCCAAAAAGTAATTACAAAAGAGCGTAAAGGCGAATACATTGGAAGAGATGTGCAGATCATTCCTCATTTAACTAATGAAATAAAAGAATGGATAAGGAACTTGGCAAAAGAAAGCAAGGCCGACGTTATTTTGATTGAGGTTGGCGGGACAATCGGCGATCTGGAAAATGCTTATTTTATCGAAACCATGAGGCAGATGCGTTTTGTTGATGGCCATATGGCAGTTATCCAGTTAACTTATGTACCAAGCCTAAGCCCTGGCGAGCAAAAAACAAAACCAACCCAGCACGCAACAAGGATGCTCCAGAGCGCTGGTATGCAGCCGGATATTATTATTGCAAGAGAGCAGGAAAAACTAAGTGAGGATGCAAAAAAGAAGATCAGCCAATATTGCAATGTTGCTGAAGAAAATGTTTTTGATGATCCTTTGCTCCATACAGTTTATGAGTTGCCGCTCGTGCTTGAGAAACAGGAGTTTTACAAGCAAATTGCAAAAATCATTGATCTTGACCATACTAAGGAGCCCGACCTAAAAGAATGGGAAAAGCGGGTGGGAAGGATAGTAAAGCCAAAGGAAAGGCCACTAAAGATTGCGATCGTAGGAAAATATACTGCAGTAAAAGATGCTTATATAAGCGTGAGGGAAGCGTTGGTCCATTCAGCTGCAGAAGTCAATGCCGGCCTTGAAATAGGATGGATTGAGGCAAGCGATTTGGAAAAAGTTGCCAATGTTGCTGAAGTCCTAGCAGGCTTCGATGGAATACTCGTTCCTGGAGGGTTTGGTGAGCGGGGAATTGAAGGAAAAATAAAGGCCATAGAGTATGCCCGGGAGAATAAAGTTCCATATATTGGATTATGCCTTGGCTTGCAGCTCATGGTTGTTGAATATGCAAGGCACGTCTGCGGCCTTGAGGGGGCAAACTCGACTGAGTTTGATAAAAAAACTCTTCATCCTGTTGTCGATCTTCTTCCAGAGCAGCACAATGTAGTAAAGCTGGGCGGGACCATGCGCTTAGGCGCGCAGGAATGTAATATTGCAAAAGGAACGGTTTCGGCTAAAGCGTACGACGATGGGAAAGGATCTGCTAAAGCATCCGAACGCCATCGGCACAGATACGAAGTGAATCCGGCATATGTAAGCGCGCTTGTGGATAGAGGGTTGGTCGTATCTGCCACGCACCCAGTAAGTAATGTTGTTGAGATTGTCGAATGGAAGGAAAGCTTTGGGGTTGCAACCCAGGCGCACATCGAGTTAAAATCAAGGCTGGAAGCTCCGGCACCATTATTTATTGAATTTATGAAAGCGGCCAAGAAAAGGATCGAAAAGGGGCCGGAAACGGTTGTGGAAAAATAAGAATAAATTGAATTAAGTAGAAAATCGCTTGCCGTAATCGTAAACTGTCGTAATTTTGGTAAAAGTGGCAGAAAGACTTTTATATCTCTTCATCAAATGCTAAGTTGTGTTGGCAAGAGTGGTTCCTCCGCGTGCTCGTCTCACTACACCAGACATAAGACTGCATGAAGAAACTATTGAAGGCACAAGATCCGGAAGCGTTCATTATAAATTTTCTAATTCTCATCCTCCGCAAAGAACGGTTGTTTTACTTTCAGGCTGGACCTGCACTCCTTTTCCTTTATGGGGTCCGGTAGTTGACCGGCTCGCTCCAAAAGCAAATGTTTTATTAGTTGAAAATCGTGGTCATGGCCGGTCGTCTATCGGATCAAGTAATTCGGTTACATATCTGAATGATGTTACAGATGATGTGCAGCGTGCAATGGATCATGCAAAAATAGAGCGGGCATTAATCATCACGCATTCAATGACCGAACTGGTTGCAAGGCGCCTTCACCAAACAACTCCGGAAAGGATGACTGGCCGAATCAGCGTGTCTGGAGTTTTTGGCAATCCGCTTGAGAGCTGGACGCTTGGAAACTCGGGGATAATTGGAACAGCTGCAAGAATGATCTCTGCCGGACTTGCAACCACACCTGGAGCAGATTTAGTAAAGGGAACTATTGCGGAGATAGTTTTAGCCCAAAGAATAATCAAAAGGCTGGTAAGGACCATGCTTGGCCCGGAAATTCATCCGGAATTATTCGGAGAGTTCATGAGGGCTACTGGGAATGTGCCAATAGAAGTTATTGATATTGCATTACGGGCAATGTTAAGAGAACCGGCAATTACAGAAGAGCACGATTATACTGTTCCGACACTTTACATCGCAGGCAGAAACGACCCTCTTGTTTGCCCAGATAAAATCAGAGTAAATGGGGAATTGGTAGTGCTTGACCATGTCCGGCATGCTGCGCAACTGGAGGATCCGCGAACAGTGGTAAGGCATATAGAAGAGTTCGCTCAAAAGCACGGAATATTCGAATGAATGGGAGGGTTAGCCCTTCAAAGGACAAATTTAGCAAAATTTGGCCTGTTTGGAAATTCTTATAGAATTTCCAATACAATAACAAAACATTAAAAGGATCAAACAAGCGCTATTTATGATATTATGAAAGCAGTTGAGGTAAGTGAATTAACTAAAGTCATCAAAGAGAGAATAATTGTCGATCGAATCTCTTTTTCTGTAGAAGAGGGTGAGGTTTTTGGCCTTCTTGGTGCAAACGGCAGCGGCAAGACCACCACATTCAACATGCTCTCTGGACTCCTTGCTCCATCATCCGGATCAGTGACCATACTTGGAAAAACAATAAAGGAAATGCAAAGGTCAAAATCAGATATAGGTTTTGTAACGCAGGAAGACTCGTTTTATGAAACGCTCACCGTAAGGCAGAACCTTGAGTTTTTTGCTTCCATGCGCGGAATTGGCAGGGAAGAAACAAATAAGAGGATAAAAAAATTCCTAAGCCAGATGAGATTAACTGAGAAGGCGGATGTCCTTTCATCAAAGTTATCTGGCGGGATGAAAAGAAGGCTGAATATGGCATGCGCAATAATTCATGAGCCTCAGGTAATTTTCCTTGATGAACCTACTGTGGGCCTCGACCCATTGGTAAGGAAAGAAATATGGGCAGTGATAGAAGAGCTGCAGACGGATAAGAAAACCATAATCATCACCTCCCATTATATGGAAGAAGTGGAAAAATTATGCAATAGGGTGGCAATAATGTTCGCTGGGAGAATTGTTGCCAGCGGCACATCAAAGGAACTGAAAGAAAAGTTCAAGCTAAAGCAGATGGAAGATGTGTTTGCTTATTTTGCAAAGCCGGTGGTTGAATGAAATTCTTGTCTGTGCTAAAAAAAGAATTCCTTGAAATCATTAACGACCGCACACTGCTTTTGGTCTTGGTAGTTTTCCCGATTTTAGTTATGCTCTTTATGGGCGGATCATTCGGATCAATAAACATCCGGGGAATCCCTATAGGCGTGGTTGGCTCGACAAACACCACTTATGCGAGCGCGCTTTTTAGCGAATTGAACAAGTCAAATGCGTTTAACCTCCAGACATTTAACGATGTGGATGCGGCGATAAATGCGTTCAGAAACGGCCAGCTGCGGGCAGTGATCGTAGTTCCGGATGATTTTGATCGGCAAATAAGAAACGGTAATGGCTCTAAAATAAGGGTGCTTCTGGATAACTCGGACCTTGCACTGGAAAAATCGCTTGTAACTGCAACATCTTCAGTAATACAGGCATCTTCGGCAAACATAACAAAAAATTACGTTTACAATGCTTGGGGGGACTTAAAATCATTGAACAATTCTGCATCGAATCTGGCAGAAGGGATTACAAAAACAAAATGGCAGCTGGAAAATACCAGGGCAGGTTTGGGGAACATAACGGACCAGTCTAATGATCTGGATATTTCATCTTTGGAGCAATCGCTTAACGATGCAACAGCTAACATTGGATATTTACAGAATCTTCTGGATGAACAAAAAACGAGTCTAACTAGCAGCTCGAAAGCAAATTCGGAACTGCTAAACCGAAGCAATGTTTTTCTTGCCAATGCGACAGCAGCACTTGATAAGTCAAAAAGCACTGTACAGACAACCCATGATAAGCTCCTTTCGCAGCTAAGCGATCTGAATAATACAAACCAACAACTGGATAGCTCGATAACCGCTTTGACTGCACTAAAAAATAATGCAAATGATAGTACAACTAAGGCAGCACTAGAAGCGAATATAGTGGCGCTAAAATCACTAAAGGATTCAACCTCTAATCAGGTACTAAGGACGAAACAGGAGATTAGTGACCTTGAAAGCCTCAATCTTACGCTCAATTCTTTTGGAGAAGAATTAGCTAATTATTCTCTTCAGATAAAGGATGCCAGCAGCGGGTCAAATGGGATAAACAGTACGATTAGCTCGCTGGAGAAAGGCTCTGCACAATTAGCAAAACTTAATTCCTCATTTTCAAAATCATCAGAGCAGGTGGCAAAACTAAAAGTTTTGCTTGCCGATTTGAAATCCACAACAGCGAACATTAACAGCACATTGGGAACGGTACTCGAGCAGACAGGGTCGTTTGAAAATCTGATAGATAAGCTCCAGAAAACCGTGGCTGAGCAGACAAATAAGGACCCGGCAGTATTGGCAGCACCGCTTGCAGTAGAGGTAGAGGACCAGTACATAAGGACGAGTTTTGTTGATTTTATCATGCCGCAGATAATCGCTGTTTCGCTGCTCTTTTCCTGCCTTCTTTTAGGATCGATTACCCTTGTAAGGGAGAAAATGAAGAAAACCATAGTCCAGATATTGCTAATGCCAGGGGCACTTGAGAACCTTCTGATTGGAAAAATAATAACATTGATGCTGCTCTCTTTTGGCCAGGTACTGATAATACTTTTAGTTGCCTCGCTCCTATTTGGGGTGAAACCGCCACTAAACCTTGAGATTTTGCTTTTTGGAACGACGATATCATCGCTCGTGCTATCTTCGATAGGAGTTTTGATCGGATTTTACGCAAGAAGCGAATCTGCTGCAGTCCAGAGCGGGCTGCTGATTGCAATCCCGATGTTATTTTTGGGCAATATAATATTTTCACCAGACCTTTTGCCGCAGTACACGCAGATCTTGCAGCAACTGCTTCCGCTCGCACATGTAACAAATATTTTCAAGATAATTTTGATCACAAATGGTAACCCGATGATCGATGTTGCTGCCTTGCTTTCATACTTTGTTTTGCTGGTTGCGCTGATGGGATACATTGTGATAAAACGACGGGATATTACGAATTATGTTTAGTTACACAACTCAAGACTCAAAACACGAGACGAGAAAATAGTTTGGGCAGTTGTGAAATCCCTGCGGGTCTTTCACGTCCTCCCAATTTTGCCTGAGTCGACAACATTGTTGCAGAGCAACAATGTGCCCCATTGTTCAAAGAACAATAGGGAACCCAGAACTGGAAACTGATAACAAACACAAAATTGGGCCCACCCGGGATCGAACCGGGGATCTCTACCATTCAAACTTTCTTTGAGTCTAATGCGATCTTCGATCAAGAAAGTTTGATCAAAGAAACAAATCATCTTACAAAGAAAGATGTCAAGGTAGCGTCTTAACCATTGTCGTTTAGCCAGTTAACTTATCAGTTTTGGCTCAACCTTTTTCCCAAACGGCAGGGAACAGATGTTCCCTGCGCCCATTGAACGGGGTGCCGTTCAATAGGGAGGTTGAAACTCGACTATGGGCCCATGTTTAGGATAAAAGTATTGATTAAAAACATTTAAAATGGTTGAAAACGAAATGTTTAATCTCTAATTTCGCAATTATTCAGCTATTGGTGAAAAAATGAAGTTCAAACGGTCTCCTATTATCTGCATTCTCGGACACGTTGACCACGGAAAAACAACTATTTTAGACGCCATAAGAGGGACAAGCGTTGCAAAAAAAGAAGCTGGTGGAATTACCCAGATGATTGGTGCCAGTTACGTTTCAAAAGAAACTATCCAGGAATCTGCAGGCAAAGTCGCATTAAAATTTAACTTAACTATTCCAGGCCTGCTCTTCATTGACACGCCGGGCCATGAAGCATTTAGTAATTTACGGGACCGTGGCGGGAGTATTGCGGATCTGGTTATCGTAGTTATTGATATTAATAACGGGATCCAACCGCAAACAATCGAATCAATCAGAATACTAAAACAATACAAAACTCCTTTTGTAATTGCTGCAAATAAGATTGATACAATAATGGGATGGAAGAGCCACAAAACTTCATCATTCAACGAATCTTTAGCACAGCAGCCCGAACATATCAAAAATGCGCTTGATGAAAAATTATACAAGTTAATGGGGCAGTTATCAGAACATGGATTTGATAGTGATAGGTACGATCGGATTACTGAATTTACAAGACAAATTGCTTTGATTCCAGTTAGTGGAAAAACAAAAGAAGGTCTGGGCGAACTTTTAGTTATGATAGCCGGCCTCAGCCAAAAATTCCTTGGAGATAATCTTGAAATAGAGGGCACTGGGCGAGGAAAAGGAAGTATAATTGAGGTAAAAGAAGAGAAAGGACTTGGAACAACTGTGGATATCATACTCTACGATGGAGTAATGAAAAAAAATGATGAAATCGCTTATATGACATTGAATGGCGTGCAAAAAACAAAAGTCCGTGGCCTTTTGCTTCCTGGTGAAGGAGGAAAATACAATTCAATAGATTCTGCGGTTGCTGCAGCAGGAGTAAAGATTTATGCCCAGGGCCTTGATAGTGCAATTCCAGGATCACCCTTAGAAGTAGTCCATGATTTTGAAACTGAAAGCAAAGTTATTGAAGATCAGTTCAAGAGCATCATCTTCCACAAAAATGATGAGCTAGGGGTAATACTGCGCGCAGATAGTTTAGGTTCAGTAGAGGCATTGGTAAAACTTCTTGAAACAAATGAAATCAAGGTAAGGGATGCGTCAGTTGGCCAGATAACAAGAAAAGAAGTGATTGCTGCTTCTGTTGTTGGAAAAGAGAATCCGTTTCTTGGCGCAGTGTTAGGGTTTAACGTCAGGTTAGTTGACGAAGCAGTAGAGGAGGCAAAAAATTCAGGAGTTCCAATTATCCAATCCGACATCATATACCGCCTAGTAGATAACTACAAGGCCTGGCAGGTTGAACTAAAAGAAAAAATGAAGAAAGATTCAATGGAAAAATTGCCCTGGCCAGCCAAGATAAAAATATTAAAAGGATTTATTTTCCGTGCATCAAAACCGGCTGTTTTTGGGGTGGAAATTTTGGGCGGCAAAATAAGGAAAAATTATCGGCTTATGGATAAATCTGGGGAGGTTATTGGCGAAGTTCGGGAAATGCAGCACGAAAAAGAAAAAATTGAAGAAGCAACCAGCGGACAACAAATTGCCCTATCAGCAGATGGAGTAATTATTGGAAAAAATGCTAATGAAAACGATGTGATTTACACTTATATGACCGGTGATGAGATAAAGAAATGGGACGAGCAGCTGAATTTGCTTAATGATTCGGAAAAGGGAGTGTATGAGGAAATACGGAAGCTATTACGAAAGTATTTCTAATCTTTTATCTTATTATGTTATGCGATTGATGGCGGGGGATATGAATGATCATTGGACTAACCGGAGAAAACTGCGCAGGAAAAAGTACGGTAGCAGAATATTTAATGAAAAAAGGATTCTACTATTTTTCACTTTCTGATGCTATACGTGAGGAACTAAAAAAAGAAGGTAAGGGAATAACCCGTGAAAACCTAATCGATATGGGGAACCGCCTCCGCCAGCTACATGGCGCAGGAGCGTTGGGGAGAAAAATTGCCCAAAAATTACAGGCGGATAAGAATTATTGCATTGACTCAATCAGGAACCCTACCGAAGTAGATGAATTGAAAAAAGCAGGGGATTTTTTCTTATTCTATATAACTGCCCCAAGTGAGACCAGATTTGAGAGAATAAAGGCCCGCAATAGGGAAGAGGACCCAAGAACGTATGAGGCATTTTTGGAAATTGAAAAACTGGAAATGGAAAATGCTGATAAAACCAAACAAAATCTCAAGGGAACTTTTGCGCTGGCACAAGCCACTATATCTAACGAAGGGAACCTGAATGAATTATATGATAAAGTTAATGCTGAACTGGCAAAAACATCAAAAGAGTTCAAAATGGTCCGGCCTTCCTGGGATGATTATTTTATGGGAATTGCCAAGGTAGTCGCATCCCGCAGTAATTGCATAAAGAGGAAAGTCGCTGCAGTCATTGTCAAGGATAAACGGATCATTTCAACCGGGTACAATGGAACTCCAAGAGGGACAAGAAACTGCGCTGAAGGCGGGTGCCCAAGATGCAATAATTTTTCGGAATCAGGCAAGAATTTGGAGGAATGCCTCTGTAGCCATGGGGAAGAGAATGCAATTGTCCAGGCTTCTTATCATGGCATTTCGATCAAGGACTCGAGTGTATATACGACCTTCTCGCCATGCTTGCTCTGCACAAAAATGATAATTAATGCTGGAATTAAGGAAGTAGTCTACAATGTTGATTATCCTTTGGGAGAAACTCCGATGAAATTGCTTAAGGATGCTGGAGTAAAAGTAAGGCAGCATAAAGTGGAATAAAACTTCATTCTACGGTGGAAGCGGATAAAATGTCGTTTTTCCTGGCAAAAATGCTCTTTACAACTTCCTGCATCGAGCTGTTCTCAAATTCGCCTTCAGGAATTTTGAGTGAAACTGTGTTCCCTCCATCATGAACAAGTATAATTCCTTCTTTTACCAACTTATTCCAACAGTCGGTAAATATGCCTCGGGCGACCCTAGATTTAGCAGCGTCGTCTTCGAATACTTTTCCAAAAAAGGTGTGAAGTTCGCTTCGGGCATCACCGATCCCTCTTTTCTTAGGTTCAATGGCAGGAGCTTCCTGATCTAGCCTGAAACAGAAAAATGCGATTAGCCCATACATGTGCCCTTCTTTGACCTCACCACCAGTCTCAGCATCATTTGCAATGGCCCTGAAAATCCGGATCTGCTGGGCCATCGGCAATGGCTCAAAAATCGGAGCCGGAGCGCCCGAACGCTCAGTTGACCAGGAACCTGCAGGTCCGCTTCTCTGCTTATCAGGGAAAACTACATCAATAAGTTTTTCTCCTGCGGGGTTGGTTCTTGAATAAAGCTGGTTCTTCAGGCCGTGATCAACCCGGTTTAAGTCACGTACAGTTCTACATCCATAAAGCGCGATTAGATTCTGCGCCAAATGAACCAAAACCTCAGGTTCTGCAGAATCCCAGTTAGAATGTGTAGGAAATCTTAGCCTACCGAGTAAATTTTCTTTTTCTAAATCAGCGTGAAGATCAGGATAATTAATCCTAAACCGCTTTCTTTTCATAACTGGACCAAGGGGGCCTGATAGGATTGTTTCGGCAGATCGTATCAATTCTGCTTGGCGCTCTGTTAATTGAGGAGCTGCCTTGGGCAGGGGGCTAGTTTCTTCTGGATTGCATTCGCGAGCTAGTGAAATAAATGGGGCAACACCATCCGCAGTAATTTTTCCTAACCGAATAAGACGCACGAATGCATCATTAAGAGCGCCTTGAGAGTATGCATTCCGAATAATGAATTCTCGGGCAGTTTTATCGTTTGAATCAGCACATACAGCCAACACTGCGGCATGGATGATGAAAATAACTTCTGGCTCGCTGTACAGTTTTTGCACTGCAATAGGTGCAGGACCATGATTAGCAGTAAGATGATCAGCAAGAACCTGAACCAAAAAGTCGAATTGTGTTCTAATTGAAGAGGGTAAAGCTTCTACTATTGGCGAGGTAACGCGTTCTGGAATTGCAGGTTCAGGTAATAGATCGAGAACTGGATGAAGTACGGGCGGTCTTGGTCTGACTTTTGGAGGAGGCACCAGTACCATTCTAAGGCCTTTTACTTCGAATTTAGTGCTTCTAGCAGTTGTCATAGGTAGCTTTCTATGTAGAACCATTTTTAAACATTTGGAACCTCAAGCTGCAACATCAGGCTCTTAAAAAATGATGGTATGATAAATAAAATCGGCAGCAATGAAATCACCGTCCCAGGCTGATGCCCACAAGGCGATGAGGAGAAGAGTAGCTTTTGAGCTGTCATTCGAATAATTAGAGTTGGGTGCCATAACAAGAGTTATATTGTTTATCACCCAATTGTTTGTGGGAGGTAGAAGGGAATGAAACTAGTTGTAAATGACGCTCCAGCATTAAAATCAATAATCGATTGCATTGGTAGCTTGGTAGAAGAAGGGCAATTCGAGGTAAAGTCAGATGGGATTTACCTAAAGGCAATGGACCCATCCCAAATATCGATGATCTCCTTTAGCATGCCAAAAACATCTTTTGTAGAGTATAATGTTCCTGAAGAAACTAGGATGGGCTTGGACATTGTAAGATTGTCCGAACTTCTTTCGAGGGGCAAAAAAGGGGAGAAGGCAGAAATTTACCTGGAAGAAAACCGGCTTGCCATGACGTTTTCTGGTGCAAAGCATAAGAGGACTTTCAAAATACCCCTAATAGAAACTGCCAACAGGGTAAACCGCGAGCCGCGGGTAGGAACGAATATTGCAGTGGTACGCTCAGATGCAATCAAAGATGCGCTAAAAGATGCAAAACTAATGAGTACCTATGTCAAACTCCAGGTTACAGCTGAAAAGTTCATGGTCGATGTCCTATCGGATAATGGCGAACTGAAAGCGGAATTTGAAAAAGGAAGTCCGGAAGTTCCGGAAATAACCGCGAGCGAAAGCGTGACCGCTACATATCCGATCCAGTACCTTGAGGATATGGTTCGATCCGCGTCTTCAAGCGCTATGATGAAGATTAGTCTTGGTACCGATATGCCACTTAAATTGGAATACGAAATGGACGGGGCAAAATTCACATATTATCTTGCGCCAAGGACCGAACGGGAAGGTTAATCTTGGCTTGGTAAGTAGGCAAAACTAAGGATAATTTTCGATACACTGATTTTTATCCATTCCAAGGGCAGTTCATATCGGAAGGTGATCGAATGAACAAAAAACAAAATGGGTGGTTGGGAATCCAGGCGATCCTTAGATTCGCACAATAATGGCAATATAGAAAAATGCCAATGTAGTGAGCATCGAAAAAATACTAGCAAGAACAAAGCGCTAAGTCAACGCCAACCAATTTTGGATTATTGCGATGGCAAGCGCTATGACACAGGTTGCTGGGGCGGCGTAATGACGAGCGATTAGGGTAAAAAGTAGAAAATAACTTCGTCAATAAACGAAATGGTACATAGGTTTAAAAGCAGAAACAGACATAAATAATAATAGAGGCCGTGAATATGAAAAAAACTGAATACTTAGTTTCAGCTGTCCCGAAACCGGAAGAAAAGCTTGCAGAGCTTTCATCCGAAAAGGTAGATGATTCTAGGCTTCCTGAATTCTCAAAAGAAGTTCCTATTAGTTCTAGAAAAACCGAAAATAGCGAACAAATACAGGTGGATTATGAGTGGAAAGATGATAAATCAGAGCTAATAAAAGTAAAAACCATTAACTTTAGCAAAGAAGAAAACCTTGACGACTTCTATCGGGTCAATGCCCGAGATGGAATAGATAGCGTATGCATCAAGCACAATAGGGCAACTTATATTTTAAGAAAAACTGGCAGGGAAATCGCCCATGCGCTAAATCGGGTTCAAACCAAACTGAGCAGCGTATTCAACAGGATGGTCGGATATGTGAAAACAGTAATCGGAAATTATTACCTTATAGCTAAGGTAGAAGGAGTTGCCTGGTCGTTTGACCGAAGAATAACAAGAAGCAATAACATCCAGCACGTTGATATTGATAATATTCCTGAATCTGGAAAGAAAAAGCTCGGTGAACTTATAAGCGAGAGATTATCAGAAGCTCATGCAGATAATTTTGCAATAGGCGCATTTACTATGAATAACCTTCTGCTTACTGAAGATGACCTAAAATTCACTGATTTAAGAAATGTCCGGGTTTCCAGAAAACGAGCATATTTGGTAGAAGAATTCAAGAACGTCTTATCCTATCTTACTTCAGTTGGAATGATTAAAGGTCAGGATATTTACCCGTGTATAGCAACCTATGTTGCAAAGAATGAAAATGCAGCAATGGAGTGGTTTGCTAGCAAAAATAAGAAGAAAAACGTTGATCTTTTCGAAGTAGCATCAAAGATTGAGCAGGAAGTTTATTGCTAAGAAGTGGCTGGACAAAAATCAGATTCTCTCGATCTGCGTCTCTTTATTATGTTCTTTATCCCGGCTAAGCCTATAGCTTGAAGCAAATTCCGAACCGATCAGAGCTTCTTCATGGGTAATTACGAAAGTTTGTTTTACTACTTCAGGAACCTTGAATTGTAAGGCTGATGAAAGGAGTTCAACTGCTTGGCGATCTAAATTATGTGTTGGTTCGTCGAGAATTAGCCAACTTAATTTTGGTACAAGTACGGTTGCGAGTGCCACCCTAAGCGTAAGGGCCGCACAGGCTCTCTCTCCGCCGCTTGCAATTGATTCAAGTGGCTTCCAGTTCTGGTTTTGGCCATCACTAACCTGGAATAAATAATCCTTATCACTAACTTCCAGCCGAAGTGCAGAATAATTACGATAGGGATAGAAGATCGTCCAAATTTCATTCATCGCACTGTTTATTGCATCAACAACATTTTCGCGGAGTGAAGTTTGAGTTTCTAGTAAGGCATTTTTGTAAATAAGGAGCTCACTTTCCAGCCGTATAAGCTCTTTTGCTTCCTGCTCCATTAGTTTTAGCGTAGCGAGGTCATCACGAAGTACTTTGAGCATGTCGTTTAGCATGCGGGAAGAGGTTTCAAGCTCGCGTTTTTGTGAGGAAAGCCTTTCAGTAGATAATTTGAGTGATTCGGTTTCAGTTCTTAGCTTTTCGAATGACTGCTCATCAAAAAGGGTCAGCTTCAGATTTTCTTGATTAGAAACTATTTTCTTTTCTGTCTCAGCCAAAGTTTTTTGTTTTAAGGCCAATGATTCTAACTTGCTAAGCTCAATTCGATATTGATCAAGCTTTGCAGTTAGTTGCTCGCTATTTGTAGCAAGAGCAAATTTTTGCTCTAAAGTTTTTGATAATTCAAGATCAAAAATGGATTTTTTAGTTATTAAATCCTGGACAGGAGGGGCATTTTTCTCGCTCTTCTCCAGGGAGAGGATTAAATCCAGTGATGAAGAAATTTTACGATTTTTGGATGATAATTCTTCAAGAGCTTTTCTTTCTGTGAGGAGGATTCTGGATAGTTCAGCAAGCTGCTTGTTTTTTTCTTCTATTTTCGCGGTTTTTTCATTTTTTATATGTTCAATGCCATGCTCAGCAAGTTTCGATGAGCAGAGCGGGCATTCGGAAAGGCCAGGCTTAAGGTTTTTGAGAATATCTGAAATTTCAATAAGTTCTTTTTCAATAGAACGTTTTTCGGATTCAAAAGAAAGGAGTTTTTGTTCGGCTGATTTCTGATCATCAATCAAGGCTGCCGGGGTTTTGCCAGCGCCGCCTAAAAGGAGCTCAAGGTCCTTTCTTAATTTTTGAATCTTATCAGAGCTTTCTTTTGTGCTTTTGATTTTGGTTTCAAGGACGCTTATTTCTTTTGAACTCTTTAGGTGGATTTCGTCAACTGATTTGATCTGTGCTGCAAGAGTATTTTTTTCAGCGAGAAGAGAACTGTAATCTAGCTTGAGTTTGGAATGATGTTCCGGATTAAACAATGCAACTTCAGCCTTTAGTGAGTCTTGCTGGGCAGTTAAGCGGATCATTTCCTTGGAAAGCAATTCAAATATGTCCTTTTTCTTTTTCATTTCCTGGAAAAGTACTGTAGATTTGGAAAGTTGCTTGGTTTGTTCCTCATGAGTTAGGAGCAGCTCCCTTAGTTTTGCTTCAAGTGATAAGAGCTCCTTTGCTTTTTCCTGCTCTTTGGCAGAAACTTCAGAAACTTTCTCTACACTAAACCGCTCTTCCACCCCTTCGCGCTTGGAGCGGATGCGGCCAATAACTGAAATGATATTGGTTCTTGCTAATTCGAATTTGTCAAGCCCAAGAAGCGTATCCACTTCCTGCTTTCTTCTTCTTGGATCAAGGGTAAGGAAATAATCGATGTTATTTTGCTCAGAATAAATCGCTCTTGTGAATAAGTCGTAATCAATCTGGAGAAGGTTTTGGACGTATGTATTTACTGCAACAGGCCCAGATTCAACGAGCATCGTGTTTTTGAAAACTTCGGCTGCAGAACTTGTCCCTCTTTTATTGCGCTCGATAACTCGCTCGAGACGATATGTTGCACCTTCCCAGACAAATTCCAAAAAAACTTTGGTTATTGGTTCATTCAGACGCATAAGATCTTCTAGTTTGACTTTTCGCCGCTCTAAGGAAGGGAAAGTACCAAATAAAGCAAAGCTTATCCCTTCAAGTACACTGGATTTTCCAGCGCCCATTATTCCTACGAGCAGGTTGGTGCCGTCGCTAAAGTCCAGCTTGGAATCTGAGTGTGATCGCCAGTTGATTAAATGAATAAGTCGGATCATGCATAAGGACACTTAGAGCGAACCGTTTTTATTGAGTATGAATCGGAGAGAAAGTCAGATCGATATAACTTTTTTAAATCTGCCAAAATCCTTGCGGTCTCCAGTAACGATATGACAGTCCATAGCAGAGGCTGCCGCATAAACAAAAGAGTCGATGGCAGATAAGCCTTCCTGCAGATGGATGCTCGCTGCCTTAACTGCAAAGGGCTGATTAATGTCAAATACAGTAGAATGCTTATTTATAGAATTGACAATTTCTTCCGCCTTTTCACGACTGGATCGCTTGGTTACCTGATACCACACCTCATAAACATTCAATACCGTAGTGTATATGGTATTTTTAGGGTTCTCTATTAGCTGCAATAGTTTGTCTGCTTTTTGGGTCCCTTCAAATATTTCTATCCAACCCCAGCTATCTATCAGGATATTCAACCCAATCAACCCCCTGATCTTTCTTGAATTGCGCTTTAATGCCTTTAAAGGCACCAAAGAATTCCCTTATGTCTTTTACCGGTTTTATATGAATATCCTTATGAGTTTCGTCAAAGTAGATCTCCAGTTTTTTTTTGGTCCCGATTTTATCCCTAATAGATTTTGGGATTACGATTCTGCCAGAAGAATCCATTTCTACAAATTCTGAAGCCACCAAATCACCATAAATACATTAAAATGGAAGAATTTAAGAATCTGCCATTTTTTATAAAAATGGCAGGATAATATTATTTGGCATTATTTAGAAAACCGAGTCCTTTATCTCTTCCTGGGTTGTCGGCGAGAAGAAATCCCACTGGAAGCATTTTATCATATCAAGATCGCTAAGCTCACTAACATCAGAACCCAAAGAGCTTGAAAGGATGGTCTTGAGCTCTTTTGCCTGCCTTGATGCACGGGATAATGCCTCATCTCGGGTAAGGCCAAAAGCAGTAGTAGAAGCAAATGAGATCATTTCCACTGGCCGCTCACCCTGGGTTATTCTTTCCAGTAAGCGGTTCCAGTAGGCAATCTCGCGGTCCACACGCATCGCATCGTCCCGTGACATGCGCAATTCGCGGCCTTTTTTTGTTTCTGCGGTGCTGCGCTTAGTCTTAATCTCATCAACATGGTTCGAAAGGTCAAGGGTGTTGATCATCATGGTGATCTTAACTATATATTTTAGGGAACTGACTGCCTTTTCAAAAGATTCGAACATCAGTTTTTTCTCTTCGTTATTTTTATCCATGGAACTTTCGTAAAACCGTATCTCCAGGAACTTGGATACGAAATAGCCGTCCGAACTTTTTTTGACAATGCAGTCGCGGGAGGGGGGGACTTCATAGCCATCGTGCATCTCAACTACCCGCGTGGCTTTTGTTATCATGGGTACGAAAAGGTAGCCGTATTTCCAGGTAAATAGGGTAAATGCAAAAAACACTGCAGAAACAATCGCAAGGAACGGACTAAAGATCAGGGAAAGCAAAACTGAGATGACCCCGCCTGCAAGGCAGGCCATTGTTATTGCTCGGTTTAGGAACATAGAAAATACATCAGGGTTGCGATTTAAAAACCTGAATATTGAATGAAGAATCAAGAGGTGTGAAGTATGAAATATTTTATAGGTTTGGTATTTTTGATGCTATTAGGCAGCGTAGTATATTCAAACGAGTATTTCTATGTGAATTATAAGAACATAACTCACGATGGAGATGGAGTGGCTGCATCTGCAGGTATAGAAAATGATAGTGGAGTAAGAGGCATCACCGCCGCTTATGGAGATAACAATTGGAACTGGAGCCAGGTTGGAATAAGATACCAGATAGGCCCGGATTATGATGCCTACGAAAACTGGAATTACACTTGGGAAAATATGAACAATGCAAGCAACCTAACTTATTTGAATTTAACAGATGACCAAGTGTCTGATGGAATAGATATGGGTTTTTATTCACACTTCTTTGGAACCACAATTAATAGAATATGGGTTTCTTCGAACGGATTTATTATTTTCGATAACTGGGTTTCACAAAATCTAAGCAGTGGGTGTTGCAGTGGACAATATATGCCAGATGGAACTGCGCCAAATTATTTAATAGCAGGATACTGGGAAGATCTTAATCCAGAAGCAGGGGGAACCATATCTTATGGGGTTTTCGGTAGTGCACCAAACAGGTACATGGTAGTAGAATTCAACGAAGTGCCCCATTATTACTATACAAATGCAACGGTGAGCTTCCAGATAAAAATACCCGAACAGTAATTTTTCTTTTTTAGTTTTTTTATTTCTTTTTTTCTTTGTTTTACGATTAATAGTCGAAATAGTCAGTCGGGCACTTGCCAGCTCATAACGCCGAGAAAGTCTTAATTCCTATTTCGCCGCCTAAAATCGAGCCTAATTCCTTGACAAAAATGAATGTTATGGCGAGCGAGAATAATGGCGCAAATATCGCATAGAGGATGCTTTTTGAAATCGCGTTCGAATTTGCCTGCGAAAGCATAGTTATATCGCCATTAAAATCAGGGACAAAGGGCGGTATTACCGAAACGTTTGTGGAATTAGACCCATTGCCGGGATTGGTGCTGTTAGTGCCATTTATCAGCAAGGTGGAATTGCCAAAGAAAGATTGTGTAACATTAGGACAGAACGAACTATTTGAAAGATTTTGCTGGCAGCGACCACTCATAATGTCCAGTTTTCCGGCTATTGCATAGTTGCTATTAAGGTCTACAATAGGGATCGCTGCGTAGAAGCTGCTGTTGGTAAAATTTTGCATCAGTATAGATGAGGAGTTAAGCTCTGGCTGCGGATCCGGAAAGATCAGAATGAATGTCGGGTAAAAGAGGTAGAGGCCAAGGGCGAGTGCAATCAAAAAGCCGCCCACCCTGCGGGTGGCGAAAAAAGTCCTTAGCACAAGCCCTACCGGAAAGAGGATCGACAGAGCGCTTTGTTTTATGAAAGTAGCGATCTGGAAATTCAGACCAAAAAGTATGTTTAGCAGGTTAAATGCAAGAAGCTGGAGCGAAAGTGCTCCGGAAACCGATGAAAGGTTGGTAAAAGGCGCAATCGAAAACGAACCAAAATTGAGGGAAATTGTCTGGTAATAGCCAAGAAGGTTGAGGGTTTTTGTAAGCTGCATAAATGATAGGAAAAGCGAGGAGTTGGCATTGCCAAGGGCGCAAAGAAGCTGCTCAACCGAAGTTCCGGGTGCGCATGCAGAGGTAACTAATGCAGAGCTTACCCCGCCAACAAGCGCGATAATCGCTGCAAAAGATCCGATAATTGCGGCATTGATTATGGATTGGATTATTTCTTCAATCCCAAAATGCTCTATTTTTTTATACCCAAAAGCACGGCCAACACCAAGGATGATGCCTGCAAGTATTATGGAGGCAGTAACTACAACGATTGCCACTGACATTCCTACAAAATCTTCTGCCATTAGGAAAAACAAATCACGCATTTGTTATAAAGGTTTTGGAAACACTTCTATACCATTCCAACTAAATCTGTTTGCCATGCGTGGCAAATCTCTCGAGCATAGCTCTCGATCGCGCACGTTAATTCATTATCAGCTACGCAAAACCCGCGTCGGGCAGATTTTATTCAGATGAAGTTTTCTCCCGGTGTAGCACCTAACCGATTAATTAGTGAGCGCCAATTGTTTTGGCATAGTTCCATGCTATGCGATTCTTCGGAGTTCTTCAGCTGGTAGCGGATCAACTGCGATCATGAGCTGTCTTATGATATCTGCTAAAGGTGTGGCTCGAAGAAGCTGAAGCCGGTCTATAAATGTACCAAAATCAGCAGGAAGATCTGCTGGCTCGCTATCAAACGCACTTTTTATATGAGGGTGACTGGACGAATCAACAATTACTCCTAGTTTCAGGGCTGTTGATTTATCAGCAAGTTCTGCAATTTTAGGAACATAAAACTTAAGATCGCAGGACCGATAGAAGAGTGCATTAATTGAAAGATCAGCAAGCCCGATCATTTTGGGATTTAACCTAAACAGCTCCAATATCCTAAAGAGATGATTGAAAATTCTGCCCTTATTTATAAGAGGGGCAAGATCAGTATCTTCTATCACACTATCAAGTATTGCAGAGACAACCTCCAAAAGCCGCTGATCAGCAGGATGGAAAAGAGATGCAGCCCCATAAAGGTTCTTTAAACACATCAATGTAACAAAGGTGTTCGGTGGAATTGACATTTGCTCAAGAAGAACGGTATGGCTAAAATCATCTCCAAGATAATATTTCGCACGTGTAAAAGCAGCAATGGCGTGAGCGTTTAAAGAGGAACTATGTATTTGTGCAGTTAAGAGTGCATTACTTCTCTTATCGGCAAAGACCAGGCGATCAAAGCCGGACAAACGACTCCGAAAATCAGATGCATGCTCTCTCCTGAGGCGATTATCATTAGAGGAGATCAGCGTAACATTCGGCCTTAGCGGACCTAACGCCGAGTAAGTTATTGGATTTGTATAAAAAGACATTATAGTATAGTTATTGACACTAATTTAAAAGGGTTCTGAAGTTTTTGTGGTTGCTAACCAAAGGTAAAAGTATAAATCCGAAATCCTTTTCCTTTTATATTGAGAATAACCGTCCGTTGGTTATAGCCACTATCATTAACGGCATTGTAGAGCCTAAGGCCATTTATGTGTGCAATCGCCTCATTGCCGACAAAAATCGCATCAGTACCAATATTTGTCTGGTCTTCGTTTTTATCATCAAGAGTGATGATCAAGTCGGACGGTCCGCCACCTGCAACAATATTCACAGATCGCGCTTTATAATTAAGGGCAATTTTACCTTCATTAGAAATGAGTTCACTATGGTCTCCATTGATTTTCCATGTGCCCTCAAGATAAACCAGGTTTGGGCTTAGCCGTGCGGCCGAATCTGAAGGAAAACTATAATTTACGCTTTGCTCAGGCGGCAGGCCCTGGAGGTTTCCTATTGGTTGCCTGGCAGTACTATAACCAAGATAAATTTCCGGGGTCCCGATCTTATAAAAATCGGTATTTGAAGAAATATTTTCCGAAACAAGAGACTCATTTGCCACTTGATTTGTTTGGTCTAATTCAGAAAGCAATTTTTGTATGTTCCGCTCTATTTCTTCATCCCCGCCCTCGCCAATGCGATCGTACCGGATAGTGCCATCCTTGTCGATAAGATAGACATGGGGCCAGTAGTGGTTATCGTAAGAGGTCCAAGTGCCATAATCATTGTCCTGGACTATTGGGTATTTTATCATGAATTTTTGGACTGCCTTAAACACATTAGCATAGTCCTTTTCAAAATCAAATTCAGGGGTATGGATTCCTATAATGACAAGCCCCTTACTTGCATATTTTTCGTACCAGGAATTAAGGTAGGGAATGGTACGGATGCAGTTGATGCAGGTATATGTCCAAAAGTCAAGCAGCACGACTTTCCCCCTATATTGGGAAAGGGTGATAGATTTGTTGTTTGTGTTTATGTAGCCGGAAATCAAATTTAGTTCTGGCGCCTGGGGATAGGAGCCTGCCGAGACTGAGGGGCTGGGACTGGGATTCGGGATTGTTTTTGAAATGATAGCCGACTTCTGACCAGCAGCAGGACCGATTGTGATAATTGCTGCGACAATGATAAGTACCGCAAATATCAGGATAAGATAGTTCGAAACCGAAATTTCCATAAGGATCACTTCAAAAGAAAATCATTAAGCGGAACAAAATTCGCAATCGCCGAAAGTTTTCCGGTAAATACCAGCACGCCCAGGATTATTAGCACAATCCCAAATACGATATTCAGCCATTTTAGGTATGGCATGATGAATCTTATTGCAGAGTTTGACTGCGAGATGAAAATGCCTACGAGTAGGAAGGGAATCCCTAACCCAACAGAGTAGCTTAACATAAGCGGAAATGCGCTTGCTGGATTTGTTATTGCAAGGGTGAGGATTCCACCTAAGATTGCTCCAACGCAGGGAGTCCAGCCAACTGCAAAGGCAGCACCAAAAAGAAATGAGGAGAAATAGGATGGCCTTAGGTTTGCCAGGGTAAGTTTGCGGTCAGTTTCCAGAAAAGAAAATCTTATCAAGCCAAGAAGCATCAGGCCAAAAAGTATTATGATTATTCCTCCGACATAACCAAGATAAGTCTGGACATCATATGCGATAGTGGAAAGAACGCTCTGGAGCAAAACTCCGATAATTGAAAAAATAACTGAAAAGCCTAAAACAAAAAATAAGCTGCTCAGGAGTACCCTAATCCGGGCATTCTGGGAATCGTTTTTTATTTCGTCGATGCTGGTTTTGGCAAGGAAAGTCATATACGCCGGGATGAGAGGGAGAACGCAGGGGCTAAGGAACGAGAAAAGGCCTGCAATAAAGGCCAGTATCAGGGTCAGTTCAGCCATTCCTTAAGTCACCTTAGATATTTCTTCTTCTATCTGATCTGCAGACCATTGCTCATTCGACCTTTTTGCAACCTTACCCTTGCTATCGAGTATTATATGTGTATGCTGGTAGGCTATGCCAAATTCTTTTGCAAGTGCATCTTCATCAGAATCAGTGTCAGAATCCTTATAGTTAACCCGGAAACCGACCACGTTTTCTTTATTTTGGCTTTTGATTTCCTTAAATGCCTCTTCAAGCGCAGGAGCTTGTGCTGCACAGGTTGGGCACCAGTTCGCATAAAATTCCAGGAATATTATTTTTCCTTCAGCCCTTGCTTCATCATAAGCTGCTTTTTCAAAAGGGCGGTAGCCGCCTTCGCTTGCTTGGCCCATTTTGCTTTTGTTAGTCCCATTATTTTGGATTTCCGTGGTTTTGTTCATCAGGGTATTTTTTTCATCAGATTTGTTCATTGAATTGTCCGTGCCTGCTTTAACCGTTGAATCTGAAATTTTGGTATTGCTAGTGCATCCTGCAATGAGCAGAGCACTGGTAATCAATAGGATCAAGATCATTTTCATAAAATCACCTAATGGCTCAGAAAAAAGCCGAATATAAACCTTTGCCCAATTCTCACCCAATTTTTGTTGTATTGCAAATTTGTCCCGGGGTTGGTAGAGATGATTTTGGCTCTACAGAGCCATGAGCTTATGCATCGGGTTTCCAGGTCACATAGACGAGACTGAGCAGCCCGAGTGCTTCGAGGCCATTAAGAAGGCAGGCAAAATCAGATGACCCGAAAAGGACTTCTTTCATCATGGTAGCCTGGAAGTATATGTTGGCCAAATTATGAAGTAAAATAAGCAGCGCAAAAATGATCAGGCCAAGGGAAAATTTGGACTTTAGCAAAAGAAAATTACTAATATAGACTGAAAGAAGTGCACCAAGCAATATTATGTTAAAGATGCTGATAAATGTTGCAAGATTCCACAAGTCCATATACTTACCTCCAAATTGGGCTTTATTATCTTTGCCCCAAATCTCAAATGCCGCTTTTCATTTTTCATTATTCAATCGTTCATTAATGCGCTCTACAAACTGCTTTACCTTTGGCCGGACAAAATCATGAAGATGATAAAGTTCCCCATACCTTGCTTCTTTTGAAGCGTAGATAATTCCGTTAGAAAGCAGTATCTCCAAATGATGCCGTATGGTCTTATAGTCTAATTTGAGTTTTTGTGCAATCTGATTTGCATTGTATGGCCTTGGTGAAAGAAGAATGAGGATCTGGAGCCGGTTAGGGCCGCCTCTTGTGCCTGCGATGATATGCCAGAACAAATTATCAAGCGGATCAAGAACCATTTTATGGCCTCACAACTGTCCTTTTTATTTTCTTGAAAACCGAAACAACCGTAGTTGTTCCTCTTACGAAAAACGGCGCTTTTCTTGTTACAAATTTTGCTTTTTTTAATGCTCTTAGAAGAAGCTTCGGATCTTCCGCATCAAGGTCAAAATCTGGCAATTCTGTATATGTGTGGCCAAATTCCATCAAAAAATGGCTGTCGGTTGCTGCCCCCTGAAGTTTGTTATGTTTTTTTGCAAAATCCAAAGCCAGATCATTGTAGGAATTGTGGAGGCAGCGTGCATTAAAAATTTCAACAACATCAACCTTGGATGCTTCCTCTTCAGTGGCATGTACCCCGTTTCTCCCATAATCGAACATGTGGGGGATATAAGCGATACCACCCTGCCCCCTTATCCGGTCGAGCGCTTCCATAAATGGGGTTTTTTTCGGGATAGTTTCGGTAAGGTATAGGCCGATAAGATCTCCATGATCAGTACGAATTTCTTCGCCCGGAATAAATTGAAAATCGCGAAATTTTAAATTTGATTTGACTAGCGAACGGATTTGTTTGTGGGAATCCATTGTGTTGTGATCGGTTATTGCGGGGATTATTCGGAGATGTTTTGATTTTGCAATAAGGTCTTTGGGATTGATTATCGAATCAGGGGAAAACTTAGTATGCACGTGGAAGTCGAATCGCATAATGATCCTAACTAAATAAACGAGTGGAAGGTTTTTAACTTGACGAACTAACGTGGACAATTGGCTCTATCAGGACTTTTTTTGCATTCTCGGAACCGGACATTGTAGTCTTTGTACCTATGACCTCGTGTCTAAATGTCGCTTCAATAAGCGCGGTTGTTGCAGCAGTGGACGGAGGACGACCAGCCCCAATATCTGCATCCAGGGCATTCAAGTCAGTAACTATACAAAACACATACATAGGACCGGAACCGCGCTCAACCCATGCTCCCCTTGCATCCCCAGGAGTAGGATAAATGATAAAACTTTCAGGGCTTAGTGAATAATCGAGCCCATTGAAAATAAGACGGTGGTGAAGATGGTGGAGGGGCAGTGGTTCAACATCAGTAAGTAGTTTTGTAGCGCAGATTTGCCTGCCAAGAAGCGAAAAGCCGCCCAACTCCCTCCCTTGTGCGTCCCTGAAAGATAAATCAGGAGCAGCGCCCGGAGGCATACCAACAGGGTTTTCATAAGCTATGGAAGCGGCAGCCTCAAGCAAGCGACCAAAAACGCGGTTGCGGGACCTTAATAAATGGGTATTTATTCTTGGAAGATCCCCCTGAACTTCAAGATACACTTCTGATAGGATGGAACTATTTAGATCGGGTATCGATTTTGTAAAAGAATATATTGAAGCAACATAGAGATCAGTCAACGCTTCCCTGAGCCCCTCCCTTGCTACAAAAATCGGAGAACCCAAAGCGATCTCTACCTTAAAGCCAAAAGCTGATTGCGAAAGCGAAGCAAGAGCCTCATAGGATAGAGGAGTACTTCTTAATGGCGCTAGATCAGGATGGCTGGCCAGAAGCCTGCAGCTGAGTTTGCCTTTGACAGCAGGAAACTCCGCCCGCATTTTTTCAAGAGTGACAGCCATAAAAATCACAAACCAATTGATCAGCTTGAAGTATTGCAATGAATTATCGGGTAGATAGTAATTTCTGTTTTATCTTTACCGCTCGTAACAACAGTCTTACTGCCAACAACTTCGCTTGCCAGGGTCGCTTCTGCCCAGGCAATAGGATGATCGCGTCCTGGCAGGTTAAAAGTAAAGCGGTCAGGATAAAGACCATCAAGATTTACAGCCGCATTGAATACAAAAAGTTCGGGTACCTGCAAACTTGCAATCTCCTGCACATCCGCTTCACTGGGACAGATGGTAGTTATGGCATCGGAGCCTCTTTGCCTGCCGTCTAACATAACCGAAAGATGGAGATGATGGGGCGAGGTCAATGGTATCCAATCCTGCCTAAGAAGGGTATTTAAGAAAAGCTGGCGGCCGATTATCCGAAATACTATCCTTCCTCCATTTCTCATTTCGAATATGCCTTCGGAATAACCACGGACAGGTTCTTTGGAAGCAGCTACAACAAAACGATCCATGTTATTGAGTACAGTACGTAGTATCTGATTTCTGGCCCTTAGCTGGTCCTGGTCCAAAGAGGGCAGGTTTCCCCTTACATTAAGGTATAGTTCAGTAAGGAAATTAGGGCTCAGGCCGGGACAAATTTGTTTTGGATGGATATAAAAAAGCCCTTGATAAATTTCGAGCAGCCGCTCATGCAAAATGCCCGTAGAAACTACGATCGGGATGCCGAGCTTGACGCTAACTGGTGGCTGACCCACAATATGTCCTATTGCTTCAACCATGGCACTTCGGCTGCGAAAAGAATGATGATCAGCAGAGGTGCGCCCCCTAATATATGCATGGCGAAGGCCATCAGCAACTAGGGGAAAGGATTGCCTCAGGGCATCCAAACTAAGCCTATTCATTAGGATAATTCTCTTGAGATCGTATTTTAATTGTTTTGATAAGAGGAAAGTAATGATTACTAATCAGTAAATGGCCCGTTCATTGGTTAATGACGAAACCAGTTTTTTCGCAAATGACTTAACCAAGCTAAACTTCATCTTTTTCTCGCTTTTGATCATTAGCCTTCCGCTGGCATAAGCACTGATTTCATAGCCATCGATTTTTGCCAGGATCACTACTGGAGTTGTAGCCGCAACTTCTCCTAGTTCGGAAAATGCTTGCTCGCACTTTTGCAAATCCAGCTTTTTTCCATTTAATTTAATTTCAAAAGCATTTGCAGTGGCGCAGGGCTCAAGAACGTAGTAGTCACCTTCAGGCTCTGGGGGATTCATCCTAGCTTCGCCCTCCAAAAAGGGTTTTCTTTTTCCAGATCAAAAAACAATGCATTTGGTGCTTTTGGGTAGGTTTTTCCAGTTATGAAATTGACTGCATAGAGGGCCGCTAGCGAACCGGAAATTGCAACTGCCGGGCAGATTATTCTCGAGCAGACTGCGTAGCGTGCCAGTTTGGATTTTTGTTTTGGGATCCCAAAGGCTTTCTCAAAAGAATAATTGATAAAAATACTCACTATGCCCCTGGACTTGTTAGCGGAACAAAAAACATATGGGATTTTTCTTGATCTTGCTTCTTGCGCAACTAGAATCCTGGTTGGGACATTGTCCGAACCATCAAGAACAATATCCGCACCGTTTAGGGAAGATTTGCGGCTAAATTCTTTTTTGCTGGTTATTTTTATCCGGCCGTTTATTGATTTGGCCCGGGCAATTGCAGAGTTTATTTTTGGTTGGTCTAAAAATTCGTCAGTTGCAAGGATTTGGCGGTTAAAATTCGACAGCTCAAAACGGTCTTTTTCAAAAATAACAAAATTTGCTGCCCCCATCCGGACAAGGTTTTCGATGATAAATCCTCCTGTTCCTCCAAGCCCGACAATAGCAAATTTAGCTTTGCTAATTTTGGTCTGTCCGAGTTTTGAAAATGAGTTACGGAAAAACTTTTCATCATATAGCATATTTCTATCGCTCCGGAATAACGAGTTATTTGGAATCGTGGTCCTTCATTTTCTTCTTTATATCTTTAAGATCGGATTTCGAAGTATCGCTTGTCTGAAGCTCGGTAAGGCTGCGCAATATTTTGAGCCTTTGCTGAAGGTGCGGATCAATGGTTCGTGCACGTAATGCACCAAGATGGGTTATAACATAAAGAGCAACTGAAATCCCTGTAAAGATCAGGATCATAGCTCCGATTTTACCAATTGAGGTTTTCGGGGTAAAATCACCATAACCAACTGTTGCTATCGTTACTGTGGTATAGTAAGCTGCATCAAGAAAACTCCAGCCCTCAACATAATGGAAAAAAAGAATGGAAATGGCATAAATAATAAGAAGGGTGATTATTGGTATTATAAGCGAACGAACTTCTGGATCCATATAGGATTTCCTATTCAGAGAATATATTAAAATCTTCTGTAACTTTTTTGAAATTTCTTTCCCATTTAAAACCTTGCGCCCGATGATAAGGCTGATGATTATATATGGGATTTTCTATTGAATGTTTAGGGGCATCACGGGAAGTTGGTAGAAGCGCATTCATGATTCATACAGATAAGCACATAATAACTGATTATGGGATAAAAATTTTTGATGAGAGCGGCCATCCGGTTTTTCCGATGGAAACCGAGACCGAGCCGGATTTTGCGATCCTTTCGCACGCGCACCTGGACCATTCGGGCTGCCTTCCCCTTCTTTATAAAAATCACAATATCAGGTGGTACGGTACACCCCCAACAAAAGACATTTGCGAGTTACTTTGGCAGGATTCGATAAAAATCAGCGAGGGCTTACCATATTCCCCTGCACATTTCAACAAGGCAATGAAGGCGTTTTCGCCAATGCTCTATGGCCAGACTACGGAGTTTGGCGAGACAAAAATAAAGATGTATGATGCGGGCCATATTGGAGGCTCAGCAATGGTTGAAATGGAGTATAAGGATAAAGTACTTCTCTACACGGGTGATTTCAAATTAGAAGAATGCCAGATGCACAAGGGTGCAAAAACCATTGAAAATGTCGATGTCCTTATGATCGAAAGCACTTATGCGCTGCAGGACCATCCCCCAAGAAAAGAAACTGAAAAAAAGTTCATTGAAGAAATTGAGGAAACCGTGGACAATGGGGGAAACGTTTTGCTCCCTGCTTTTGCGCTAGGAAGGACACAGGAACTCATATCGGTCATTAGGGAATACAACAGGGACGTGCCGATTTTTGTTGATGGGATGGGCCGCGAAATAGCCAAAATTTATCTGCGATATGGGAAATATATCAAAGATGCACAGACTTTTGGCAAGCAACTGCGAACGGTGAACATGATAGCAAGCCCAGCAGACCGAAGGACTGCGACCAAGCAGCCAGGGGTAATAATAAGCAGTGCTGGAATGATGAATGGCGGGCCAATACTGAATTATCTGTTTAATGTCAATAGCGAATCCAAAGTCATTTTTACTGGATATTGCGTAAAAGATACGAATGGGTGGAAACTCCAGAACGGCGGGTATATTACAAAAGACGGCCAGGACCTGCATGTTGACCTTCCGGTTGAGAAACTGGACTTTTCGGCCCATGCGGGCCGCTCAGAAATATTAAAATTCATTAAGGATGCCGATCCTAAAAAAATAATCCTGATCCATGGGGATAAGACAGAGGAATTCGCAAAAGAACTAAACGAAGTGCACGGTTATGATGCGGTTGCTCCGATGAGAGGGGACCGGATAGATTTTGAAGAGTAATCTTGCGGCTAACTAACTTTTCTTCAGGGTTTTTCCTGGCTGCTCCAGAATAATCATCTCTTCCTGGTAAGATAAGTGCGATTTTACCTTTTGGAACTCCTTGAAAAATCCCATGACCGCTTCTTTGGGGGTGCTGATTTTCCTTTTGACAGTGGCATAAATGGTTTTTTTCTTTATGCTAAATTTGGACCTAGCATGGCTGGATTTGAAGCTGAGAACATGCTCTTTCATAGAGAGCGGGGGACCTTTTACCAGTTCTGTTGGAGGAAGCTTATCAAGGCCAAGGGCAACTGCTATCCTGATGATGTGACGGCGGTCATCTGCAAAGATTTCTTTTACCTTAAATTCGCCTAAGACGCTTTCAAGCTGGCCAATCAGTTTTCGCAACTGGCCCCATAACACATCGTCAACTACATCGGGCCTTGGCAAAGAAATCAGCAATAGCTTCAGTTTCGGGTCCTTGGAAAGCTTGGCAAGGCGCTCATCAAAGCTCTCGGGTTTTCTCAAGAAGAAATTCGCGGATGGTTTTTTGAGGTATTTTTTGCAAAGAATGGAGAATGCGGACAAATTCTCTGCTGAAACAGCAGCGGCAACATTGCGGTTCTTATCTGTTGGATCAATAATTACAAAATCACCGAAGCGGGCGAATTGCAGGGCAACGTCTTTTTTGTTTTTATAATATTTTTTTAAGTCGATAAATATGCCAGTTATTTTTCCGCTTGTTTTTTTCTTTTCCTTTACTTTTACATTTACGTTGCCTTTTGCTATTTGCTTGCTCCATTTGGAAGCTTCTTGCGCGAGCTTCTTGAAACTTCCAAATTTTATTATCAATAATTCACAAAGATAGCCGGAAAAGCCCTGGACTTTTATTTCAGCCCCATAAAGCGAGTTCGCCTTCAAAAATGCCTTTAAGAGGAGGACTTCGTCGATCTGTTTTTCCTTAAGGGAGGACTTGACGAACTTGGTGTGGAGTACCGAGCGGTCGACTGCGCTAAGAAGCTCGCTTGCCTTAGTTATCCTATAGGCAGGGACAAGGTCAACCACCCGCCCTTTTAGCCTGAACCGGACGTAGGGGTGCTCGGCATAGCTTATCTGATAACCAACCGAAGGGTAAGCGCGGGCAATTATTTTTTTTATTTCACCTTCGAGCTCGCTTTTTGGTGTTGATGAATTGAATAATACAAAAATGTCAAGGTCTTTCCCATCCCGAAGGAATGTCCTTTTGGCCACTGAGCCGGTAATAACGACATCGCACCCGGGCGGGCTGGATTTTTGTATGGCCTGCGCCACTTCTTTTGAAAATTTTATTTCCGCCGCAAGTTCCTCCTTGGAGGGTTTTATGAGCGAGAGTACCGGTTTCATAGGGGATTCCTTTGCATCTTACTTATGATTGCTTGGGAACTAATATTTAAAAACTACAAGATAGGAATCAGCTTATGCGCCTGATTATTGCACTAGTGGTTTTGATACTGATTTTTGGATGCGTAGAGCAGAAAACCATTCCGGGAACTGCCAGCGAAAGGATAACAAACATACAAAGCCAGGATCTAGAAGGTGATGGCAACTTTAGCTATGCTATTTATGATTTTGCACCGGTCCAGATTTCCGGGACCACTCTTACTTCGCAGAGGGAGTTATTTGCTATCGCAAATAAGCAATATGCCTATGCCAAGGTCAAGGAGAATATCAGTGACGAGGACTACAATAAGCTGCAAAAGGTTTTCCAGGATTTTGAAAGGCAGCGCACTGCAGCAGAATTCGAATGCAGCAAGAGCCTGGGGCTTCAGGGAGTAGTGTGCATAGACGCACCAACCTGCAGCAGGCTCTGCTCAGGAAGCACTCCAAGCTGCAAGGAAATGGCCAATAATTACGAGGAAGCGCTTGGTAACTCAATAAGGGATTATGTCCAGGTGGACAATGAAATAAAGAGCGTCTCAACTGACCTTAGCATCCTGGTACAGACAATACAGAACGGCGAGCAGTCAAGGCAATACCTGGAAAAAGCGCAAACTTTAGCAAAAGACATTGCAGAGCTGAATGCAAACCCAATATACAGCGGAAATGAGTTTGGGTTATGTTCATCATCAGATTTCGGAGTCCCTTCCCTCCTGCAGGGCGCAAAGGCACTTGGCAATTATAGTTTGGCCGGCACCACCTACCATTACCGGGTAATTATTACACTAAAATCAAACGGAGGAACAGGATCATTAGGGGGTAGCCAGCAAGGGGCACAAGAAGTGCTTGGCCTAAACCTGTATGATAAGATAGCCAAGGCATTGGATGCAAAAGGGATTTCATCAAAATCAGAAATAAAGACAACTACAGAAGGCAATGATGTTGTTGTTAGGTGGAGTACCAAAAAGCCTTCCAAAAACTACATGCTCATATACGAGTTTGATTCGAGCCAGGACCCGGAAAAAATCGCAAATTCAATGAAAAGCCCGTCGGTCGAAATAAGCACGATAAATGCGAGCTTTGTTGGGGCACTTTTACTTGCACTAAATAACTTGGTCAAAAACTACTACATCGCCCTTGGCCTTACAATCGGCCTGCTCATGATATTCTTATTGTTTGTTTATGCCATAGCAACCATAGTCATTAGCATAGTTGGTGAAAAATCGCGGGGGGGCAATGCATCAGCAGGAATACGGAAAGCGCTCGCAAAGGCAAATTCCAAATGGTTTGGTGATTTTGGGATAGGCATATTATTTTTGATAATTGGTTTTGCGCTTTCTTCATTTTGGGTAGAGCAGCCAACCAGCCCGCCAGGAATAAACGAAATACCCACGTTCCTGCTTTCCAACAGCACAGCAACAGTGCCAGTCATCCTTGCGCTAGCTGGCATAGTGATGCTGTATATGTCATTGGAGAATTTTGTCAAAATAACCGTTTCACAGAAAATGTATGGAAGCGTGATCAGGCAGGAAAAAGATAAGTTCGTAAGCAAGGCCGAAGCCCTGAAAGAGAAAATTAATGAATTGAAAAAGCTTGTAGAAACAGACCGGCTCGATAATTTCGATGTCAGTAGGGAATACGATATTGTCGCATCGGTTAGCGTTGATAAGATAAGTGAGATGGCAAAAAGCCCCAACCCGCGGACTAACCTTATGATAGAGCAGGAATTTGCAAGGGTGGAAAATGCCATAATAAGCCTAAATGAAAGGAAAAAAACTGCGGATGAAAAATGGCCCGAATGGAAAGTTGTGCTTGGTAAAATGCTCCAGGAACGGAATGAAGTATTTGCAGATTCGCTTCTTTCAATCCCGTCCTCCTTAAGACTATGGGCGCTCGAGCGGTATGCAAAAGAAGGCGGGGAAGCATTAACTGTTGAACGAAATGTCCTGAAAAAGAAGCCGCTTACTCCAGATAAGGTACTTGAGGAAATGATAGAAGCAGAGCTGATAAGAGGCGCGGTGGTCCTAAAGAACGAGAAATTGTTTGCATCTAAATTTGCCGATGGCAGCGGGACGGTAGTAAGTGCGCTCACGCTGAAACTTAGGAGCTATGCTCAGTCGCTTGCAAGGAACATTGGAGAAGGCAATACTTCAGGATTTGCAGCAATTGGCGAAAAGGTGGTCACGCTCTACATTAAAGGAAAAAACACAGAGGCAGTGCTCTTTATTGTTAAGGATAAGTACCGTGAAGCAGTGGAAAAATGGAAGCTGAAAAGTGCTGTTTTTGAAGGATAAGAATAGATCGAATTCTTACAAAACATACAAAAAAACGATGCTTAATAAAGCCTTTGCGACAATGTAATCTATATCTAATCTATGACGTAAGTTCTAACACAAACATAGTGGTACTTTTATGGTGGGGGAAAGCGATTATACAGCAAAAGAAATACAAGTCCTTGAAGGCCTAGAAGGGGTCAGGAAACGACCTGCAATGTACATTGGCGATATTGGAAAAAGAGGAGTCCACCACTTAATTTACGAGATAGTTGATAACGGGATCGACGAAGCACTCGCGGGACATGCTAAAAATATCTCCTTGGTTTTGAAGAAAGATGGTTCGGTTATCGTAAGAGATGATGGCCGTGGAATTCCTACGGACATGCATTCTTCTGGTAAACCTGCCTTAGAATTGGTTTCCAGTTCCCTGCATGCCGGTGGGAAATTTGAGAAAAGCGCTTACAAGGTTTCTGGTGGCTTGCACGGAGTTGGATTAACAGTAGTTAACGCGCTTTCAGAATGGCTCAACATCGAAGTCCATAGAAATGGTAAAATCTATACCATAAAATATCAGCGCGGCAAGCTCACTGAACCAATGAAAATTATTGGTGATACAACTGATCGCGGGACAGTTGTCTATTTTGCTCCAGATAAAACAATTTTCCAAACTACTGAATTCGATTATGAATATATGAAAGAGCGGATGATGGAGCTTGCTTTTTTGAATAAAGGGCTCCGAATAAAAATGGAGGACGAACGGGAAGGAGGAAAGAGTGAGGAGTTCCATTTCGAAGGCGGAATATCCGAATTCGTTGAGCATTTGAACAAGGCAAGGAACAAGCTGCATCCGGTTTTCTACTTTACTAAAAAAGCTCCCAGCGTGGATGTTGAAATTGCCCTCCAGTATACTGACAGTTACAATGAGATGATCTATTCATTTGTTAATGATATCAAGACGATCGAGGGCGGGACACATCTGGCAGGGTTCCGTACGGCACTTACACGGGTTATGAACGATTTTGCAAAACAGAAAAAACTGGTCAAGGACGACCAGAAATTATCAGGTGATGATGCAATAGAAGGAATGACTGCCATAATCAGCGTCAAGGTTGCAGAACCGCAATTTGAAGGCCAAACAAAAACGAAATTAGGAAACAGTGAAATCAAGGGCCAGGTTGAATCGATTGTTTATGAGCAGCTGAAAACTTATCTTGAAGAACATCCCGGGGATGCAAAAATAATTTCTGATAAAATAATGAGTGCAATGGAAGCGCGCGAAGCTGCACAAAAAGCAAAAGACCTAATAAGACGAAAAAATGTATTTGAAAGCAGCTTGCTTCCTGGGAAATTGGCTGACTGTAGTGAGGAAGATCCTGCAAAATGTGAACTTTACCTTGTCGAAGGCGACTCCGCCGGAGGTTGTTTTTCCGGAGATACGAAAGTGGCTCTTGCTGATGGAAGGAGTGCATCATTCAAAGAATTGGTTCAAGAACACGCAGACGGAAAACAGAATTTCGTTTACACTATAAAAAATGGTGGCGGCATTGGAATCGCTCCGGTTTTGCATCCAAGAATAACAAAAAGAAATGCTGAAGTTATCAAAATTGTTCTTGATAATGGAGAAGAAATAATTTGCACCCCAGACCACTTGTTCATGTTAAGGGATGGAACTTATCAAAAAGCAGAAAATCTGAGTGATATGACTTCGCTAATGCCATTATATCGCCAAATTTCTAAAAGAGAAAAATGGATGACGATAACCGGATATGAGATTGTTTTTGATCCAAAAGAAAGTAGATGGGGCTATACGCACATACTTGCAGATTCATATAATATTTCAAAATGCAGATATATAAGAACGAAAAATTCTGTTGTTCATCACAAAGACTTTAACAAGAGAAATAATAATCCAACTAATCTTGTTCGGCTAGGTAAACAAGAACATTTGGATCTCCATGCAAGCATAGTTAGGGAAACTATGAAAAGGCCAGATGTCTTAGCCAAGATAAGGGCAATTCATCAATCACAAGAGTTCAGGCAAAAAGTCAGCGCAACATTGTCCACGCCAAAAATGAAGAAAATGCTAAGTGAAAGAGCGAAAGCACAATGGAGCGATAAAGAATACAAGAAATACATGACTGAATGTTTCCTAAAATTCTATCATGAAAATTCTGAATATAGAGATAAAAACAACGCGCTTCTGGATAAAAATCAAAGAGAGTATTGGTCAAGTGAAGAAAATAGGAAAAAGCAATCACAAAGAGTAACCGAGTATTTCGGTAAAAATTCTGATAAAAAGCAGGAACTTTCTGAAAAGGCAATAAACCAATGGCAGGACGAGGAACTTCTAAAATGGAGAAGTGAAAAAACCAAAGGGCAATGGACTCCTGAATTTAGAACAAAGAGGATGCAGGCATATAATAGAACTTATCAGGAAGCCTCGCTAAAGTTAATGAAAGAGATTCTTGAAAAGAAAGGAAGACTCACTAAACAAGAGTATGAACAAGAAAGAACTGTTAGAAGGAACAAAAACCTCCTTAAATATGATACAGTGTGCCATAGGTTCTTTGGAGACAATGAAGAAATACTCAATGAAGCAGTCTCAAATTATAATCACAAAATCAAATCAATAACCTGGTTAGAAGAAAGAATTGATGTTTACGATCTTGAGGTAGAAGAAACCCATAATTTCGCGCTTGCATCAGGAATTTTTGTGCACAATAGTTCAAAATCTGCACGAGATAGAAATTTCCAGGCAATTTTACCTTTAAGAGGTAAAATTCTAAATGTTGAAAAAGCTCCCATCCACAAAATCCTTATTAGCGAACAGATCAGAAACATTGTTGTTTCGATCGGTGCTGGGTTTAAGGATGATCTAGATGTTTCCAAAGTCCGTTATCATAAGATTGTTCTTATGTGCGATGCAGATGTTGATGGCGCGCATATTCGAACCCTCATACTCACGCTGTTTTATCGCTACTTTAAGCCGGCAATAGAAAAAGGATATATCTACATTGCACAGCCACCGCTTTACCGGGTACAAAAAGGAAAAACAGTAAAATACGCGTACAGCGATGCACAACTCAGCGATGCAATGAAGGAATTGGGAGATGGGCTCACGATACAGAGATACAAAGGTTTGGGTGAAATGAATCCAGAGCAGTTATGGGAAACCACGATGGATCCGCTCACTAGAACGTTGAAGCAGGTTACAATCGGGGATGCGATGCTGGCTGATGAATTATTCACGATCCTAATGGGAGATCAGGTTGAACCAAGAAGGGAATTTATCGAGCAAAATGCTGGAACGGTCAAGAATTTGGATATATGATTTAGAGAACGAGTGGATAGAACTGATACGAGTGAAATCTCATGGCTGAAAACATTGTACCGCGAACTATTGAGACTGACATGAAGGAAAGCTACCTTGACTATGCAATGTCAGTTATAATAGGCCGTGCCATACCAGATATCCGAGATGGACTTAAGCCAGTTCATAGAAGAATACTTTATGCAATGTGGGAAACTGGCTTGCGGTCAAATGCTAAATTCAAAAAATGCGCAACAGTTGTTGGTAATGTTTTGGGGCGATATCATCCACATGGTGATATGACTGTTTATGATTCGCTAGTACGGATGGCACAAGACTTTTCGTTACGATATACTTTAGTTCATGGTCAAGGAAATTTTGGTAATGTCGACGGTGATAATGCTGCCGCCTACCGTTATACCGAATGCAAACTGCAGCCGATAGCAGACAGCATACTCACCGATATTGAAAAGGAAACAGTAGACGAAGTAGATAATTTCGATGGCACAGTGAAGGAACCGACAGTGCTTCCTTCAAAAATCCCAAACCTTTTGATTAATGGTTCTACAGGAATCGCAGTTGGAATGGCTACGAATATTCCTCCACATAATCTGGGTGAAATAATCGATGCTACGGTTGCGATAATCGATGGTGCTGGCGAAGAGGAAGTCCTAAAATTCGTACAGGGCCCGGATTTTCCAACTGGCGGAACAATTGTTGGCCGGGTAGGAATAATTTCAGCATATAAAACCGGAAGAGGAATCATTGCAGTAAGAGGAAAAAGTAGCAAAGACGAGAAAAAACATACTATTGTAATTAACGAAATTCCTTATCAAGTTACAAAAACTGCAGTTATTGAATCGATTGTTGAAGCGGTTAAGAATAAGAAAATCGAAGGAATTTCCGGCATTCATGACCGATCAGACAAAGCAGGAATGGAAATAATTGTTGATGTTAAAAAAAGCTATGATTTAGACCTTGTTTTGAACCAGCTACATGCCCACACGCAGTTAGAGGGGACATTTGGGATAATTAACCTGTCAATAGTAGGCAGGCAGCCCAAAATTCTTGGGATATATCAGATGATAAAAGAATTCGTTGAATTTAGAAAAGAAATTGTCAAACGAAGGTCGCTTTTTGAATTAAAAGAAGCGCAAGCAAGGGCACACATACTCGAAGGACTCAAAAAAGCCCTTGAAAATATCGATCCAATTGTTGCCTTTTTGAGAGCATCCAAAAACATTGAGGATGCACGCAAAGGACTTATGGCCAATTATGCTTTGAGTGAAATACAAGCAAACGCAATACTTGATATGCGATTATCTAAATTGATTGCACTTGAGCGGGAGAAAATAGAAAATGAGTATGCCGAACTTGTGAAAAAGATCGCATGGTTAAAAGATGTGCTCGCCGACCTTGGCAAAGTTCTTGCGATAATAAAAGCAGAACTTCTTGAAGTAAAACAAAAATATTCGGATCCAAGAAGAACTCAGATAATCGAAGCGCAAGGAGAAGAAAATATTGAAGCACTTATTCCAAATGATGATGTTGTTATTGTAATTAGTGCACGCGGTTATGTGAAAAGAGTATCACTAAATGAATATCGATCACAGCACCGCGGTGGAAAAGGAGTTATTGGAACAGAAACCAAAGAAGAAGACTTTGTTCAAGATGTTATCGTAACCAAGAATCACAATTCCCTGCTCTTATTTACTGATAAGGGACGTGCGTTTGTAATTAAGGCGTATGTAGTCCCTGAAGGAAGCAGATACGCAACCGGCAGAACTCTTGTGAGCTTGTTGGATCTTAAGGATGAAAAAGTTACTTCATGGATTTCGGTTTCGGACTTTTCAAGCGGCTATCTCTCGATGGTCACCAAAAACGGAATAATCAAACGAACCGCACTTGAGAACTTTAGTAATGTTAGAAAAACCGGGATCATTGCAATAACATTAAAAGAAACCAAACAAACCGAAGGTAAAGAAGGTGACGGCAGTAAAGATGGGGACAGGCTTGTCGAAGTCATCAAGACCGACGGTAAGCAGGATTTGATTATCGCAACCAAAAAAGGCCAGGCGATCAGGTTTAAGGAAGAAGATGCACGCGAACTTGGAAGAACTGGCCAGGGAGTAATAGGCATCAGATTCAAGGAAGGCGAGGATGAAGTCGTTGGAATAACTACTACAACCAAATCAAGCATACTTACTATTACTGAAAATGGTTTTGGAAAACGAACCCATATTGATGAGTACCGTGCGCAAGGCAGGGGAGGAAGCGGGGTAATTAATATCAAGGTTGAAGGCCGGAATGGTGATGTTGTCGGAATACGTTCGGTCGATGATAATGATGAAGTGATGGTAATCAGTTCAAAGGGCCAGGCGATCCGGTCCCCGGTTAGTGGAATATCAGTAATCGGAAGGAATACCCAGGGCGTACGGATCATCAGGTTAGATGAAAAAGAAAAAGTTGCCGGGTTTGCGGTAGTTCCGAAACCTGAAGCAGTAGTTGCTGCTGCGCAAAATAATGAACAAAAAACAGAAACCGCACAACCGCAAACAGAACAAAAATCAACCGAAGGTCAAAGTGCTGGCACTGAGCAAAAACCAAATAGCGAACAGAAAACGCCGCCTGAAGCACCTAAGAACGAATAAAATTATCAACAAGTTCTTGCGCTGCTTTTGCATCTAAAACAAACAGTCTTTCCAAATGCTCAGAGGCTTCTTCTACTTTATCCATTGCAGAAGAAAAGAGAAACATCAACTTTTCAATTTCGGTTCCACTTTCAGTTGAATAGGGGCTCAGAAGATCATAGGCTTGTTGTTTTTGGCCCAAGGCAAAATAACATGCACTAAGTAAGGTTGCACAGAAAACAAGGTCTTTCTTGCCATCTGCCATATTAAATGCCAGCCGCGCCTCATTTTTTGCTTCAGCATATTTTTGAAGCAGGAACAAAGACCGGGCAAGAAGATAATGCGCGGAGGGTTCTTTCGGAAAAACAGTGACATAATCCTTCGAGGTAGCAAAGGCATTCTGATAGTCGGTATTTTGGAGATAGAGGCCAATCTGCTTTATGTAAGACTCTTTTTTTGTGAATATCATTTTTCTTGACCCCATAGGAAAACCAATATCGGACAGATAAGAAGTACATTCACAGTAGCAATTTAAGGGTTTTGTAATATGTTTAATTTATGGCAGAGACAATGTTAGAAAAAAAGGCAGCGGAGACAACAATCAGGCACGAGCAGCAGAATTTGCAGAAGATGTTAGCGGAAAGGAACATACCTGAGAAATTTGGAAAGGGGGAAATGCGGGATCTTGCAAAAATCTCGGTTGCCGAGGGCGCTCAGACTGCAATGAAAGCGGCAGTAGCGCTAGTTCATTTGAAGCGTGATGGTGAGGAAGGGATTAAACGCTTCATTCAAAACCAACCAAGTACCCAGGAGCAGAAGAAAATACTAGATGCACTGGCCAAAACCAGTCATGGTGAGGATCTTGAAGGAGTAAGAGAACAAATTTTAGGCCGCAATACCAAACCATCAGAAGTGATAAGTGGATGGGCCGCGCAGGACCAAACAAGAAACCAGAATGCCACTGCAATGTTTACTGCCTTAACCAAAGAAACCCGCGCAGGGAAAATAGAAGGCCAGCAAATCTTCGATAAGATACCCGAAACTCGGCGAGAACCGACTTTGCAGGCATATCGGGAACTTGCAGGATCATTACCTTCACTTGTTGAACGAAATGAGGCATTGGCACTAATGGTCGACATAAAGCAGGGTAAATTTAGGATGACAACGGATCCTCAAAACCCCCTGGTAGGGGCATCGACCAGCCAGGAACGGGGAAAATTAAATTCCACTGCTATCTTTACTGCGGTTACGGGAAATAACCAGGGCACTGCTGAGAAAATTTACAGTGGCCTTAGTCCGGACGATCAAAAATTAGCGATGCAAGAATTTAAGGAATCTCTAAAAAGAATAGAAACGCCGGAGGTAAGAGTGGCTGCTGCACTTTTTATTAGGGAAGTAACAGCTCCAAAACTAAGTAAAAAAGAAGAAGCAAAACTCGATAACCAAGCGCGTTTGGAAGCAAGCAAAATGTTTAAGGCGATTGCAAAGGGCGGAACAGAGGGTTGGAAAGAAGCCCTGGACAAGTTTAAGGGTGAGAAAGGAGTGGATTTGATCGGGGAACGCATTCTTAAAAAGTTCGATGGGATGGCTCAAAACTTAGAAGGAGAAAAAGCAGCGGATGCGGCATTGTTCCGGATGCGGGCATCACAAGCCATGCATGGCCAGAAATTCGAGGGCTGGACTACAACTTTGCAAAAAGCACAAGAAACAGGATATGCCTCAGCAATAGGAGATATAAGAAAAAAAGAAGACGACCAGCGTCTTGACTGATTATGTTCCCCAACCGTTACGATGCCGGAAAACAACTTGCACAGAAGCTAACTAAATTTAGGGATAACGGGGCTGGAAACAAAACAATTGTTTTGGCCATCCCCCGCGGCGCACTTCAGATTGGTGAAGTGTTCCATAAAGAACTTGGACTTCCTTTAGATATAATCATAACCAAAAAAATTCCTCATCCAAATAACGAGGAACTTGCAATTGGTGCTGTCGGCTCAATTGGCGGAAAAAGCGAATTTTATATTGATGAGGAAAGTTCCACCGGAGTGCTGCCGCAGTACATAAATGAACAAAAAACCCGTTTAGAAAAGCTAATTAGAGAGCGCTATTTGCTTTATCGTGCCAAGAGAACATTTCCAAAAATAAAAGACAAAATCATAATCCTTGTTGATGATGGGATTGCCACAGGAAGCACAGTAATTGCTGCAATAAAGTTATTGGAAAAACAAAAACCAAAAAAAATAATTGTTGCAACTCCGATTTGTGGACTGCGGGCTGCGATGATAATACGGGATTTAGTTGATGAACTTATAACTCTGGAAGAGCCTGCTGAATTTTATGCAATTGGCCAGTTTTATGAGGATTTCCCGCAGGTGGAAGATGAGGAAGCGATAGACATTTTGAGAAAATGCAGCAAAAACGGAATAGGAAACCGGAAACCTATTTAAATGTTCTATATATAGAACTTTTAATGAAAAATAAAACCATTGAAGAGTATTGTCGCCTCATCGATAAATTAGATCAGGGAGAAGGAGTCCGATCTGCTTTGATAGCCAATAACTTAAAACTATCCAAAAATACGGTTGCGCTTACCCTTCAGAAACTGGCAAATGAGAAATTTATTGAGATGAAACGCTACGGAAAAGTTAGATTAACTGCCAAAGGAAACAAAATTGCAAAAAACATGAATTTCAAACACAGGGTCCTTGAAGCATTCTTCTTTAGCAAATTAAAAATGGATAAAATGCAAGTGCATAGAGAAGCTGATGCAATAGAACACTGGGCAAGTGATGAGATGGTAAACAAACTTTACCGATTTATTGGAAAACCGAAAACAGACCCGCACGGAAAGGAGATAAGATGATCGATAAGAACTACATCATTGGAATTATTGTCGTACTTTTAATCGGAACGATAATGGTACTTGTTACTGCTCCATCAGAAGAAAAAGAACAAGTAAAAAGTAATGTGACCTCTCATTTAGGAGTGCAGGGGGAATATCTAACAAATGATTTTGATCCGATAACTTATCTGAAGAGCTGGAATTTCAACAACTTTCCAGATTCTGAGCGAGCAAAATATTACAAGGAAACAGAACTTGAAAATGGAACGAAGCTAAGGGAATATTGGTTTTATGCACGTGATAGTAAAATAGAGATCGCACCAGGGGTCTTTTATGATGCCTGGACATATAATGGGCAGGTACCAGCACCGACAATAAGAGCAACTGAAGGGGACAGTATCAGGATACATTTCAAAAACCAAGGATCCAAACCACATACTATGCATTTCCATGGATTTCATGAAGCAGCTATGGATGGATCAATGCCGGATCAATTTGTCAATCCTGGCGAAAGTTTTGTTTATGAGTTTACTGCTGATCCCTATGGGGTTCAGTTATACCATTGTCATTCCACTCCACTAAAGGAGCACATAGCCAAAGGACTTTATGGAATGTATATTGTTGATCCAAAAGGCGGGCGCGAGCCTGCTAATGAAATGATCATGCTCATGAACGCTTTTGATACTGATTATGATGGCGAAAATGAAGTTTATGCAGTAAATACACGGGCATTCTATTACAATACGCATCCGATAAAAGTAAAAAAAGGGGAATTGGTCCGCATGTATATTGGAAATATGGTTGAAAACGACCCTATTAATTCGATACACACACATGCAAATTTCTTCAATGAATTTAAGACTGGCACTAAAATGCAGCCAGATTCTTTTACAGATATAATAGAGCTGGGCCAGGGAGAACGATCGATTCTTGAAATGAGATTCAATAATAGTGGAACGTATATGTTCCATGCACATCAGACTGAATTTTCTGAACTTGGATGGATGGGCATGTTCGATGTTCAGGATGCTCCTGAACAGCTTGGGAACGGTAGTTTTCGGGATGTTGAAAAAGCTGGATCTTCAGGCCAAGCCGGAAACACAGATTCAACAGGGATGCAAAAATGAAACTACACGACTTATTTTATGGAATATTGCCAGTCGTGCTTCTAGCTGGCCTAATTTGGGTATTTCTAGCTTTTGGCCCATTAGGACTTTTAAAAACCGGATTTCCACCTGTTGAAAGCATTTCTTTCGAAAAATTAACGCTCGGAAAAGATGTAATAATGGTTGAAATAATAAACGATGGACCTGATCCGGTTACAATTTCGCAGGTCATTGTCAATGATGCATATAATAAATTTGAAATTAGCCAAAAAACACTAAATCATCTTGAAAAAGCAAGCATAAGAATTGAATATCCATGGTCAGAAGGACTTCCACTTAAAGTAACGCTTCTTACTGAAGATGGACTACGGTTTGAAAAAGAGATAGCAGTAGCAATAGAAACTCCGGCATTCAATTTTACATATGTCACTACTTTTGCACTTCTTGGAATCTACGTTGGCGTTATGCCAGTATTTCTAGGACTTTTATGGCTGCCATTTCTCCGAACTTTAAGTAGAAAATGGTATGATTTTTTTCTCTCGTTAACTGTGGGGTTATTGGTTTTCCTTGCAGTGGATGCTTTTGGAGGTGCGCTAGAGCTTTCTGGTGAAGTTGCTATTGCATTCCAGGGAGTTGCGCTTATTGTAATTGGTTTTTTCCTTTCGCTCTTTACTCTTACTGCAATAAGCGAGAGGGGATCTATAGATGTAACTAAAAAGGGAGTTGTAGGGCATGCCCTTCGATTGTCATATATGATCGCACTTGGGATTGGAATCCATAACCTTGGAGAAGGCCTTGCAATAGGCAGTGCATATTCTATTGGAGAAATTGCACTTGGATCACTTTTAGTTATTGGTTTTATGATGCATAATTTGACTGAAGGGATAGCCATAGTAGCACCTATTGCCAGAGAAAAAGAAGGTGAAATAAAACACCTAATACAGTTGGGGCTGATTGCTGGAGGCCCAACAATAATTGGTGCATGGGTCGGAGGATTTGCTTTTTCTAATCTCTCAGCATTATTCTTCCTTGCAGTAGGAGCAGGTGCCATACTGCACGTAGTAATTGAAATCACAAAGCACATGAAAAAGGAAAGTAGCCAAACAATATTTACATTTACAAATATACTCGGTTTTTTCATAGGACTTTTGATAATGTACGTTACGGGATTATTTGTATTTTAAGAGGCTAAACTATGAGAACTGCAATTGTGACAATTGTTCTTTTGGCGGTTATGATGGCAATAGGATGTGTGCAACAAGGACCGACAGCGCAACAGGGAAACACTGTTGAGATAACTTCATCGGGTTTTAGTCCTCAAGTACTAAAAATAAAGGCCGGGGAAAGCGTTACTTTTGTCAATAAAGATACGATGCAGCATTGGCCTGCTTCAGGAAAACACCCGACTCATCAGGATTATCCGGAGGAAGGGGGATGTATAGGAAGCAAGTTCGATTCTTGTGGCGGAGTCAAAACTAATGAAAGTTTTTCTTTTACATTTACTAAAAAGGGGACTTGGGAGTACCATGATCATTTGAATTCTGGACTTAGTGGCACAATAATCGTTGAATAATTTGGAAATGATAGATTATGTTAAAACAAATTCCCAAATTAGTTGATATACTCTCAGACCGCAGATTCTGGGCATTTTTTGGAACCGGACTCATAGTCAGCGTAGCATACATGGATCCTGGCAATTGGGGAACTTCGATAAGCGCTGGTTCAGAATACGGGTATCAATTGCTATGGATAGTGTGGCTCTCAAGCATAATGGCTATGTTATTTCAGTATCTTTCAGGGAAAATTGGCATAGCAGGATATTCGGTAGCGGAGATCGTAAGGCTCGAATGGAAAAACAAGGGGTTAGTACTGGTTTATTGGCTGCTTGCTGAAATTGCGATACTTGCAACGGATTTAGCAGAGTTTTTGGGAATTGTAGTTGCTTTGAACTTACTGTTCGGAATACCCATGCTAATAGGAACGTTCGTAGCCATACTCGATGTTTTACTTTTACTGCTCTTAATAAGAAAAAGTTTCCGGACACTCGAATACGCGTTCATTCTTTTTGTTTCAGTAATTGGTTTTGGTTATGTTTATGAATTATTTATTACAAAACCGGATTTTGGATCGATAGTGATCAGCTCAGTAACTCCTGCGCTTAACCCTCAAACCGCTCTTTTGGCAGTAGGAATAATCGGTGCGACAGTAATGCCACATGCACTTTTTGTCCATTCATGGCTGCTGAAGAACAAAATGTCCGAAAATGGTAAAAAGTTTGACAAGCACAAGGCGCTTAGTTACCATAAGGTCGATAATGTAATTTCTCTGATCATAGCAGGGCTGATAAATGCAGCAATACTGATCATGGCAGCAGCTGCGTTCTATAATTCTGGGTTTACTGTTGCTACAATTGATGAAGCATACCGCACACTTACCCCATTGTTTGGAAGTTTGGCCTCATTAGTTTTTGCTATTGCATTACTTTCTGCAGGTATATCCTCATCAATAACTGGCACCCTTGCCGGACAAAGCATAATGGAAAGTTTAACTGATTTTAAGTTAAGTCCGACGATACGGAGAATAATAACGAGAGTGATAAACCTAATTCCGTTACTTATCGCAATTTTGCTTGGCATTGAACCCCTACAGGTGCTTGTCTATAGCCAGGTAGTCTTGAGCCTTCTTATTCCACTTCCGCTTATCCCGCTCATTTATTATTCGGCAGACAAAAATATCATGGGGGAATTTGTGAATAAGAAAATAACTACAGTTGTTGCTTCTTTGTTTGCGCTGATAATCTTAATTTTCAACGGGTATTTGCTTTATCAGACGTTTTTTGGAGGTTAATGGATTCGGTGCAAGTTAAGAGAAATCTAATGCAATCTTCCTTTTTCCCTGGTTTTTTATTCCAATCTTTTACGACTTGTTTGTATGCTTGCAATTCTTGAACAAGTGGGGATTGTTCATTTGCCGGAATGTCCGGGCCTTTCAATCTAAATAGAAGTTGGGAGGGAAGAGGACAAAAGCGAGTGTTCAGTTTTGAGTTTAGGGTGTAGGGATAACGGCGGCAGGATAACGGAGCAGATTCGTGAATGGTGCATAAGTTATCTTTCCCAAGAAAAATACACTGGTGAGACTTGAAACCCAAAATACAGGGCCAGTTATCATCAGTCATATCCAACGTAGTATCTGGGTCATAACTCAAAAGGCGGGCCTGATGAAAAACAACAAATTCTTCTGGTTTTTTGCCGGTTGCTTTGCAAACTCTAGCAACATCAAACGCGGTCACAGTTATTGTGTAGCTTTTGCAGCAATTGGCAGGGCAAAGTGAGCAGGGATTTGGAAGAATGGACATACTAAGTCTCCAAAATACTACATCTAACGATAATCCGGATTCTCGCACTTCAGTTTTGCTATTAATTCAGTGACTTCCTGAGGGTCCACTTGCAAACGGTATTTCTGCATTATTGCTGCTTGATTGCACTGCTCTTTCGCAACTAGTTTTTCGAGTTCTATTCCAGTTATCTTCTGAAGACGGAAAACTTTCAAAACAGTTGATGCTGGACTTCCCTTAGCCATGCCTTTAAGGACATCAGGAATTGCTGCTTTGACAAATGAGCCTTTTTTGTATTCGCCAAAAAGATCCTTGAGTGTTTTTTCCAAATCATTAAATTCAATTCCATCGCGCCTTAGCGAAACCAATGTATTTTCAAGGGTGGTTGCGGCCATCATCGGGTCTGCCCCTAACTCAACTAATTTTTCAAAAAGATGAAGGTTGCGGGACCTTAACATTGTTTTGGCAAGGTCGGGATTGAGTAATTTTTCGAGTTTGGCTTTTTTATCTTCCAAAGACTCGCCCCTATCGAGCGATTGCAGGAATTCTTGCGTAAGACGAGTGGGGGGAATGTCTGTTTCTGGATATAATCTGGCACGACCAGGGAGCGGCCGCATAAATGTTGATGTCCCATCAGGATTAGCCCGCCTTGTTTCTTCAGGAACATGGTCCATATTCGCACGCTCGATAACATAGCTGAGAGCTTTTTGCGCTTGCTCGGCAGGAGCAACTACCATGACAAAAGCATCAGCATCGGAGAGATCTAGGATAGATCGCAATTGGGTTATCTCAGTTTCAGAAAAAGAATACTTATCCAGATTCTCATCGCTATGAATTAGTCCTTTTACTCCAGCGCGCTTGGCATAATCACTTAGTTCGGTACCATACCGCTTGCCTGGGGCAATTTCCCTCCCGAGGATGCCCTTGTGTAAGGGGAGTTTTTGTGCCAAAACAACTGCACCAGCCTTAAGGCCGTTAATTATGAGAGGCGAGTTGGCGGAGTGGAGGATTTTTGTGACATCAACAACTTCGGACTTTATAGGAAGTGCTTTGCGCTCCCTTAGTTCAACAAGTATTTTTACAAGCTCGAGCTGGCGCTTTACTTCAATATCGACAAGCGGGGGGAGCATCTTAAGGTCCTGTGCGCCTTTTATTTCAACCCTCGAGCCACCTTCAGTAGAGACATTGACATCCTGCCTTATGGTTCCAAGCCCGCGGGCAACTTTGCCAGTAGCCCTAAGTATCAGGCCGATTTTCTCTGCAACTTCTACCAAATGAGCTCCGTCTTTTATATCAGGAGAAGTGGAAATCTCAACTAGGGGGATACCGAGCCGGTCGAGCCTATAAACAGCACGATTTTCTGATGAAGAAACGATCCCAGAGCTTTCCTCTTCGAGCGCAATCATCGGGATATTGATTGTGCCTTTCGAGCTTTCAATATGGCCATTTAAGGCGATAAGGGAAGTTCGCTGGAAACCAGAGGTGTTGCTGCCATCTATTACCATTTTTCGCATTATCTGGACTTCGTCGACGGGGGTGGCATTAAGCTGCATTGCTATTTGCAAAACAATTTTCAGCGCATCCGAATTTAGTGGATGAGGGGGCTCTTCATCGGTTTCGACAAGGCAATTACAGTTGCGATACGCCCAGTATTCAAAAGTTTTTCCTTTTTTAAATTCTGCAATACCCGTTCGGTCACTCTCACCCAGTTCGCTTAAAACCGGATGAAGCATTCGTTCGATTTTGATTTCTGGCGACTGGTCTTCAGTTAAAGTAGAAGGGCAGTTGCAGAATAATTTATCTGAAAGTAAACGACTGTGGATTTCTATTCCTATTTTCATAGAAGAGATATTATCTGAAGGCCATTATAAAAGTTATTGCAGCGCTAAGAAACAGCGCCTATCAAAAAAACATTTGTGTTAAAAAGGGTTGGTTTTAGTATCATTTTATGGCAACGTTTACCCAACACCGAACGCCTTATGATAGTGCACAAAAAAGCCCTTACCGAGCACGATTAGCACACTTGGCCAAACCCTTAGGTGAGGAGACACAAAAACGCATACAGGTAGCAAAACACGGAGTTAGTGGCTATGGTGCTTTATATGCCAATTCCTTGGTAGTTGATTTACCCCGCTTGCTTGAATCGATAGATAGAGGTACTGCAATAATGGAAGAGTTGGGCCTGCCAGAAGGAACAGCTAGAGACCGAACAGGCTTTACGACACTAAAGGAATTTTATTATGATAAAGGAGTTTGTTTGGATTTTGACCAAGATAATGAGCCATTTGTTGGAGCCATTGTAAGAAGGCAGCACATGAGAGAAGTAGAAGTGATGACTGTTGTGGCAGATAGTCCAACTAGGACAACAACTATATATTCTCCAGAGGTTAAAGAAGGAGAGGCATCAATAGATGCACGAATACTTATCAATGCAGTCCAAGCATTAGAATCAGCAGCATATAAAATAAACCTCTATAGGCATCTGCAACTAGAACCTGAAATATCCTGCTTATTTCATAGAGCCGAGGAAGTTAGTTTTGGGGAAGTTGAACGCAGATTAAAGCCTATGACACTGGGAACGGAAATTAAAAGGACTGAATTCATAAGAGCTCTCATATCCCTAGGCGCAATGGCAGGAAATCTGGATTCGGTAGCAAACGCTTTCGTAAGATTCTGGAAAATCCAGTTTGGAGTACGGATGGTGAAAGAAACCTATCATCCGAATGAAGTGGAACATACCATTAGGCTCGCCAACCGAAATCTTGGTGGAAGTGTAGTGGCAGGGTTAATGTTTCATGCAGAAGTAGAGCGATTAAAAAGAAGCGGGTTTATAGATCCGGAAAAAGGATTTGGTGAGAGCTCGGAAATATTCCAAAACTTGGAGCTTGTCAGCTGGCTGGCAGATATGGCTTATGGCGATCCTTATGACAGAGTGAGGGCAGCCCAGGACAATGAGGCTTCAGGAAGAATAACATTGCAACTAATAGAATTCAATAGCTGGATGCAGGCCATATGGAGAGAGATTGTCAGAGTACGGACAAATGATCTGTTTGAACCTCGCTTAATGTTGGTTCAAACAAAAGCAGGAAGAATAAGAGAGGCTGCAAAATACCACTTAAATCGATGGTTTGTCGAAAATGCGGGCCAAAATATGAAAGAGGTTCATCCAGGACTCGGAAAAATACTTGAAGAAGCAGGTCAAGCTACTTACATAGATCGGGAAGCAATCGCTCTAGCGGCAAGTGTCTGGAGAGAAAGATATGTCCATCCAGACTTATATAGATAATTTTGTTATTTCGCTTTAGGGTTTTTGTTGTTTTCTTAAATTAATTTTATTTTAGAGTTAAGTTTTTTTTGATTATTGCTAATTTTCGTTTGAAAGCAAGGTTTTAATTTACCTTAATATCATAATTTAATCGGGTGATAATATGGGAAAAACAAAAGCAGCAAGCTATATTCTTGTTCTTTTAGCTTTGGTAGTAATTATTGGCGCATCTTATTTGATAATTGCTTATGCGACAGACATACTAACGGCAATTGTGGATTTTGTCACTACAAATGATTTTGCAAAACTTAGGCAATGCGGGGTTGTCATGCCAGAACAATTCAACAAGGTAAAAGGAGACCTTACGGCAGTCATACTTCCTGCAATGTATCTTGGCCTTCCATTACTGCTCATCATAATAGGTGCAATAATGTTTGCAGCTGGAATGCAGTATAAGAAAAGCAAACTTGAGGAAGAAGTAGAGCGGCATGAAAAAATGGAAAGGGAAATGGTCGACCGGATCGCGAAGAAAATGAATCATGAACCTCCTCCACGTCAAATGCCTCCATCAAAACCAATGATGGGCAGGAGAGAGATGGAGCATGAAGAGGAAGAACACGAGGAAGAGCAACGGCCAACCAGACCAACGCCAAGAAGATAATTGGGGAGAATGAATCAGAATGGTTCATCAAAATCCCGTAGCTTTTTCGGCTACGGTGTCATGTTCGACGATTCGAACATGAGCATGCTCGTGAATGCTTATCATTCGCAACATCTTTCGATGAACTGCGGTTCATCAAAATCCAATGTTGAGCGGGAGGAAATCTCGCCAACAAGGTTCTTTTCCATCAGTTCTTTTATTTTTTTCATATCTTTAGTCTGGCCAAGAACCCAGGATAATTTTGCAAAAGCAGTTTCAGGAAGATAATCGCAGCCATCGCCAATAACTCCTGCTTCTTTTAGCAGCCTGCCGGCAGAATAAACATTCAGGTTGAGTCTTCCGGAAAGGGTTTGCGGAGCAAAAACCACCGGGATATTGGATGAGATAAGTTCCTTGATAGGTTCGAGAAGGCTTTTCGAGTGTTTTTCTCCAAAGGGATTAGTTGCAACATGACCCATTCCGGTTGCAATGACAACAGCTCCATCGTATGCACTCAGATGTTTGAAAAATCCGGGCTGCATACCAGGATGAAAATACGCCATTGCAACATTGTCGGACATTTTTGTGTTTATCTCAATCTTACCAACATCAGTAGAACGAGGCTTGGTTTCCTGAAGTTTTTCAAACTTGTTGCTTGCATAGTCAATTTTTGCCAGGGGAGATGCATTTATGCTCCTAAAAGCATCCCTTCTTGAAGTGTGCATTTTCCTTATCCGTGTCCCGCGATGAAGAAAAGCAAATGAATCGTTACTTTCGCCATGCATACAAACTGAAACTTCTGCAAAATCCGCCTTTGCCGCAAAAATTGCATTTAGCAGGTTCTGCTCATTGTCGCTGCTTGGCCGGTCGCTCGAGCGTTGGGCACCAACAAAAACTATCGGGACCGGGAGGTTTTGGAGCATGAAACTAAGTGCAGCACTGCTATAGCCTAGGGTATCGGTTCCGTGCATAAGCACAATTCCAGTTACCCCTTCCTTTATTTCAGCAATGCAGGCTTCGGCCATTTGTTGCCAATGCCAAACTGACATATCTTCTGAAAAAATAGAAAATAATTGTTTGGTGTGGATTGTGGAAATTTTTTCGATTTGCGGAAATGACGCCCTTAGCTCCTCGGGCGATATTGCCGGATAAACTGCACCGGATTTGTAATCAACTTTGCTCGCAATAGTGCCACCACACCCAAGGACCACGACTTCGCCAGCACTTCCATTAGCACCAATATGTTTCTCGGGCGAATTGGTTGGTTTTGCAGTTTTGATGTTTGTTGGCTTTGTTAAAGAAGATTTTGAAACTATTTCTATTGAAGTTGGATCATTTAGTGAAAGCGGTGCAATGCCGACATTGTATCCGGTATTGAGTTTTATTATAAGAACGCCTTGGTCACCATATTCTGGACGTGGCATAAGAAGGCCGATAAATTCTCCGGAACTTGAGACAACCTTTACCTGATCCCCCAGCGAAATTTTCTTTTGCTTGAGCAGTTTTTCTATTTCAGGTGCGTACATAAAAACACTTTACTTATGCGTACTTACTCTAATACGTACTTACTCTATGATCTTGTAAATCTTAACAGCATTGTCTGGGGTGGAGTAGACCAACTTAAATCCAGGCAGGTCATTGAGGAAGAATGCCCGGTAGAGGTTGGATTCATAGAACTTGCTTTTATGGTCTGTGTATCCGGATTTAACTTCCCCATTTTCAAGCCACATAGCATCATTTGTATAGAAAAGGGTAACTGAAGTCACATCACCCATATGATAAGTTTGGGGTATTTGATAGGCAAACTGGAATAGAGCCTTATTGAGCTTAAGGTCGCCATTTGGATAAGTCTGGCTGAGTTCATATGGTGCGAAACTTTGTTGGCCATTGGCAAGAGTAGTCTGGCCAACGCAGTAAGTCGGAACTGCCCGGATGGCATTCTTACAAAATGCAACCTTCTGCTCACTATCGGGGTTTACACAGTCACCAGGGTAGTACGGGATGTATTGGTCGCCGGCATATATTTTATACGCAGTAAAGCCGGTTTTGTTTGATATTTTAGAAATAGTACATGGATTTGAGGTGGAAACAAAGATCGTATCCCATAGGTGGTCTGCTTCACATTTTGAAGCGCCAGGGGATTGTGCAACAGTAGTCTCATTTTTCCAGGCGCAGGAAAGGTAATTGAGCGCACCGTATTTTCCTCCCAGCGAGCCACCGTTCATCAGAAGCTCGGCATCAAATAACGCGTACTTGCTGTCGTGGGATTGCATGAAAGATTTCAAATCCTGCGGGGTGCCGTCCAGGTAAGCCTCTGCAACCTGTCCTATCATACTATGGGAAACGTGTTCATTTCTTAGAGTGGTATTGCGCTGACCGAAGAAGTTGATCCAATGGCCATAGTCCCACCATGAGGTTACCCTTGCAGTCGGTTCTGTATTATCCCTTATCCATTCCATAGAATTAATCCAATAAGAAGAGATGCGCTGGCAACGGAAGAAAACTGCCTGGGTTTCCCAAGGCGGGGCTGCATTTGAGTTTTGAAGATAAGAGGGGTTTGAATAGATTGAAAGTGCACAAAGGCTTTGGTCATATTGGAAATTAGTGCCTTTGGAAGCAAAACCGATCGGATCTTTGGCTGCAGAACAAACAGTGTTATCACCGCCGGAAGAACAAAAAGTTTGGAATTTAGCTGAAAGGGCCGCAGGATTATTCTGGTAAAGTGGCTGGAATGAGCCCCAGAGGACGGAAATCGGGAAAATATGATAAATGAGCTGGAAGAAAACAAGGGCCATGCCAATCCAGAGAAGAGAGTTGTAGATTTTTTGTTCGTTGATTTTCTTGAAGTTATCCCGGAGGAGGGAGAATGCCGGTTCTATGCAAAACCCGATGGCCAGTGAAAGGGCAAAGGCCGCATAGGTCACTAATTTTGCCTTGAGGATGCCGGTTACGAAGGGAGGAAAGATAATTGCCACAAACAAAACAAACAGGTTGTCTTCTTTTTTGTTAAACCTAAATAAAGAATATACTACTAAAACCGCGTAGAGGAACACCCAGAAAAGAAGAAGGCTGCTGGCTTTGGAATCAAACCCTGCAGAAGTTCCGAACAGGCCGTTTAGGATCGACACCATCACCCCAAGGCCCATGTTGACTATGGTAGATATTGGAAGAAATATGAGAGAAATTATCGAAGTTAAGATATTTGCGAGGTTATCCACTAGTTGGGGAGATTGATTAAGGAGAGAGCGGAGCGGGTAGAGGATGGTGGAAATAACATCGGAATAGGTTGCTGCAATAAAACCTATTTCCTGGCCAAGGTCACCTCCGGCACCAGACTGCTCTGCAATGGTCCGGTCTAAAGGTTTATTGTATGAAGCCCAGGAAAAACTACTACCGCCAAAGTCCTTAACATATTTTCCAAGGGGTGTAGCAGCATACACGATCAGGGCAACAACAAAGAGCGTTAGGAGGAATGAGGGTGCGTTTTTCTTGTCCGGGAATTTTATTGAGAAAACATATAAGGCGGCTGCAAAAAAGATCGCAAGAAGATATGGGACGAGGAGGGAGAGCCCGATTGTGCCCGAGCGGAAGAGAGAAATCACCAGTGACTGCCCAATAACCGAACCAAGTGCAAAAACTATGCCGTTCAGGATTAGCAGGTGCTTAAGTTCTTCAGTATTCTGGGCATCATCTCTTAGGAAAAGGAGAATGGACTGGACAACGGTATAGATCATAACTGCTGCAAGCCCCAAGCTAAATCCATTACTTCCTATTGCCAGCGCAAAAAATCCAATGCCGGCGATAACTGAAAGTTTTAGTTCTTTCCGTTTAATTGCAAATGCATACATCGCATAGAAGAATGTTAGTGCAAAAAGGGTGTAGGGAACTACTTGCTGTTCGCCTGCAGTAAACTTGTATATTAAAATAGGGGTAAAAGAAGCCAGGCCTGCGGCAATGACGCCCCATTCCCGTCTCCCTGAAAGCGAAACAAGGAAGTATATGAAGAACAAGGTCATGGCAGTAACTATTGCAGGATATATAGACGCTACAAGGGCAAGGAGCATATTATTGTATGCGCCTCCGCCAGTATAGAGAGAGTACCAAACTGCTTCTAAATAAGAGAGCGCCGGAATTTCCCTATGGCTCACGGAGACTTCAGGATACCAGGCAGTTTGGTCATTAAAGAAATTCCCCCCAAGAGTAAGTATTTGCTGCGGGACATAGGTATAGTAATAGGGGTCAAGCTCCTGAAAAATCGGGGTATAGCTGCTGATCCTTATCAGGTAGGAGATGACGATTATCACTATTAGTGCGAGTGTTATCAGGTTGGTTTTAGAAGAAGTAAACTCTTTAAAATCAAAAGAGAATACTGGCATTTTGAAGTTTTTAAGTTCCAAAACATCCTCGTATAGTTTTGAGTGGAAAAGAAATACGAGCGCAATTAAATAAGTAACTGCTACTGCGAGCAATGCAATAGAATAACTAAATTTAATGCCCAGGATGAAGAACAGGAGGAAGGGGGTTAGGGGTAGGATTATAGTTCCTAGGGCAAAACCTATGAAAAGTTTTTCAATAAATAAAAGATTCTCATCTTTTCTAAATAATGAAAATGAAAGAATGGCGCCCGGAATCCCGGAAGAAACAATAAACCAAAACAAAATCATCAGAGGCTGGAAATCCAAAAACACAGGTTCACCAATTTTTCAATTCATTTAGATTCGTTCTATTCAATTAATTTGTGCCATTTTTACATTTTTAACTAAATTAAACCTCTTTAGCTTCCTTAATTAACTTTCTTAATTAACTAAGCTTTAAATTCAGAGATATTCTAGGTCTTTTCCGCCCAGATCTTCATTAGCGGCCTGCGAACTTTTACCAAGTATGTATGGTGATTTTACACCGGTTATTATTGCGGTTATCCGGATAGTGTCGGAAAGGTTTGGGTTCACTCTTGCACCCATTTTTATTGAGGATTCTGGGTCAAAACTTGCGGTTAACAGCTCGCCGGTCTTAATTGCATCGCCAAGGCTCAGGTCTGGGCCGCCATCCAAATGTATGAGGCATCCTTTTGCCCCTTCATAATCAACATCAAGCAAGGGGTGGGATAATGTGTCTTTTACGACATCCTGCACTTTATTGGCACCTTTGCCTTCGCCAAGTGAGATCATGGAAAGGCCGCCATCCTTCATAACTGATTGAACATCTGCATAATCTACATTTATGAGGCTAGGAAACATTATTGTATCTGAAATTCCGGTCACCGCCCGGGTTGTTATTGAATCTGCATACTCGAAGGCTTTGGTCAGGGTGAGATTTGGGAAATACTTCGCAAGCCGGTTGTTATCTATTACAACTACAGTATCACAAACCTTGACTAATTCGTTTAATGATGCCTGGGCCCTTTTGATCCGAACACGCTCGAGCGCAAACGGGTATGTTACCATTGCAACTACGATCGCGCCTTGCTCTTTGGCAACTTCAGCAACAACCGGCGCCATTCCACCACCAGTTCCGCCGCCCATGCCGGCACATAAGAAGACTAATTCGTTTTCTCCAATTTCTTTTTTTAGTAATGATCGATCAACTTCAGCGCATTTTCTGGCAACAGTGGTATCGCCGCCTGCACCAAGCCCTCGAGTAATTGTTTTTCCTGCCAGAACTTTCTGGTGTGCTTTGATCATATTAAGGTGTTTTCCGTCAGTATTGATCGCGATGGTATTTGCGCTTTTTATTCCGCCTTCGTAAATGCGATTTACGCAGTTGCAGCCGGCACCGCCGACACCGATAACTGAAATTCGTACACCATTGTTTTCGACCGGCTCGGTCTGCGCACTGGTGAGTTGGGTTGTAACTGTTTTGCCATCGGTAGCTGCTTTGATTATATCGTCGAACATAGAGATCACCGATAATTAACGCCTAATAGAATTCCGGTATGTAGAAATACACGAAAAGAAATATAAATCCGTAGTTGTGGTTTACACTCGTCAAGAATATAATTGCAGGAAACCGCAGAATCAGAAGGAGGGATGGGTGGACTGCGGCCCCTGCAGATTTAATTCTGGCAAATCGAAACGGTTAACATTTAAAAAGCTTTACCTGATTTTGAATAAAAGTGGGCAAAAATTAGTGAAAAGATTACAGTGAAAGACCAGCGGAAAATGTAGATCGGTTTTTATTTTCTTTATTTTAAGATTATTAACAGCGCATTAGAAGAACTTGTAGATAGGTAGTACCATGTCCAATCTTGAAAGCGAAATTTTCGGGGAAAAAATGAAAAACCCCATCATTCTTGCTTCAGGGATTCTTGGAACTACTAAGGCAAGTTTGGAAACTGCCTGCGACAATGGATGCGGGGCAGTAATTACAAAATCCCTTTCCATTGAACCTCGCAGAGGCCATGAAGGCCCGAATATCGTCGAGACAGAAGGCGGGATAATGAACGCAATGGGTTACCCTAACCCTGGAATTGACTTGGGTTTAAAAGAATTTGGAAACTGGAAACGAAACGAGCCGCTCATAATTAGCATTGTTGGAAAAACTCCTGAGGAATTTGCAACACTCGCCGAGCGAGTGGAAGAAAACAAAAAACAGCTGGGTGCAACTGCAATCGAGGCAGTAATCTCATGCCCCCACACTCCGGGATATGGAACCATGGTTGGGCAGGGAACTCCCGAATCAGTTTCAGAAATAACTCGCAAAATAAAGGACAAAACCAAACTTCCGCTCATAATTAAGCTCTCCCCTTCAGTGCCAGGTGAGGGAAAAGCAGCCCAAGCGGCTGAAGAGGCAGGAGCTAGCGCGATAAATATGGGAAATTCTCTTGGGCCTGGAATGAAGATCGACATAAATAGGCGAAAACCAATGATCGGATTTGGAGTTGGTGGGCTAACCGGGCCTGCAATAAAACCAATTGCCATTCGTTGCGTTTATGATATTCACCGCTCGGTAAAAATCCCGATAATCGGGACGGGCGGAATAACTACTGGTGAAGATGCAATAGAAATGATGATGGCTGGAGCTTCCTGGGTGTCTGTTGGCACTGCAGTATATTATAGGGGGCCAACTGCATTTAGCCAGATTGCAAAAGAAATGGACGGTTGGATGAAGAAAAATAATTATAGTAGCTTGAAGAAAATAGTTGGTGCTGTGCATGATGTCCATAAAAAATCCGATGTTTACTAATCATGTGATAAAAATCATTGAGGAAAATTACCGTGTCAAGACCTTGGAGATAGGCCACAACATGCAAAGCGCACTTCCAGGGCAGTTCCTGATGGTTTGGGTTCCTGGAGTGGGCGAGCGGCCAATGAGTATCGGCAACAGCAACCCACTAACCATATCAGTAGCGGATGTTGGAAAAGTCTCAAAAGAAATCTGCGCTTTGAAAGTTGGAGATGTGATTTCTTATCGGGGGCCATTTGGAACTCCGTTTTGGATTCCTGAAAAAAATAGCAGTGAAAACGATAGCAAAGCCAAACAAAATATTTTGGTCATTGGCGGTGGTTATGGAATTGTTCCCATGTACTTTTTATCCAAAATCGCAAAAGAAAACAAAATTAATTCAACCGCAGTTATTGGCGGACGAAGCGATAAAGATATCATTTACGAAAAACAGCTTTTTGCAGTTTGCAAGGAAGTTTTTGTAGCAACTGATGATGGTAGCAGGGGAAAGAAAGGAACCGTAATGGCTGAAGCTGATTTTCTAATTAAAAGCAAAAAGTTTGATTGCGTTTACGCCTGCGGACCGGAACGAATGATGCATACGGTTGCGCATCTTTGCAAAGAGCATGGAGTACCCTGCCAGGTCAGCGTCGAGCGATACATGAAATGCGGATTTGGTGTTTGTGGGTCTTGCGATTGCAGCGGAAAGACTGCCTGTGTCAATGGGCCAGTCATGAGCGGAGAAGACGCACTGAATCTGCCGGAATTTGGAAAAGCGCATAGAGATGCTGCGGGACGATTGGAAAGTTAGTTTAATCTGCTTACCAAAAATTTGGTAGCTACCTATAAATAGGTAAACTAACAAAAATAAATTATGAGCAATGCTGAAAAAGCCCTAGCCGAGCTAAGGCGAGGCCACATCATCATAGTTTATGATGGGGATGAGCGCGAGGGCGAAGCAGATCTTATTTTCCATGCTAGTTTTGCTAGCCCAGCTAAGATAGAGCTGCTCAGAAAAGATGCTGGCGGACTTATTTGCGCGGCGATAGGCTTAGGCTATGCCAAAAAATTAGAGCTGCCATTTTTTACTGATTTACTTGATGAATCAGACAAGAAAATATGCCACATAAGCTGCAGGAAAACTGCCTATGGGGATAAGCCGGCATTCTCATTGCCAATAAACCATTGTGAAGTTTATACTGGAATAACGGATAATGATCGGTCACTTACACTAAGAAAGCTAGAAGAAGTGCTAAGCAAACGGATAGGCGATTTTGAAAATGAATTTTATTCACCTGGACACGTTTTCCTTTTGATAGGTAGAGGAATTGAAAACCGAAAAGGGCATACTGAGCTTTCACTCGAACTTGCCAAAAGATCCGGGCTAAGTGAGGTCATGGTGCTCTGCGAAATGCTTGGCAGCGGAAAGGCACTTTCGAAGGAAAATGTTAAGCTCTATGCTAAAAATAATGGCCTGGTTTTTATTGAAGGGAAGGATGTGATAGGATGAAGATAGGGGTAGTCGACACCACATTTTCACGAGTGAACATGGGAGCAATTGCGTTAGATGAAATTAAGAAAAGCAAAAACAAGGTAACAACAACCAGAACTACGGTTCCGGGAATAAAAGATTTAGCAGTTGAATGCAAATTACTTTTAGAAAAAGAAAAATGCGACATCGTGCTGGCACTTGGAATGGTTGGCGGAATGGAGATCGATCAGCAATGCGCTCATGAAGCGAGTTTAGGAATTCAACAGGCGAAATTAATGACAAACAAGCACATCATAGAAGTTTTTGTTCATGAAAATGAAGCTTGGGACGCAAATGAATTAAATGAGATTTTTGAAAATCGAATACGAAAACATGTTCAAAACGCAGTGGCACTTATTACTGATCCAAAATCACTAACAGAAAACGCAGGATTAGGAATCCGACAAGGAAAAGATGATGAGGGAAGTTTGGCACAATGGCAAGTACAAAAAACCAAAATAGGAATTGTCGTTGCCAAATTTAATCCGGAAATTACCCAAAGGATGGTGAACAAGGCATTGGAAGTAGCCCGGAAAGTTGGGTTCGTTGCCGAAGTACGCGAGGTACCGGGAGTTTTCGATATGCCATTAGTAGTGAAAAAGCTTCTTATGGACAAACAAATCATAGGGGTTGCTACATTAGGAGCGGTAATAAAAGGAGAAACAGCCCATGATGAAATTGTTACCAAAACAACAGCAAGTAAATTGGCTTATTTATCTTTGGAATTTCGTAAGCCAGTGGGGTTGGGGATAATAGGCCATAATGTTAGTTGGGAACAGGCCGAAGCACGAGCAGAAACTTATGCAGAACACTCGATCGAAGCCATTGGACAATTAATTGAGGTGTTAAGAAAATGATGGAAAATGTCGCTAATGCTCTTTTACCAACCCGTTATGGAAATTTTAGGATATACGCATTCAAGGACGAGAATGGAAGAGAAGATATGGTACTTGTTGCTTGTGATCACAAAATCCATGATAAAATACCGCTAAGGATACATTCGAAATGTTTTACCGGAGACACTTTGTGCTCATTAAGATGCGATTGCAGAGCTCAGCTTGAAGAAGCAATGGAATATATTGCAAAGAAAAAATGCGGAATGATCATTTATTTGGATCAGGAAGGCAGAGGAATAGGTTTAGCAAACAAAATCAAAGCCTATGCACTCCAGGACCAGGGGTATGACACAATTGAGGCAAACCAAAAGCTTGGGTTTGAAAGTGATTTACGGGACTACAACTCAGCAGCAGATATTCTCAAGCAATTTGGAATAACTACTGTGGAAATAATCACCAACAATCCGAAAAAGATAGAGTACCTTGAAAATAACGGCATAACTGTGGCAAAGAGAATACCAATCATAACAAAATCAAATAAACATAACAAAAAATATTTGAAAACCAAAAAGGAAAAGATGGAACATATGTTATGAGTCTGATCAAATGGATAAATTCATGAAAATTGCTTTTGGACTTGCTAAAAAAGCAGATCCCCACCCTAATCCAAAGGTCGGCGCAGTTTTAGTAAAAAACGGAAAAATAATTGGGGTTGGATATCATAAAAAACCTGGACTGCCCCATGCTGAAATCGAAGCAATAAATGATGCTAAAAATAAAAGACACATGGTGAAGGGTGCGATACTTTATGTCACTCTGGAGCCTTGTTCGCATTTGCTAAAAAGAACCCCGCCTTGCACAAATACAATAATTGATAACAAAATCGGCAGTGTAATTTATGCAATGAAGGATCCCAATCCCTTAGTTGGTGCCGGGGATGCGTTCAGAAGATCAGGAATTAGGATTATTGGGCCAACAGACCAAGAGCAGGGCGAAAGACTAAACAAGAAATATATTGGAAAAGTAGCAAGAAAGCCGTTTGTAATAATAAAAATGGCCATGAGCGCAGATGGAAAAACCGCGACCAGGACCGGTGATGCAAAATGGATTTCTTCCCCGCAATCGCTTCTTCAAACACATAAAATGCGAAGTAATTTTGATGCGATAATGGTTGGTGCAGGGACAGTGATAAGGGACAGTCCCAGATTAACAGCACGAATAAAGAATGGAAGAAATCCTTATCGGATAATTGTCGATGGAAGGTTAAGCATCCCGCTAAAGAGCAAGGTGCTCATATACAAAGACAACAAAACAGTAATTTTGGTCAGTGGAAATGCCCCGAAAAATAAAATCAAAAAAATTACCAAACGCAAAAAGGGGCATGTAGTTGTTTGTGGAAAGGGTGAAGTTGACCTGAAGAAGGCAATGAAAATTTTGAGTGCAGTTGGTATCAGAAGCGTAATGATCGAAGGGGGATCAGAACTAAACGCTAGCGCGATAAAAGCAAAAATCGTTGATCGGATAATTTTGTTTGTTGCACCAAAAATTATTGGTGGAAAAGATGCAAAACCAGTCATTGGTGGGCTTGGAATTGCTAAAATGAGCCAGTCAATTAGCTTAACAAACATGAAATATAAGAAAATCGGTTCGGATTTGATGGTGCAATTTGACATCCAGAAATAGTTAGTTCTTAGAAAAAAACAAAAATAACCCGGAAGCTATTGCAATCAGGGCTGCAGCGAAAAACATCAGTGGCGCACCAAAAGTCGCCCAGATAATCCCTGCAATTATGCTTGCGGGCAGATAGGCAGCACCTATTGCACTATTGTAGGCGCCCAAAGCCATGGAACGTTTTTCTTCTTCGGTCAGGTCGCTAATGTATGCTTTGTTGACCGATTCGTCTGCTGCAACAAAGACCCCGTAAAGGCCGAATAGGAACGCTGCAGCGAACCAGTTATTCCCAAACCCAATACCTGCAAAACCGATACAGATAATTCCGTAAAGTAAAAATGCCCCAGCAATAACTTTTTTTCTTCCGATTTTATCTGAGAACGAACCGATTGGGACAGACGTAATGGCATGAACAATGTTAAATAAGACATAAAGTAACAGAACGTCTGCTAATTGTACTCCAAAATCAGCAGCACGCACGATAAGAAATGCAAAACTGAAGTAAGATAGGGAAAACAAAAGCGAGATTTTGAGGAAGCCCTTGTAGTTTGGAGGAAGCTCCCTGAGGGCTTGCCAGAACGGAGTTTTTTTCGCGGCCGCTACCGAAGCCTTTGGTTCTTTGACAAAAATTAGCAAAACTAAAACTGCTAAGAAAGCCGGGATTAGCGCGAGCAGGAAAACACTCTGGTATGCGGCAAGGTTCGTACCAAGGGAGGATAAAAGAAAATACGCAATCAACGGGCCTAAAATTGCGCCCATAGTATCCATTGCCCGATGAATCCCGAATGCTTTTCCGCGATTTTCTTTAGTTGATGATGCTGCGATTATTGCATCCCTGGGCGAGGTGCGGATCCCTTTCCCCACACGCTCAAGACCCCGCATAAGGAGAACGTGCCACCACGAGGTGGAGAATGCAATGCCTAATTTGACAAATGATGAAAGCCCATAGCCAAAAATGACGAATTTTTTGCGCTCATTGAATTTATAGGAAAAATAGCCTGAGAAAATTTCGACAATACTTGCAACTGAGTCGGCAACTCCTTCAATTAGCCCCAAAATTTCTTTTCCGGCACCGAGAATTGAGGTAACAAAAATCGGGATGTTTGGAAAAATCATTTCGCTCGAAACATCAGTAAGGAAACTGACGATGCCCAAAACTATTACATTTGGGTCGAGTTTGGATTGGCCGGATTTGGGTTTTGATTTTTCATCTGCCATGCAGAATCCCCGCGGGCGTCATTTAAGTATTTTGCCAGTTTCCATATACCAAAGATAAAGATCGAGTTCTCCCTGGCTAATTTCACAGCATTTGGCTAGTTTTGCCAGTGCAGTTTCAATTTTAAGATATAAATTTCTTGAAAGCGATTTTTGTTTTGGCTTTCTGATGATGCGATGACGGACCAAAACATCAACTACATGAAAATCAATTATTGCAAGATCATCATAACCGATATTTCGCAGGAAATGGCTCGCTTCCTTATATCCAAAACCAAGAACTGTTTCTGCAAACAAATGACGGACATCTTTTTGATTTTTATTTTTGCTACTTAGTTCGAGCATTTCCTTTAGTTTTGGTTTGTGTTCACGAGCCGCAAGTATGTATTTGGAACGAGCATTTGGATAGCGATGACCCAATCTAATGAGTTCAGCTGTGAGTTCTTCCTGAGCCAGATAAATAAAGCCATCATCAATTGCATTTTGGATTTTTATTCCGCGCTCTGAAGTAAAATTAGCAGTTAGCAGGCAAAAACACAGTTCTTTGAATATTTGGTTCTCATCTTCTGCGCCTTTTGCCCGAAACTCATCCATCCTATTTTGAACGATTTGCCCGGTTTCGCCATTCCGGAGCCTAAAGATATCTTTCGCCAGAGTATCCATGCCCATTGAAAATCAGCTTCCTTTCCAAATAACTTCCTTGGAACCTTTTTTGAAATTAACAAATCTAGCCTGGGTGAAAATAAGATCGCCAAGGCGGTTTATGTAGATTATAATATCGGGATTCACTTTCTCTTCCTGCGAAAGGGAAACAATTGCCCGCTCCGCGCGCCTGCACACCGTACGGGCAAGGTGAAGCAGGGATGCGGTCTTGCTTCCGCCTGGCAAAACAAAATTTTTTAGCACCGGAAGTTGCGAATATAACGAATCGATTTCTTTTTCCATCTCGTCAGAGCGCCTTGCATATAATTCATTGGAGGAGACTTCTTTTGCCGCAAGCTCGGCGCCAATTACAAAAAGGTCATTTTGGATTTGCGTAAGGGACTTACTCACAATTTCGATATCGTTAAATGCAATGACGATCCCCAGCGTTGCATTGAGTTCGTCGACGCTACCATAAGCTTCTACACGCGGATCGTCTTTTGGGACAACTATCCCCCCAAGAAGCGAGGTATTTCCCTTATCCCCAAATTTTGTATAGATAGGCATACAAATAACTTCTGTGTAAGAAGGAATAAAAGATTTGATGGTTTGGTTTTGCTATGACTATTGTCCGGGATTTCCAATTACTAAAAAAACATGGCTTTGGGCTATTGCCTTATGAAATTGCAAAAAACGGTAGCGAAGCCAAAAAAATTGCCAGGAAAATAGGATACCCGGTTGCAATGAAAGTTGTTTCATCAGAAATAGAGCATAAGAGCGATATTGGCGGGGTAAAAATCAAGATAAGAAACGATGAAGCGCTCGAAGTTGCGTATGCTGATATCATGCACAACGTCAAAGGTAAAAAAATCGATGGGATCATGATCCAAAAAATGGCCCGCAAAGGGGTAGAACTCATAGTCGGTGGCAAAAAAGATGCGCAGTTTGGACACATGATCGTTCTTGGCCTAGGTGGAATTTATGTTGAAATTTTCAGGGATATTAGTGCAAGGTTATGCCCAGTTAACAGAACCGATATTGAAGAAATGATAGCCGAACTAAAATCCCACCCCTTGCTTGATGGGGCCAGGGGACAAAAACCGATTAATAAAAAAGCGCTGGAAGATGTTGTCCTGAGGATGTGCAAGTTCATGCATGATGAAGAGATCACGGAAATGGACCTGAACCCAATTATTTTTGACGAGAAAGGTTATGATATTGTGGATGCGAGGTTTTCAAAATAAGTGTCTAATTTAAGTCTTGTTCAACTTTAAACGGCCTCATCATAACGTGTTCTGAACTGATCAAGCTCATCGAGTTCTTTTTGACTAAGTTTTAATGGTGTTGAGATTTGTGCTTTGACAGAAGGATTTTGTCTACAAATTTGAGTAACAGTATGCCAGTTAACTAAGCCAGGTTGTAATTGTTCTATGAACTGCAACATACGAATCAATCCAGTGGCAACTCGATTATTTACGAAGTCAGATTGGCCATTTAAATGCAAAATTGCTAGTGAAGTTAAGAGGATATCTTTTATGTTATTCAGATTTTCTTTTGTGCCATGAACTTGAAGTAAACTAAGATCATAAACTGGAATGTAAGGATTCAGGCCCATTTCAAGAAGTTCAACAAGCACAATATGGGCCTCTACTTCGCGGGGGTTGGGGCGGCTTTGTAAATTTATAACATGTACATCAGCATCACCATACAACTTTTCAAAGAAAGAAGATAAAGGAAAAACAGAAGATAACTCCGAACTGGTAAGGGATAGACATGCATCTTGGATTTCTTTTTCCATTTCTGAAAGAGGAGGAACTATATGAAGAAAATGCGCCGGAGGTCTTTTGTGTCGCTTCCAATCAACCTCTATTCTATTGAATTCGATACACTCATCAATATTTTCTCCAGTAAAAGTAAATGGCACCTTCAATTGATCTGCTACGAGTTGATCATTTTTACAAATTTTTAAGACACAGTCCCAATTTACAGAACCTGGATAGATGTATTTACTGTCTATGAATTGAAGGGTTCGAACAAGCGCCTTAACAACATCGTTCTGTTCTATGCCGAAATAAGTGCTGAAGTCGCTAAATAACATTTCAAGGGCAGATAAAACAACATCACGTATTTTGTAAACGCTTTCAGGGCAATTGAGTCTTTTGAGTAAACATAAATCATATATGGGAATTATTCTTTGATCAGGGAACAACCTTCTGTTAAGCGGACTCAACAGATCCAAAAGTTCATTGTGTAAAATATGCGCTTCACACATTCTAGTAGAGCTAGGAAATTCCCATAGATCTGCAGGAGTCCATCTTACGTTTGGATATAAAGCTAATAGGAATACGTGAAACGGAGAGATTATAGCGCCACCACCGTCTTTTTTCTCTATTTTCATGCTTTCTTTTGCAGCGCGAAGTTCATCTTCTAAACTTGGTCGATCTAAAATTGCATACCTCCTAAATTTTGGGTCAACTTGCGGTGGCCTTGTTGTAGTATCAAGCCGTCGAAGATTTGAAAGTCTAACTATCGGTATTTGCATAACTAATATTGGTTATTGAGTAATTTTAAACATTTGTTTTTACCCTTTTTACCACTTTAATAGATTAAGCATAATTAAAATCCTATTTTCCGTTTTCTTTTGTGATGGCTAGCAAGCAACAGATCAAAAACCTGAAATTTATCTTCGAACCCAAGAGCATCGCACTTGTCGGGGCTTCACCAACGCCAAACAAGGTTAGTAATGTTATTTTCAAGAGCCTGACCGAAGGGAACTTCCAGGGGGAATTCTACCCAGTTAATCCCAAATATCAGGAAATAACTGGGATAAAATGTTACCCAAGCATCTCTAGCATAAAGAAAAAAATCGATTGCCTGATGATTGCAACCCCGGCCCAGACTGTGCCGATGATATTGCAGGAATGTGCCAGATTGAAAATAAAAGGTGTTGTACTAGTTACTGCAGGATTTAGCGAGGCTGGGGAAGAAGGCACGAAACTGGAGCGGCAGATAAAGGAAATTTGCGATGAAAATGAAATTGCCCTCATTGGGCCAAATTGCCTGGGCACTCTAAACCCATCTACCGGAGCAGACAGTATCTTCTTACCAATGCACAAATTAGAGCGGCCAAAACCCGGTAATATTGCATTTATTACGCAGAGCGGGGCAGTAGGTTCAACAATAATTGATGTTGCTGCATACCATGGGATTGGGATTTCAAAATTCATTTCGTATGGGAATGCGACAGTCCTTGATGAAGTGGATCTATTGGAGTATTTGGAAAAAGATAATAAAACCAAAACAATTGTTGTTTATATTGAAGGGGCCAGGCGCGGCAGGGAGTTTTTTGAAGCAATGAAGAGGATAAATAAGAAAAAACCAATAATTGCGCTCAAAGCAGGAAAATTCTCAAGAAGTGCAGCTGCTGCCAAAAGCCACACGGGAAATATTGCTGGCAGCTACCTGGCATATAACGCAGCTTTTAGGCAGGCGAAGGTAATAGAGGCCGAAGGGCTTGAGGACTTGTTTGATTTTATGAAGATCTTCTCCCAGCCGCTTGCCAAAGGGAAGCGGGTCGGAATAATAACTAATGGTGGGGGGATGGGCGTACTTACTGCAGATGCTGTGGACCAGATGGGGCTGGAGTTTGCCGAGTTTTCTGCCGAAGCAAAGGTGAAACTAAAAACGATCCTGCCGAGCTTTGGAAACGTTGCCAATCCGCTTGACTTAATTGCCGAGGCAGATGGTGAAAAATATGAAAAGGGCATAGAAATAATGATGGATGATCCGGCAATAGACGCTTTGTTCATAATTACCTTGTTCCAAACCCCGCCAATGGATGAGCGGGTCTTGAATGTTTTGATCAAGGCATCCGATGATCATCGGAAGCCGATTGCCTGCATAATGTTGGGCGGCGCCTATACTACAAACTACCAGCGCTACTTGGACAAATACAAGGTGCCGAGCTACAATTCCCCAATTGCAGCAGTAAAGGCGATGAAGAAATTTATCGAGTATTCGAGATTTAGAGAACCTAAAAGGTAAATTGTTTACCTTCTCAAGAAGCAGGTTCAAAATACAGGGTTTTAAAAACCAAACCTACAAAGAAGCACTTATGCCCACCATGAGACATAGGCACAAAACCACTACTAGTTGCGCTCGCACAGCCCGTTTGTCACCATTTCACCAAATCCCATCGCCTCGTGATTTACTTCCAGCCCAGGAATGGCATCGAATGGAGCGATCTATTCGAAGTTCAGGGATACCTCAGTTTGAGCAGGGGATTTTGCTATCTACTATAGAACGTGCCTTTAAAGCAAAGGATCTGGACAATCCTGCCACTACTACTATTCTTTATCTGTGCGGCTTTCGAATGGATTATAGATTAGATGGGGATCGTTGGGTATGGAAACCTCCCTCGGCTCAATTTCTTTCTCGGCTCGCTCAGGCATTAAATACACTACCAGCAGAACCACTCGCAGTTGTTTTATCTGCTTTTTATAACCTGACGCAAAAACCTTGGGCGGAATCAAGAAATTGGCGGACCTGTTCACTCATAGATGCCATGCTCAAAGTAGCTCCTCTTCTTCTTGAGCAAGCCGAAGATCCAGACCCCTTATCGCTTGCACTCAGTTTAACCAAGTTTCTCCATGGATCTCGTATTTATCCAGAGCAATTCTTGCGAACTGTTGCCTTCCTTCTGCGTTTTAGTGATTGTGATTCGGAACATATGCTCGCGCTTCTTAATAGGCTCGACAACTCCCCCATTACTCACCCAGATCTTCCGAATCTTCGGGCGATGCACAATTTAGGTTTATCATTTGCCCGTAGTCTGGGTTGGAAAGGCCCATCCGCGTCTGAATGCCTTAACCTGGGGTATGGAGTTCATGAACTGGGAGAGGAACGCACTACTTATTTGATGGATACGTTCGGCATTACTTATTTCGCCCGATTTGAACGGGGACTTCTACGATATTTGGCTGAAAAAAGTCTTTTACACTATGATCTATCGAAACCTCTTGTTTTGGACATTACAACAGGAGATGACCCACGTGGTTCTTTTTATACTTCCAGTGATTCGCTTTCCCCTAGTCCCCGTTATCGGTTTATTGTGATAGAGGTTGGTTCACGGAAAGAATTGCAAGAACGAGTTTTTAGTATCCTTGATCAATATGGCCCAATTCATCGGCTCGTTTTTAGCGTACATGGTATCTCGGAGGCCATGTTCCTTGCCAATAACGATGAGGGAGAAGTGATTTCATCCAATTTAACTGAACTGGATGTTCTAGGTAATGGGTTAGATCCATCTTGCTTAATACTACTTAATTCATGCCTCACAGGCAGTGGTCGAAACCCAATCGCAGGGTCCATCGCAAATCGGTGGCAACGGCCAGTCGTCGCGCCTCTTGACTCCTTTTCTTCCAGCCAGTTCGTACGGACATCTAATCAGACGATTATTGGGATGAGTTATGGTGGGGTAAGTGACGAGGTTGCTTCCAGACGCTTTGAACCTCAGTGAGTTTTATTTCCCAGCCACCATTCTTTGAAAAACGGCAGAGTTAAGGTTGAAAAAATAAAACCAACTGCCGGAACGATCGCAACAAGAAAAGGGTTTGGCGCGTTTATCAAAACCAAAAAAAGTGCTGCAAAAAGGTAGGTGCCAATCGAGATTATAATGCGACGCGAATTACATAGTTCCCATCTTTTGTCTGATTCAACACGAACGTTGCGTTCTTTTAGTTTTGTTATTTCACTTTCGAGTTTTTCGATTTCTTGGGTAGTTACCACAGATAAATGATGTAAGCAAAAAGTTAAAAACAATGGATGATTAGTTATCCTATGGTAATCAGAATCATGCGCCCCCACTCTGAAGACTTTGAAGAAAAGCACGAGGAGTGTGGGTTAGTTGCTATTTATTCTAAAAAAGGAAAACCAGTCGCCCAGTTAATCTACCGCGCGCTTATGGCACTCCAGCACCGAGGCCAGGACGCTGCAGGATTTGCGATTTTTGAGAACGGGAAAATAGAGGTTAGAAAAGGCCTGGGTTTGGTCAATGAGGCATTCAAAATAGAGGATTTTGATTTGTTAGGCCCCATTGGGATCGGCCATACGCGGTATCCGACCGCAGGATTGATAACAAAAGCAGAGATACACCCGTTTGTGAATGATGATGTTGCGATTGCCCACAATGGCCATCTTGCGAATTATAAGTTAATCAAAAAAGACATAGAAAAAAGGCACACTTTGGTGGGCACTTCGGACTCTGAAGTTATATCGATCTTACTAAAGGAGAACCTATCGGGGGGTATAGACAAGGCAGTGGGTAAGATAATGGATGCGATAGATGGCGCATATTCCAATGTTGGTATTGTTCAGGGGAAGATAATCGCATTTCGGGATCCGCATGCGATAAGGCCACTAGTCTATGGCGAAAATCAGGACTACATTTGTTTTGCATCGGAAACAACTGCATTGGATATAAACAACATAGGTTATTCCGGGGACCTTGGACCAGGAGAGCTTGCAGTAATTGAAAATGGTAAAATAGTTAAAAAAACAATAAAAAAACAAGAACCACGCCATTGTATGTTTGAATATGTTTATTTTGCAAGGCCGGATTCAGTAATAAATAAATTGAGTGTTTTGGAGGTACGGAAAAAACTGGGCCAGACGCTTGCCAGGGAACAGCCAGTAAAGGCAGATGTGATAGTTCCAATACCAGATACTGCACGAACTGCAGCCGGAGCGTTTTCCAAAGAGAGCGGCATAATGATGGATGAGGGCCTCATAAAGAATCGGTATATTGGCAGGACATTTATTATGCCCTCACAAGATAAGAGAAAGGCGGCGGTGAGCTTGAAATTAAACCCGGTAAAAAGCGTTGTTAGCGGAAAGCGGGTTGTATTAATCGATGATTCAATTGTCAGGGGCACAACCCTAAGGGAAATTGTGAGCCTGGTAAGGGGTGCTGGGGCAAAAGAAGTTCACCTTCGGATAACCTGCCCGCCACTAATTGCACCCTGTTTTTATGGGGTGGACATGGCAACTTATAAGGAACTGATAGCAAACAATAAAAGTGTTGAAGAGATACGTAAGTTCCTAGGAGCAGATAGTTTGGGATACATTTCGATTAGTGGCCTGAAGAAGGCGATAGGCCTTCCGGTCTGCACAGGTTGTCTGAATGAGGAGTATGTTACTCCATATGCTAAAAAACTAGCGCTAGAAAAAAGAGATGATGAGGCGTTTTGTGGATGAGTTTGCAGGCAGAATGTATAGGGATAAGAGAGCAGATTGATGGAGTTGCGGAATAAATGGTTGTAGTAGAATATTTATACGAGGATATGAAAAAACTAGTTAACCTCCCATTAAATAAGGTAATTGATGGACTAAACAATTTGGGAGCCCCCTCAGAGTACAATGAGGAAGCCAAAGCGATAGTGTCTGAAATCACCCCGAATCGGCCAGATTGGTATTCGGTGCATGGTCTTGCACGCTCGGTTTTGGAGTATTATAAAAAAGATAAAAAATCCTACAAGGCCAAAAAATCAAATTATGTTGTCAATGTGGAAAATACCATAGATAGCTGGCCCTATGCGGTCTGCGCAGTGGTAAAGGGCCTAAAATTCGATGATGAAAAGATCACTGAGATAATACATCTGCAGGAAAAAATCGGCCTGACATTCCTAAGGCACAGAAAAAAAGGGGGACCGGGGCTCTACCCATTGGAAAAAATTGCATTTCCGGTAAAATTTACTGCTGAAGAACCAGAGAAAATAAGATACCGGCCCTTGGAGTACCCAAGCGCCATAAGCGGGAAGGAAATTTTGGAAAAGCACCCGACCGGAATTAAATACAAGCATCTTGTGGGAGGGTGGAAAAAGTTACCTATATTCATCGATTCTAAGGGCCAGATAATGTCGATGCCGCCAATTGTCAATTCCCATGATGTTGGTAAGATAACAGAGAGCACAGGTGAGGTTTTTGTTGAAGTTACTGGCCCCAATTTTGACACAATAAGCACTGCATTGAACATTTTTGTTGCGGCCTTAGCAGACATGGGAGGGGAGGTGTACGAGGTTAGAGTAAATTATGGAAAGCGCACCGTTGCACTTCCGGACCTATCACAAAAAAAAATGAAAATTAATTTGGCCAAAATCAACAAGGTCCTTGGAACCAAGTTAACTGAAAAAGAGGTAAAGGAACTACTAAGCCAGATGGGTTATGGGTATGCCAAAGGAGTTGCAGAAACCCCGCCCTATCGTGCTGATGTTATGGGAGAAATAGATATTATCGAGGATATTGCTATTGCTTATGGATACAATTCATTTGCACCCACCCTCCCGGATTTTTTCCATCCCGGAGGATATAATAAAAAGTATGAAAAATTTGATGATGCCATGTGTGGGATGGGGTTCTTAGAAACAAAAACCTTCGTACTGACAAATAAGGATAAGTTGGTTAGGGTTGGGTATCGGGGTAAGGTTATTGAGGTAACCAACCCAGCATCAGAGGACTATAATATTATTCGCCCAACGCCTTTGGGAGATTTCTTAGATGTTTTTGTAGGAAATAAAATGAAAAAACTACCCCAGAAAAATTATGAGATTGGGTTAAGTTACATAGAAAAAACAGAAAAACATCTGATATTTGGTATGATGGATAAGAGCATTGAATTTTCGGAGTTTAGAGGGTACTTGCAGAGAGTTATGAGTGAGTGTGGGTTATCATTTAGTTTAAGTAAAAAGAAAAATGAGTTATTAGACGATGATTTTTCCTCTGAGATAATAGTCAATGGCAAGGTAAATGGGTTATTTGGTAAGGTTTCTAAAAAGATTCTAGAAAAATTTGGGATTGAATTTGATGTTTATATCTGCCAGTTTAATTTAGATGAATTATGAAGGTTTGGTGAGGGAGAGACCATACTTCCACTATTTCTAGATAATTAAATTTTTTCTACTGAATCAGTTATTATTTTATAAGCAATCACAGAACCCCGAAAACGTTTGAATAATAGGTCCATTTTTTTCTCAAATTCAGGAGTAACTGCCAGCACAGATTTACTCTTCCAAAATTCCTTTTTTAGATTGAGTTTGTTTAAGTAGTAGTAGAACATTCTCTTTGTCCGGTTGAAAGTTTTCTTGTTTTTTGCCTTTATATCATATAAATAAACCACAAACATTATTTTCACCTTTTTTATTTTTTATTGCTATATTGAACTTCTTTACTTATTTTTATCTCTTATCTATGTATCTATAGTTACATAAAAAAATTTAAAAATAAATGCTTTCTTATTAGTGGAAGTACGCCCCGGAGCCCCCACCGTTATGTTTAGGGTTTTTAGTTTCCGGTTTTCCGTTTCCTATCCTGTTTTGACCTATCTTTTTAAAAGAACCCAAACAATATTCTTCTATTGAACCAATCAAAACCAACCCAAAATCTTATCTGAGGTTATGTTTATGAGGAGAGTTGCAATAATCGGTGCAGGGATGACTACATTCGGAGAGCATTGGGAGCAAGGCTATCGCGACCTTGCCGTAGAGGCTGGAGTCCGCGCTTTGGAAGATGCTGGAATCTCCGGAGATAAAATAGATGCTGGTTTTATGGGTACTATGGCATCTGGCCGCTTGATTGGCCAGGAACATATAGGTGCCCTTCTTGCTGATTATATGGGATTGAACCCAATCCCAATTACTCGTGTGGAAGGCGCCTGCGCCTCAGGAAGCCTTGCGCTTAGGCAAGGAATAATGGCAGTAGGTTCTGGTATGCACGATGTTGTCGTCGTGGGCGGAATCGAAAAAATGACTGACCTTGGTGTAAATACCGTCAGCGACATCCTGGGCGGCGCGGGAGATCAGGAGTGGGAGTTGTTTTTGGGCGCGACCTTTCCAGCCATTTATGCCCTTATGGCGAAAAGGCACATGTTAGATTACAAAACAACTGAGGAGATGATGGCCTCGGTTGCAGTAAAAAACCATAAAAATGGCGCAAAAAACAAATACGCGCAATTCCAAAAGGAAATCTCAATTGCGGACGTGCTAAAATCAAAAGAAATTGCCTCGCCCCTTAAGGTTCTTGACTGCTCTCCAATAACTGACGGTGCAGCTGCCGTGATTCTGGTCCCATTGGATCAGGCCCATTCATTCACGAAAAAACCAATCGAAATTATCGCAAGCGCCCAAGCAAGCGATGCCCTGGCATTACACTCCCGCGAATCTATGACCGGGCTTAAGGCAACACAAATTGCAGGAAAAAAAGCGTTCGAAATGGCAAAACTAACCCCAAAAGATATCGATTTTGCTGAAATACACGATTGTTTCACGATCGCTGAGATAATGGCGATTGAGGATCTTGGTTTCTTCAAAAAAGGCCAGGGCGGGCCTGCCAGTTTGGAAGGTAGGACTGCTATTGGCGGTGAAATTCCAACTAATACTTCCGGCGGACTAAAAGCCTGCGGCCATCCTGTTGGTGCCACAGGAATAAAACAGGCAATCGAGGCCGTCTGGCAACTGCGTGGCCAGGCTGAAGGCCGGCAGGTAAAAGATGCACATATTGGATTAACCCAGAACGTTGGCGGGAGTGGAGCAACTGCGGTTGTACATATTTACAAAAACGAGTGATAAATCAAAATAATGATTTTGGGGTGGTCCTATCAAGAAAATGAGTTATCGAGCTGCTATTGCTTCAATAGGGGTGACCTCGTTGTTTTTTGGTGTCGCCTCTCTTCCTATAGCTTATTTAGTACGCAATCATGTTGTTGAAGCTGCGCAAACCAAAAAAACTGCTTTCGAAAGGAAAAGATTATTGGAAGATGATTTAGTTAGTAACAATTTAAGGCGCTGTGTTGGTGATGAAGGCCCTCGTAAAGATGGCCGTAATTGCTTTGCAGAGGCTGCAGCTCAAAGAACTAAAAATGAAGTTAATTTGGCTCCATTGGAAATTGAAGCTCAAGCAGCAGTAAATCAAACTACTCTATCTTCTCCCTTTTCCTGGTTTTTCAAACAGTTTCTTTATGCTGCTGGTGTAGGAGGCGTTCTTGTTGGCGCTATACTAACTATAATTTCAATTTTCGCACAAAAAAAGAACTCTGCGTCTTCTGGTCAGGAAAATTAGGTGAAAATTAAGAAAATAAAAAGAAAAATAAAAAATTTGGTTAAAATTAGTTCGTTTCAACCAAAACTTCCTGTTGCTTCCTGGCAATGGCATCGTTTCCGATTACCTTTATCTGCGGGTCCTTATCTGCTGCCCTGGTATAAAGCATCCCGTGCCACTCAAGCAAACCAAACTTTTTATCGAGCAATTCAATTACCCGCTCTGTGTTGTAACATTTACAGGAATAGAGATCAAAATAGATCTCATTTGTTCCATCAGCATGGGTAAACAAATGTAGCGAGCAGTGGCTAGTAGTAATCATCTGCACAAAGCTCTGCCCTGGAAAATCAAGGTCTTCAGCATCAGCCCAGTTTATCGGGCCTAACGGCTTCATACCTATTTCCTTGAGCAACTTATCCACAAAACGCGAAGCTTCGGCCTTAGGCAGTGCCTTAAAAGTCGGATCGATCTTCGCGTTCACCGTCATGTGTATGTGTTCTAGTTTCGACATTTTACATCTTGGAAATTCTTTTTCCAATATAAATTTAAAAACCTTTTTATCGGTTTTCGAATTTTTTTATTTTTTCTGAAATTTCCTCGTGTTTTTTCAGTGTATTATATTATGTATGCATTTATTTAAAAATCTTATTACAACAGTTTTTCCAACTTTTGAAAAAATGGTCGGTTTGCTCAAATAACAAGCCCTCTTTGCTCCTGGCACAATCTGCTTATTTCGCTTTCTATGGAGACTATTCCTTGCGTTCTACGTGCCATTCTATATTCCCAGTCAAATATCCCCTCAACTTCTGATACTGATAAACCACTTCGTTTAGATAATTTATGCAAAAATAAATCCCCCATTCTGCCTTCTGATTGTAAAACTACCCGCTCAAAAATTCCCTGAATCTTATCTAGCTCTCTTTCATAAGATCGAAATCTTTCGTTCATCTTCTCAAAATATTCTGATTTTGCACTTAAGATGAACTGGCGCATCAAAACAAACGTCTGATGCATGCTTTTATGCATGCTACAGAGCCCATCACGAACTAAATTGTCCTGATATCCTACATCTATACTCAATCCCAAACCGCTTCTTCTGCCTAAAAACAAACAATACTGGAGAAACGTTTGTCTTTCTTCGAGGAATGATCTTCCTTCAAATGGCGATCGGAACAAATCATCATATCTCCTGGCAACTATGACTATGTCTGCATCACTTTGATCACTGCAGCATCCAGTAACCCTACTACCTGCAAGGCAAACTGCCAATATGCTTGGCTGTGCTTCCAACAATTCTCTGCTGGCAATTTTAAGATCAGTAATCACTTTTGCCGCTTTTTCAGTATCACCCAAAATAGTTTCCGTGCAAAACCTGTTTTTCATAAGCCATTCTCTCAGCACGCCGAGCCGTTCGCGTGCTTCTTTTGGTGTAATTCTTGGTTTTAGCTGTGCCATCATATGAATTATCTGTAGTTCAAAACAGTTTTAAATCCTATTTAACCAATAATTCCAACATCAATTCCTTCGATTGGCCGCGCTTTCGTAATCTTTATTATCCCTATGTTACTAGAATATATTACGGGCATAGCTTATTTTTATTGCGCTCGTTTTCTTCAAGATGAAAATTAGAGGGAAAAATTATGGAGCTAGAAGTAATACCAGCAATACTGGTAAAAACACGCGCAGAACTTTTAGATCGCATTTCCCTTGTCAAAAATTACGTTAAAGTTATCCAGCTCGATATTATGGATGGCGAATTTGTGCCAAACAAAACAATTGGGCTTGAAGAACTTAAGGATTTGCCATCTATTGCCCCTGCCACTTATGAATTTCATTGGATGGTAAAAAATCCCGGGCGCTGGATAGAGCAAATGAGCGGAAATTATCTTCATTTAGTGCATATCGAAACGCTCGATCCACAAAAACAAACCCCAAACTCATTCGACGTACTCGAAAAACTCGCAAAACAAGTTGGTGGCAGGCTTGGACTTGCAATAAACCCAGAAACTCCACTCGAAAAACTTCTTCCTTATGTACCAAAAGTCCATGATATTCTTGTAATGAGCGTTCATCCGGGCTTTTCTGGCCAGAAATATATTGTTGAAGTAGAAGAAAAGATCACAAAACTCAGAACCCTTTACCCAAAACTAAACATTGAAGTGGATGGAGGAATTACTCTTGAGACTGCTGCAAGTGCTAAAGCAAGCGGAGCAAACATTATTGCTGCGGCAAGTGCCATTTTCAACGCTAGTGATATTGGAAAAGCAATAGATCAGCTGAAAAATGTTGGTGGGGCGAGTAGCTAATGAAAGAACCTAAACTGTCTGAAAAAGACCTTCTACTAATGGCAAACACCATCCGCCAGGATATTGTCAAGATGTTAGTCGAAGCAAAAAGCGGTCACCCTGGGGGTTCGTTAGGCTTAACTGACATATTTACTATTCTTTATTTCAAAGTGATGAATCATAATCCAAAAAAGCCCGATTGGGCTGATCGTGACCGTTTTGTCCTTTCCAATGGCCACGTTTGCCCTGTTCTCTATGCTGCTTTGGCAAATTCAGGCTATTTCCCAAAATCAGAACTCTCAACTTTTAGGAAAGTCAATTCAAAACTACAAGGGCATCCTCACCGCGGCACAGTTCCTGGGATTGAAAATTCGTCTGGGCCTTTAGGCCAGGGTATTTCCCAGGCAGTAGGCATGGCAATTGTTTCCAAGCGGGAAAAACAATCCTGGAAAGTTTATTCCATGATCGGTGATGGGGAAATGAATGAAGGTATGGTTTGGGAGGCGCTAATGTTGGCGTCAAAATATTCCCTTGACAATCTCGTCATGTTTATTGATCGTAATAACATCCAAATTGATGGCAACAGTGATGATGTATTGCCACTAGAACCCCTTGGTGAGAAGCTACGTGCATTTGGTTTTGATACTGTAGAGATTGATGGTCATGATATGAAAGCAATTTATGATGCCGTTATCGCTTGCGAGTCAAAACCAGGAAAACCACATGCAATAATTGCAAAAACAATCCCTGGCAAGGGGATTTCATTAATGGAAAACAAGTTCGAATGGCATGGCAAAGCTCCAAACAAAGAACAGGGAGATCAAGCGCTCAAGGAACTAAACATAGAGCGCGAAACAATTCAAAAGGGGGCAGACTAAATGGCCCATTCTAAATCCGATTCTAAACCCGATTCCTCAACAATAGAACAAATGCATTTGGTTCCCGACCTCTTTGCCCCAACAATCGTAAAGAAAGCAACCCGAGACGGATTTGGTAAAGGATTAGTTGAACTCACCGAGCAAAATCCAAATATCTGGGCGTTATCAGCTGATGTTTCAGAGTCCAGTCGAACACATTGGTTTGCAGAAAAATTCCCTGATAGGTTCGTCCAAGTTGGTGTTGCAGAACAAAATATGGCCGGAGCTGGCGCTGGTATTGCAGCCTGCGGTAAAACTGTTTTTATCTCATCATTCGGCGCATTTTCCCCTGGCCGCAATTTCGACCAAATTCGAGTTTGTGTTTGTTACAACAAAGTTAATGTAAAGATCCACGGCTCGCACACTGGTGTATCTGTTGGGCCAGATGGCGCATCGCACGAAATTCTTGAAGATCTGGCCATGATGCGTGCACTTCCGGATATGATCGTTATTGCTCCAGCTGATATGGAAGAAGCAAAAAAAGCAACTTTGGAAGTTGGTAAATTGTTTGGTCCAGCCTATATTCGAACATCCCGCGAAAATTCGGCTTTATTCACAACCCCGCAAACCCCATTCAAGATCGGAAAAGCGAACGTTTATCGAGATGGGTCTGATTTGGCGATTTTTGCTTGCGGACTACAAGTTTATGAAGCACTTAAAGCTGCAGAAGAACTCAAAAAACCAGAAAACGGCGCTCTTGATGTTGCGGTTATCGGTTGCCATACCATAAAACCGATCGATAAAGAAACAATAGTAAAATACGCGAAAAAATGCGAAATTCTTATGAGCGCTGAAGACCATCAGGTAGATGGTGGACTCGGCAGCGCAATCGCAGAAGTTTTATGCTCAGTATATCCTGCTCCGCTTTACCGCCATGGCATGTATAGGAGATTTGCTGAATCAGGAAATTGCTCTGATTTATACAAAAAATACGAATTGGATGCTGCCGGAATAGTCAAGCATGCTAAGCTGGCAATGAAACTGAAAAAATAAGAGCAAAACGCAGATTTTTATATCGAACTTTACATGATATTTGCATCAACTGTTTGTGATTTATCATGAAAGAATCAATCCCACTAACCTGGAGAAGAATTCCCGAGCGATACCGCTTACTTGGCGTGCACTGTGATACCTGCAACAAATCATACTTTCCAAAGCGCACTATCTGCCCCCAGTGCCGAAGGAAGGGCAAGCTAAATGAAGTTAAATTTGCAGGAAAAGGAAAAATATACTCATTTACTGAAGTTTCTGCTCCTCCGGAAGGATTTGAAGATCAGATTCCCTATGTTTTGGCAATTATTGAATTAGTTGAAGGCCCAAAACTAACAGCCCAAATAGTTGATGCTCAGAAGGAAGATGTTAAGATCGGATCAAAAGTTGAGATGGTTTTCCGGGTTATTCAGAAAGATGATCCTGAAGGGCTTATTCATTATGGGTTTAAGTTCAAATTAGCCTAGACACTCTCTCCCTACATCATTTTTCTAACCCACTCGCTTCTTTTAGTTAATTTCATTTCCTTTGCATCTTTTATGCTAAGCCACTTAAATCCTGAAAATTCGCTTGATGGTTTTGCGCTCCTGTTTCTCGCAGTTACTTCAAAAACAAGGCAGGGAACCCACTCTTTCCGTTTTCTCGAGCCTGCATTGAACCTTAATTCGGTTTTTGTTTCTTTTATTTCTCCAACTTGCGCATCCATAATTCCAGTTTGTTTTGCAAATTCCAGTTTTAATTCGGCTAGGGGATTTCTTCCGGAATAAACAAGTACGTTAGCGAGTTCGATTTTTTCAATTCCTTGCGCATCTTTTCGTACGAGAAACAATATTCTTGTGTTATCTTCGAGCATGCCGCAAGCGAGCGCTTTTGGAAGCGGGGCGCCAGTCGGAATTTTTCTTCTACCCATTGTTTATCTTATCCTCCCAGTCAAAATACATTATCCATTTGTTCGTTTCACTTATCACTTACAAAAGCTATTAAAAACCCAATATACACAAAATTTAACATGAAACGACACCGATCCACAAGGTATGCAGTCCAAATCAAAAGAATTAAAGAACTATATCTGCCACTCACCGATCGGCTCTGGTTCCCTATTCCCCACGATAAAATGAAGGACATGCGCTTAATAGATTTGAATGTACCACCTTTACATAACTTTCATCGTTTTGTTATTGCTGTACACAAGAACGACGCAGATCGTCTTCCAAAGGCAGGAACCCCCCGGGAGTTTTTAACAGCAATGCATGAGTTTGAGTCTGCAGTAATGGGACGCAGAATACCAACAAAATCGCTTGATATGAATTGGAACACCAGGTTCCATATCTCGGCGCCACCTGAAGAGCAAGACTTTATTAAGGTGGTAGAATGCATAGCACGTGTGGCATTAGCAACTATGATAAAACCAGCAGAAACTTCGTTCCAACCCTTTCCACCAGAGATGATATACACTGATTCGCCACTTCATGCCCTGAAACTTGGGGTGGCAACCTCAACAGAGTCAGCTTCGTTATTGGCAGCAGCTCTCAGAAAAAATAGGATCCCTGCTAGAATCGTAGGGAATAGAGAGATGTTACTTGGCAATGATTACTGGTGGGTAGAAGCACATATCGATTCTGGTGAAGAAGTGGGGTGGGTGCCTGCAGAAGCCTTTATAGCACCCACGCATATGAGAAGCATAATGCATCAGGCTAGAGCACTTGGCATCAATGGCGAAGATCTGGTCCAAGCCGTGATCCAGTATATGGCCCAAGTTAAACTCCAGCATAAATCCCTGGCGGTAGCTGACCATCCCGATGGAGCAGAAAAAGCGAAGACCCGATTCCTGGTCGCAGAGCGAGATCTACCGGCCAGCTCAACTAACTAAACTCATTTAAGTAAATAAATAAGAAGTAATTATTCGTAAGTTCTTTCCCACATTTCCTTTGCTAGTTTTCCCGAGTACATGAACTTATCAACGTCTTTTTCTGCTTTCTTCCTTGCTTCACGATGCTCTTTCAGGAATGCATTTATCTTTTCAATAAGGACTGCCTTCAGTTCGCCGGTCAGCATCTTCCCTGACTTGTAATCATCATGTATTTTCTTCAATTTACTATCATCCGGTTCAAAAAGTATTTTTAGCCATTGATATGATACATCGATATCCGGATTTCCGCCCATCCTCCTGTGCTCTTCAACAGTTGATTGTCCTCCAGAGAATGCATATTTGTTTATTTTATTTTTCACTGTTTTTTCATCATCAGTTAGTAAAATGGCAGTTTCGCTGCCTGCACTTGAACTCATTTTACCGGTTATCCCCTGGAGGGGAGGCAAGAATTTGCAATGGACTGCAGCCGCCTTAACAAAGCCAAGTCCTTCTGCAACATCGCGCTGGATTTTCCAGTATGGGTCTTGATCAATCGCACATGGAATAAGACATCGTTTTTGCTCAAAGAATGCCGGAATTACTTGGTAAGCTGGATAAAACGAAAGCCCGATATTGGTTGAATCATCAAAACCAAACACTGCCTTTACAGTAGATCCTGTTATTTTCCGGGCTGTTCGCATCAGCAATGGATAAACGTTTTTGATGTACTCGCTATCTTTGAAAATAAACGTCCGATCAGGATCAAATCCAACCGCTGCTATATCTAATATGTTATCGTAGGCATTTTTCTGAACTTCTTTCCAATCATACTCCCTCCTAAAGAGGAATTTTTCATCATCAGTGATTTCAATATACAGATTAACTTTGAATGCATCCTGTAACCATTTTGTAAACATCAATGGAATGAGGTGGCCAATATGCATTCCTTTGCTTGGGCCCCGGCCGGTATAAAGGAAGAAACCTTTTCCTTTTTCATGGTCGTTTAATGCGAGGTCCAAATCTCTGTGCGAAAAGAAAAAATCACGCTGGAGCATATGATGAGGGTCATTGCCTGCAGCCTTTGACATCCTGGCCTTTAACTGGTCAGTTATTTTAGTTGCCCCAAACTGCCTGATTAGTTTATCATAATCAATGGTGCCGCTGACTTCCCAAGGGGTAACTTTGAAATTATCCATGATCATATGATTACCTGAAACAGATAAAAAGGATGCTAAATGTTCCTACTGCTACTCCCTGATCTTAAATTTCAGTAATGCAGCTATTTTTCCAAAACCTTTCAATTGTGCACCAGCATCTCCTTCTGAAGAAAAGATTACGATTTCAGACTTATTCTTATCAGCAAGATCAACCACCTGCTCGGCATCTTTATCCGTTCGTAAATACTCATCCAAAACCAACAATTGGGAAATCGCGTACGCCTCAGCCGCCTTTTTCACCTCTTTAATCCCATAAACCGCCCGACCAGAATCCTTATGCACTTCCACCATCAATTCTTCAAAAAGCTTCACTTCCTTTTCAAATCTTTCTTCGCCCATTATTTTCTCAATTACGCCCTTTTTGATTAATTCATTTACTCCATTACGTTCTGCATAACTGACGTTTTCAAATACGATTTTTTTAATTAATTCAGGATTCTTTTTCAAAATGAAAGCCTTCAGATTATCTTTTACAAATCCTGGCCCTGCCACAATAAATTTTTCTTCATGTCGCTCAATTTCTGCCATTATTTTACCAAAATATTCCTGCATCTTTTGTTCGTATTTGTCATCTTTCTTACTTCCTGAACTATAGAACTCTGGTCCGTATTCTACCCCAAAAGATCTAAGAATAGCATTAAGCGCTTTTTCATCGTCCATTACAATTATCCGCAGCTTTGGTTTTTTCGATTCCTTTTCCGCATCCTTTATTCTATTAATTTCGTGCTGTTTCCAGTTTTTGATTATCTTTATTTTATCTCCTGGTTCAACATCTATCGTGTGATACTTCCCCACTTGAACAAATTCCGGAGGAGTTCCGGAAACTATCGGCCCAAGTATCCTTAATTTGTTTGAAGTTTTGGCAAACTCAACCCGCTCAACTTTTACTTTTATGGTAACGTGCTTTTTCTCTTCGTGATCCTCTACCTTGTGGGTGCGCATTGTTTGCCCTTCGACTTCCTCGCCTGGAGCTATTAATTTCTCCAGATGCCACAAGTCATCAAGAGTATCTATCTGGAGTTTCATCTCTCCAAATTTGCTATCGTAATGTATTTTTTTCATCTTTTGCTGCCTCTTTCACTGCCCCTTTCCTTCCCCTGGTGATTTATAAGTGTCTAATATCCTCTCCAAACTCCCATTGATCTGTTCTATCCCAGCCATAATTGTGCCATTTGCCAAGGCAGTGGGCGTCACCACCAGTAGGGGATTTGTGCCCTTTTCTCTGGCAAATTCCCCATATGCCAGGTACCCCTCCAGTTTCGATACATCAAATTCCATCCACACTATGCTGGAATTATCCGGGCCATATTGCCTTTTCAGCTGGTCCATCTGCGGCCTTAGCCTTATGGCTGCCTGGCAATAAGGCGAGTCGAAATAATATATTATGAGCTTTCCATCCATTGTTGTTATGTTTGAAAAATTATATTCGGGTATTTCCGGGAATGTCGTGTCCGCTGTAAGGACGTCATATTTATTTACTGCAGAATCCGAATGATTGGACGGAACAACCCTCTCGGTTGTTTCATTTTGTTGTTCAATGATTTGCGTTTTGTTCCCAGACAAGTTGTCTAATGATTTGCTTCCAAGCTTATTTTCATTAGTCGTCTGACTAAGGCATCCGAACAGGAGAACTAATAATAAAATACCAAAAACCCATCTCACAAGTAGATTAAACTAAGAAAAGTTTAATTGTTTACCTTATTTTCCGCAATCAGTCCGCGGGCTGCCCGAACGTTTTTAACCTTTGATTATGAAATGGCTAATATGAAATCAATGAACTTAGGTATCCTGTTGCTTTTCCTTTTTTCCCTAACTTCCCTAACCCTTATCTCATTCGCAGTCTCCGGTGGCGGAGGTGGAGGCAGCGGTGGCAGTAACAGCGGCGGGGGTGGTCCGCCAAGTCCGCCAAAACCAGCAGCTGAAATATTTCTAACTGGTTCGTGCAGCGGACAGCCTGTTGCGATAAGCGTTTCCGGCGATGGGGCTCCGGTTTCCGGTGCCTCAGTTGAAATAACCATTCTCAGCCAAGGCCGCTCTCCAGTTGTTGTTGCAAGCGGAACAACTGATTCGAGCGGTGTTTTTACCTTTACCCCAAATACTCCCGCAAGCTATGATGCAGTTGTAAGCGGTTCATCAATTCAATCGGCTGGAAAGGTCTTTTCGGTTTCCGACTGCAGTAAAATATCCGACACGAAAACTAGAGACTCTGATGGCTCTACCAACAACTCGAATAACTCGGTAAATGGCACGCCCGGAGGCACAAGATTCCAATGCGCTGACTTTCAAACAATGCGCGAGCGCATAGCATGCAGGATAAGCATTTCAGAAGAAGAGGCAAAAACCAACTTGCTCTTCCTTCCTGAAGAGTGCCGCACGCTTAATGGCTCAGCTTATGGGCAGTGTATTGCCACATATAGCGTAATCCAAAGATGCCGGCACCTTTCCCTAGATAAAGACCGGGATAGGTGTTTTTTCACCCAAATGTACGATCTCACCAACCTTTCTTCACTTAGGTCAGCTTGTGGCGATAATTCCACCTGCGTAGATGATTTGCGGGCAAAAGTATTTACCTACGTTAAATTCCGAATTTACAACCTGGAAGAAAAATCCGAGGAGCTTTGGGAGAAAGGAATACTTACCAAGGATGAAACCGTATCGTTCATAGAAAAAATGGAAATAAAGAAACAAAAATTCAACAATGCAACTTCGGTTGATGATAAGAAAGCGGTAATAAAAGAAATTCAAAAGGATTGGCAGTCCCTTAAGGGAACGATACTTATCCGGGTACTAGGTGAATAAATGAAAATCTTACTTGCTGTATTTTTGGTTTGTGGCTTGCTGATTGCAGGATGTGCTTCACCAGCCAAAACTGATCAAAATAATAGTCCAAATACTAATTCCGGCCAAAATATCTCCGTTACTGCCCCACTGAACGAGCCGGCTCAAAATGCTACTACTAACTCAAATACCTCCGCTATCAACTCATCGCAAAAACAACCTGATTTGGCCATATCCCCGAATGATGACCTCATAAAAGACGAATTCAATTCCATATACTCGGATATGGACGCGGTAAAGTAATCATTTAAATAGCCAACCTCCACATAAGTTATCGGGGGCGTAATGAGAATAATGAGAAAGTTCTTAGTCCTGCTAATTGTCCTGTTTTCAATTACCCACTCTGTAAGTTTTGAGCGGCCGTGGACAGATCAATTCTGGCTTAATACAAATCCGAATATTTATGGTGCTGGAGGTGTCTTGGGCCAGGCAACTATGGGCTGGTGGTGGAATACCGACGGTTTTGAAAAATCGCTGAATACTCTGAATCTTAACCATGTTTCTGAACTTCCAATTGCTGATGGAGAAACCAATTCCCGTGTTGGTGATGCCATACGTCATCGTAATCAGTTTTTTTATATTCTTTCAATTTGCCGGATCCCAAAAGTTATAGCGCAACAGCAGGCGTGTATCGGTTATGATAATGAATGGCGTTATACTGTTGATAGCTCTCTCAGTGCGCTCGAAGCAAGTGAAGCCATTGCCCAATCAACAATCACAGGAGGCAAAACCGCCTATCAGCAATTAGTTTTCACCGGGCTTTGCGATCGGGCTTACACCCATTCAGGAAATGAATATTGTTCTTCAACCAAATTGCTTATCGACCAGTTAAATGAGAGTTCCATATCCGGGCTCCCTGTTTTTATCAAAAATAACGATGCGAATCTTTCAATTGGTCTTCTCAAACCGCTTCCGGATATGTCTGCATATTCCACTTCGATGTCCTATATATGGGGCGAGAATGGCACTATCGCTTCATATGGTGGAATAAGTAAAAAACTCACCGAATCGAAGGCAGAAGCTGAATCCGAATTCAAGTCCCTCCACGCAAATTCCATCTCTACTCAAAAAGAAGTTGAGGTAAAAATTACAAATCTCGATAATCAGAGACTCAATCTCATAACCGTTGCTCCAAAATCTTTTCACGCTGGCGACTTCAATACAGTTAGCAGTGATCTTGCCACTGCCAAAGACAAAAAAACAGAGCTCGCGGCAGCGATTGTGCAGGCCGATCTTTCATATGCTGGCACAACTATTGAGGGATACCTTGGCAAATCAGTAACTTCAATGGCAGATATAAACAAAAACTATGATGCCCTTTCTTCAAGACTTGATCAATTACTAAAAAACGCACAAGTAGCTGTAGATGACCAGAGGACAGAAGCGCAGGAAGAGATTGACCTAACTGCAAAAGAAATTAGTTCGAGCAAGCCAAACTCAGAATCATCAAAATTTTATTCAGAGGCGATAGCTGATCTTAAAAAAGGCGACCAAGAAACTCTCATTGGCTACCAGTTCCGTTACTACTATCAGGCTGCTGCTGAGGCGCGCGCAGCAAGAAACCCTAATGGAGGCACTGAACTTACTAATACGGTTTCCCTGGCTGAGTTTAAGCGGCTCATCGATAATGCAAAAAGAGATGAGATAAATGTAGTTGCCGAAGATGCAACCTATTATGCTTTAGAAGCCAATCTAAAATCCGCAGTTCAAAGTACTCTCACTGATTCAATTGCAACAATAATCGACAAAGCCAGAATAAAGTACGATGATGATCTTCTTTCCACCCGGGCAAGAATAATGGATAAGCTTGGTGCGGGCGGCCCTGCACTTTCTGACCTCTATACCGAAATGGCTAATGCTGAGAAAGGCGTATTCCTAAAAAGCGGGGCAATAGATTATCCAAATGCCATAGGCAAACTCAAAACCCTTTCCTCAAACTACGTAAAAATCGAAGATGAAGCCAACCTGGCTATTGACTCAGTAATCGCAAACCAAATGTCCGTTAATACCAAAGTACTTACCGGCCTGGTTGCGCTTGACCAACCAACCGAACTGACTGTGGATGTTATTTTGCAAAACCCAAGGGAATATTCGGCCAACAAGGTGACGGTGCCAATAACCCTCGATAAATTGGTTGTGTTTGATTATTCTAACATCCTGCAAGGCGCAGAAGGCATTTCGCAGCTTCGCTCAAGTGGCAAAGGCCTGACGCTGATAATTGACCATGTAGCACCTTTTGAACAAAGAAGGGTCATCATAAGCAAAAAAGAAGTAATCTCCCACACTGACAAAACAGCTACAAGCGCTTATGGGGTTGGGAACTCACTCGCGCGCGTTCAGCAAAACATAACATTCAATCTTGATTATGATATTGCCCGCCTCGAGGCTCCGGTAAATGGAGAAATTTCCGTAGATGGGCGGGCGTATCCAAATTCTATTGGTCCATTAAAAGAGGGCAAGCACACTCTCTCATCCAGCTATAAGATTACTGATGCATACACTGAAACTGCCGGCAATGTGCAAGTGTACACGATAGGGACCACAAGCTCATTGGACTATGACATAACCATCACCCCGCGGATCGACCTTGATTATGTAGATATATTTGCCGATGTCGAAAACGGAAGCAGCGTAAGTGATTTCCATCTCACTTCACTTACCTGGGAGGCAATAAAAAACGAGAAAAAGGTCACTGATTCAAAATACTCTGCCCGGGTTTTCGGGCTTACCAAAGACCATGCCACTATTATCCGTGTTTCTTATAAGATAAAAAATACTCCTGCCTTTGTCCAGAACGAAATTGACCAGCTAAAAGCTGCAAATCCCCAACCTGATCCGCTTTCGCATATCACTGCAGCGCAAACTGCCCTTGATACAGGAAACGCGCAGGAAGCACTAAGGGAAGTAGAGATTGCGCGCACATTAATGCAAAATGAAGGGAAAAAGAACGCTGCACTTGAAAATAAATATTCCGCACTCAGAAGCTATGTAGTTGGCGAAATTGGTTCGCTTGATGGTGCGCTATCCTCGGCAAACACCAGCGGGACCATCATCGACCAGTTCTCGGCCCGCAAGTCTGTTTTGGAAAAAACACTCTCCTCACTTGAAGTCCTTTCCCTTGAAGAGAAAGTTAACACTCTTTCAAAAATCGACCAGAACTGGGTTTCAAAACAAATAACTGCCTTCAAAAAAGATGGCCACAAGGAGTATGTGGACCTTAGCGAGACATACTACCTTCTTGATAAGGTTATTCCAAAGGAATTTTCTGAATTTGATTCTGACTACAACCGCCTGGATGCGAGCAATGATCCTAAAGATGCAGTTGCACTCCAAGTAGCACTTAATTCTGTTCGTGCTTTTGTCGCAGCTCAAAAAGTGCTTCATGGCGATGATCCAGCAACCAAGAAAACTGCACTAAACCAACTTACAAGCGATGCCAACAGTATTTCTGCAGCTTACTCTGCACAATTATCGCGTGCAAAAGGAACTCCGTTCGAGAGCATGTTTGTTGTTAATCCAAAAACAGTGGATACCCAGATAAATGACGCCAATGCAGCACTTAGTAAGGATAGCAATATTTTCTGGGCTAAAATGTCTGTCTTAAACAAAAGTGCAAGGCAAATGGCTGATACTTTGGCGGTGCTAAAAAAAGAAAGCGAGACAAAGCTCGTGCTTTTCGAAAAAATGATTGCAGAAGGTAATTTCGATGAGCAGAAGAAAGCAGCTTTAGGGGCAAAGTTAACCGAAATGAAATCGCTCGTAAGTGCCGGTGATTATGTCAATGCCCTTCGGTCGGCAAGCTTAATTTCAGATGAACTTGCCCCTAACCAGAAGAAGGACAATAATATGCTCTTACTGGGGCTTGCCGGTATTGCGGTCCTTGCTGCTGCTGGAGTTTACCTTTATCAACAGCAGAAAGAAAAGAAAGAAGAAGGAAAAACGTTTAGGAAACTGGGGCGGGTGGAAGGGCCGACTAAAGAAGAAAAAACAAAGTAACCGAAAGCAAATCCAAGTTAAGCTTCTGAAATAAAACTTACTCTTAATAATGCGCTGTTAAAATCAAGTTCTAACCTATTTCGCTCACCTGACTGGGCATCTGGAGTAAATCGTGCTTGTTTCATTTCAATTAATCCAGAAAGAGTCCTGCCGCTACTTAGGTCAGTCAGTTCGTAGACTCCACCGACTGTTGTTCGCGCTGCGTGCATTAGCCCAATATCGCACTGAAGGTCATCTTCCTTGCCCATCTGAGCACTTACACTGATCCTCATTACCGGTTCTAAGGACTGGGTAGATACCCGTAATTCTGTTACCGAGCTAAAAGAAACCTGATGTCTGTCCAATCCATATGTGACGCCCTGCACGGTTTCGCCTGGCACTTCTACATACGCTGGTGAAACTGCATTTACAAAAAAGTTTTGTTCTCCCGCTTCACCATTTCGCTGGCCGTGGCTATTTGCTCCTACTGCCATTATTGGATTTAGCATTAAAGCAACTGTACCTATGACTCTGGCCTTTACTACATTTTCGCCTTCGCGTACTCGTGGTCTCAACCCGTTTCTATCCAACTCTTCAGGTTCCATAATCCGGCCAAAAGGAAATCTTTCTCTTGATGCGAGAAATATTGATCTGTTCGCTCCTTGTGGTGGTTCTCCAACAAGCCTAACTTTTCCAACTGTCGTAGCTAAAACTCGTGCATCCATAAAAGTAGAATGTTTACAAAGTGATTATAAATGTTTATTTTGGTGAGGCTTCGTGAACTGAAATTAAGGAAGAAGAAAAAATAAATTAAAAAGAAAATAAAAATTAATCCCCAATCCCTTTCATCGTTACTTTGAAGACCGCTTCGCCTTCCGGCATATTTGGAGAATCAACTAACCTTGCAATTCTCTTATCTTCCTTGCTTTTTCTGACGTAAAGACGATAGGTCGACATGTGCGCAAGAACATGGCCGCCAATTGGAGTTGTCGGGTCTCCGAAGAGAATCCCTGGATTATCCATGACCTGGTTGGTTACATAAACTGCCAGGTTGAATTTCTCAGACAACTTCTGAAGTTCGTGGACATGCTTATTCAGTTTCTGTTGCCTTTCGCTAAGTGCTCCTCGTCCTAAATAATCTGCCCTAAAATGTGATGTCAAAGAATCAATAACAATTAATTTTATGTTATTTTTCTCGATCAACTCTTCAGATTTTTCAATCAAAAGTATCTGATGATCGCTATTTTCTGCCCTTGCAACATGTATCCCTTTTAGGACTTTTTCAGGATCCATTCCCTGTGCTTCAGCCAGTTGCACAATTCTTTCTGGCCTAAAGGTTGCCTCAGAATCAACAAAAAGCACCTGTCCGCCCAATCCACCTTCTTCTACTGGTTTTTGGACATTCACTGTGAGTTGGAAACCTAGTTGAGAATTATGTAAGAGCATTGGCTTGAATCCCCCTATAAAGTTATGATTATCCTCAATTTCTACATCGTAGATGTAATCTCCGTAAGGCTCAGTTTTTTTGACCATTATTTTCTCCCATGAAAAGTCTTTTTCATATAAGATTTTTAGCGTCTTAATGTCCTTTTTCAGCTGCTCGTTATTCAAAACTTCATCTATCATACTTCCAAGTATTTCACCTAATCTTACTACCGTTTCCTGCGGAATTTTATTCCTAATTATGTAGTTTTCTATACTACTATAACCTAATCTGGCCCCAATCTTTTTCGATTCGAAAGGCAATTCTTTTAGGGATCCCAATATTTTTTCTTGTGTTGGTTTTTTCAATTCTATTTGCCATTTTTGAAGAATTTCAACTTTTTCATCGTAAAAATCCAAAAGCAATGCCAATGTTTCTTTCGTCATAACATTTGAGGCCGGATCTCTTGCCAGGTAGTTGAAATAGAGTGAAAAATATTTTCCTTGTGCAAGTTCTCTCTTAGTCCCACTCATTTTTCGTCTTCGTGCACCAGAAAGGTTTTTATGTAATCTTTTAATTATTTGCCGTACCGGTCCAGAAGGGATTCCATATTTACCCTGGCCATTAGTGTGTATTTCCCCATTCTTCAACTTTGATAATTCTTTTGTTGAATAAACCAAAGCTTCTGTATAAAGAATTTTACTTCTCTGTTCTGGCACAAAAACCCGATAAAACGTATTTCCTTTGATGTTTTTCCTGGTTATGGTGCATTCAATTCCGAGTCTTGATAGCAGGTATGAAAGTTGATTGGAAAGTTTTTTTGATTTTGTAGTCATTTCAGGACACTTTGAAACAAAACCATCTCCATCAACGTATCCACTAAGGAAAGCACGTTGGATCTCAATGTTACCATTCAAAACTGATTCTGGAATGAATTTTGTTGCAGAATTGGTTTGACATAAATCACCAAGGATTTTCTGTGTGTCTTTGAACAGAAGTGTTCTTCCATTATGTCTGGTGAAGGTGGCCTCTCTTCCAAACTTCTTTTTGATGTAGTTATGTAACTTATGATTTATTTTTTCATCAAAATTAGTGATACTAAGTGGGTTTGATGTGCCTTCAGCAACAAATAATCCAAGGAAATATGCATCATCAGTTGTTATTTCTGATTCCGATTCGTAATTGACTTTCATAGTGCCAATATATTCCCCTTCATTTAGCAAGCCAGTTGATTTCCACTGCAAACCTTGATCATTTAGCGTCATAAGTGGATGTTGCTCCGTTAATCTCAATTCAGTTCCACGGTTAGTTTTTACGTATTGTATTTTATCTGTTTTTTGCTTGTATAGCCCAATTATTTTTTTCTTACTCATGTTCCCTTCTTTATCTATACTAAGTACAAACACGTCTCTTGATGGTTTAGACACAAAACCTTCTTCACTCTGGCTTTCGCTAGTTTTGTATTTTTCATATACATAAGCGATATCCTCTATGTGCGCTTTGCTTGAATTGAAATAGATTAATGGTGTATCGTTAGAAACACATTTTCCGCTCCCAAATTTCCCGTACATTTCTGTAATGGCCATGGTTTCTATCCCACCGCCAAGCAACTCATCAAGGGCAGTTGAATTAGTTTTTATTTTTGTGATGCTTTTTCTTCGCTCGAAAACCAAATCCGCAGTTTCAAACCCAACCTCTACTGCTTCTTTGGCTGCTTCAATTGCCTTTTTGGCGCTTTCAACCCCAAATTCGCCTGCCTCAGCCAAATCGTGCGGTGAAGCTGCTGCTATTGCTGAAAATTCACCAAATCCTTTGGCACGTAATCGTTCTGCTGTTACTTCGCCTATTCCCGGCAAATCTTCTAATTCCTTATAATATTTCTTTTTCTTTTCTTCAGTTACTTCTTTTTCTTTCACCATATTATTCACCATTTCTCATCTCGACCGCAATTGCGATCACTCGCATTTACTTATTATTAGCAAAAACTAACAGCTTGAGCTGCCCGATCCGTAAAGTGTAAAATTCAGTACCTTTTGATGAAACGTTTTTCCACATCCCACCGACATTCAGGTATACTGCATTTCCGTTCTTGTCGCGATCAGGCTGGACGATCCTAAAATCAGGTTTTCTTCCGCTCCCCTGTGTTTGTTCCGTGTTGCCTGTTTTGCTTTCTGTTACTTCCTCAAAACCCGATTCATCCAACTTTATTTCATTTTCCTTCATTGCAAAACCCCCAACTGTATCCTCAGGTCGGTTTTGTATCCGTCCATACGCTTATTTCCTGTTTCCATTGCAAAACCCCTTAGATATATACTATAATTATAAGAAGATCTTAGGGGTTCGGGGGGTATATAAACGTTTTCCCGGTTCATTTCCGCGCCCAGTGTTGAAAAAGTGTTTTCTGATTTAACGGGATAAAATTCAATATGCTGAAATTTACTAGTGCCTAATTTATTATAAAAATAAGTTTTTATTACTCTCATTAAGAATTCGTAAAAGCTCA
>JACRGB010000011.1 GCA_016212505.1 Microcaldota archaeon
GTTCTTCAGGACGGTTAGTGATGTTGATCTGAAGACTGTAAGAAAATATGTGCAAAATCAATCAGTACAAAAAACTCTTGTGAGTTTTTGACATCCCAAAAAAGGAAACCCCACCCTTTAGGGTGGGGAGGATGTCATATAGTTTCCCTTTTTATTTTGCCCTTGAAAATGCGATAGAGCCATCTCGCATCTTCGAAATCCTTATCCGATCCTAAAAAGAGCTTATATGCTATCTGAAGCTCCAACGGGGATATTTTTATTTTGTGTTTTTTGTTAAGCGTGACCTCCAGAGACTTAGCGAGTGAAAGAAAATCGAATTCGGATTTTGGTTTTTTTATTGTATCGTAAATCCTATCGGATTTCCGATGCTGAAAAATTTTGCAAATTTTTCATTTCCATATTTGGTGCAATTGTATCTTTTTTTGCAGCGCGCCAGGCAGATCCTTCTCCATAAAGCATTTTAGCCATTTTATAAGAACGGGCATTGATAAGCCACCAGTCTTTTTCAAGTGCATCAAAGAGGCCTTTCAGCCGCTCTTTATCAAGTTCCTCCAGAAAGATGTCGATATCTTCGGTCATCCTTTGCCGGCCGAATAAAAGTACCACATAACCGGATATCAAAACATATTTGATATCCAGCCTATCCAATATTTTAATAAAATCCAAGGTAAACCTGTCAATTATTGAGAGAACTTTGTCCAGTTTGATCCCATTTTTAGTGTATTCGATTTCCAACGTAATCCCCATCCAGATTTCCTGTGACTTCGTATCAAATTCCCCTGCTAAATTATTAACCTTCCCTGCAATTTTTATCCGTGGGTAATTGCACAAGGTGTGGCGCAGAAGGCGAAATGCAATATGGCGCAGATGGAATGAGTTACTGTACTTCTTGTATTTTCTACGGGCTGAACAAACCCTGCTGGAGATGCAGGACCTATCTTCCTTCAACTGAATTACAGCAGTTTAATGGCCAGTGGACATGCCCTAACTGCCTGATGGACTTACGTGATGCCCAGCGCAGGGAAAGCGGGGTTGGGGGAGTTGCAGGTGGCTCGGCAAGTTCACTCGGGGGAGTTTGCGAGCGGTGCGGAAAGGGGCTTGGCGGTTCAGGGTTTATGTTTAATGGCAAGAAATTATGCAGCTCCTGTATCCAGGCTGAAAAAGATAAGACTGATTATTATGGTGGCGGCCCGGCCCCAATTACCCCTGCCATAAAGGTAGAGGAGCAGACAAAATCCAAAAAGAAATCCATCCTCGAATATATTGTCGCAAATGTTATTGGGGCCCTTGCGGTCGAGAAAAGGAAAGAGAAGGAGAAACTAAAGGATATGAAGCCCGAAATAAAATATGCAAGACCAATGAATGAAGATGGACTGGAAAAGCAAGGCGAACGGCCCGAAACAGCTTTCGGAACAGCTGAAAAGCCTAAAGAGCGGGAAAAATCCGGAAAATCAGAAAACTCCGAAAAATCAGAGCAAACCGAAAAAATTCCGCTGCAGGAACCCGAAAAAACCTCCGAAGAGCCTGCTGCTGCCCAAAAAGAGAAACCTAGGGTCCAGGCAATTTCGGTTAAGGCGCCTGAGAAACCAAAGGTACAGTCCGAAGGGATAATTGTTGCAATGCCCCTGGAAGAAGATTCATTAGACCAGGAAAAAGGCGTTAAGGATAAGAAAAAATTTGCAGTTGCTAGAAAATCTGATGCAGGTTCTGGCGCTAAGGCGGGTGGCAATTCCCCTAAGGCAGCGGGTAAGATAGCTAAGAAAGAAGCCGGCTCCGCAAAACCTGCAAAATCAGAAAAGGGCCAGAAAAAATAAAAAGGCAACTGTTCATAAGTAGAAGGCGAGCAACTGGCAGGCCGAATAATTAGGGAGGGGGAGGGTGCAATCGAATGGTTGGCTATTCTGATCTTAGGGACGTTCAACGGAAAGAAATGGAGTTTTCCGGCGCAGTAGTCCTATCTGATGATTTTTATGAATCTGTTGCAGACCTACTATCCAAGAAAAACCTAACTGCCTTCTCATCAAAGTCCCTTCTTGCAATAAAAGAATATGAAAATATAAAAAAAATCGTCCTGAGCATACAAACCAAACGGGAAGAAAAGATCGTTTTGATGGCTGTCCGGGGCGAAACCGCCGGTACCGGGCTCACCAAAGAGGAAAGGGAAATGTTAAAAGAGTTATCTTCGATATTAAATAAGTACCGGACTTCAATAAAAGAAGCCTGGGACAACGATTCTGCTGAAATTAATTCCCGGCGAATAAAATTGCTGCAGGATATTGCGCAATATAAGGGCCTTGATAATAATTTATATGGCCCGTTCAAGTCCGGTGATGAAGCGAACCTTCCGCTTAGCGAAGTGGAATGGCTTTTAAAATCGAAAATGGCAGAAAATATCTAACGAAAAAACAACTGAACTTGATGTTAACGAATGGTGATTGATAATGAAATTTCCAAAAGAAATAAATGCATATTGTCCATTTTGCCGTGCCCATAAGATGCACAAATGCAAGCATGTCAGTAAGGGAAGGCCGCGGTCAATGGCAGCAGGAAACCGGGCTCACGCACGCAGCCTTACAGGCCACGGAAGCAAGAGGGCAGGCGAAAAAACTGTTAAAAAGCAGGGAAAACGCCAGAAAATCGTGCTTCAGTGTTCTGCATGCAATAAGAAACAGGAACGCGTTATAGGCGGAAGGACAACCAAGAAATTAGAATTCAAAACCTAATAATTAATGAATGATAAAACGGTGATTGATAAATGTCAGGTAAATTTTTGAAAGTTAAATGCAAATGCGGATCTGAGCAAACAATGTTCAGCCACGCAACTTCATTGGTTAACTGCAATGGCTGCAAGGCGCCATTATCTCATGCAACAGGCGCAACCGCTGCAATTGTGGGCGAAGTTGTCGAGGAACTGAAGTAAGGTGACTGCCCCAGTGGTTGAACTTCCGGATGAGGATGAACTGGTTCTTGCAGTAATCAAAAAGATACTGCCTTATGGTGCATTTTGTACCCTTACTGAATATGGGAGCCTAGAAGCATTCCTCCATGTTTCCGAAGTTGCCCCGCGCTGGATAAAAAATATCCACGAATTCCTTTCTGAAGGCCAAAGGTATGTGGTCAAGGTACATCATGTGGACCGTGAAAAGAACCAGGTTGACGTTTCTATAAAAAGGGTCAGCGAAGAAGAAAAGAAAAGAAAGCTCGAATTGGTCCAGACCGAAAAACGCGGGGAAAAATTATTTGAAATTGCCGTAAAAGATTCTTCACTAACTCCTGGTGATGCCAAAAGCGCACGGGAAAAACTCGAAAATGAATTCGGGGATATCTATAGCGCTTTTAAGGAAGTTAGCCTAAAGGAAGATGCGCTCGCCAAAATCGACCTGCCAAAACTGCTCAAGGAAAAAATACTCGAAATCGCCCAGAAAAATATCAAAAAGCCAGTTGTGAACATTGATTCAATTGCCCATTTGACCTGCTATTCTGCTGAAGGCGTCGAAGTAATAAAAAAAGCGCTTAAGATTAGCGGTGCAGCTGTGCATTATCTTGGTGCCCCGCGTTATAAAATCTCGATCACTGCACCTGATTATAAGTCCGGAGAAAAAAAGATGCTCGGGGTATTGGAACATATAAAAGACTTCGCTGCGAAAAACAACTGTGACTTTCGGTCCGAGAGGCTCTGACTGCTTATGAAAAAGATGCGCTTCTGCCAGAGTTGTTCGAGCTATACACTAACTGATGAGCACTGCGGCGGCTCGACATTATCTGCCCATCCAGCAAGGTTCAATCCCAATGACTGGTATGGTGATTATCGGAGAAAAGTTAAGTTCGGAGTATGATCTCTTCTCCGACGCATTGCAAAATTGATGCATTGCAGCTATATTTTAGAGGTTTCGCTTAGAGGTTTTATCCTATGAAGGAAACAACTATAATTGAAAAATTAAAAGAAAAAAAATTCAAGAACGGTGTTCTTCTTACCGGCCTTCCGGGAATCGGCCTTATCGGCCAGGTTGTGGGCCGCTATCTGGTTGAGGAACTAAAGGCAAAAAAAACCTCGATATTGGTTTCCCCCCATTTTCCCCATCAGGTTTTCATGACTAAAAAGGGCGGCATGAGGCTGATTAGGAATAGTTTTTTCGTTTATCGAGGAAAAAAACATGATGTGCTTATTTTGCTCGGGGATATCCAGGCAATGAGCTCGGTCGGGCAATATGAAGTGGCTGGTGCGATAATTGATTATGCCCAGAATCTTGGGATCAAGGAAATTCTTACCGTAGGTGGATATAGTACCGGGAAAATAAATGCACACCGGAGGATATTTGCAGTTGCAACTTCAGAGAAGATGCGGACGCGCCTTAAAAAATTCGGAGTGATTTTTGGCGAGGCACGCGGCTCTATCGTCGGTGCTGCAGGCCTGCTTCCTTCGCTTTCGAAATTAAAGGGCCTTGAAGGCTCGTGCATAATGGGTGAGACCCATGGCGGCTATGTCGATACTGCATCGGCAAGGCAAATAGTCCAGTTCCTTTCTAAATACCTCGAAATCCCGATAAACCTCAAGAAACTTGATGAGCGCGTGGAAGAAAGCCAGAAAGTCATTAAGAAAGTTGAGACTGACATCCAGAAGAGCATGAGCGAGTTCGAATCCGGAAACACCCATGTTTCTTACATAAGATGATTCATTAATATTTTGTAATTCGAGATCGGAATTCGGGATCGGGGAACAAAATCCGGGACTCGAAACCCGAAACACGAAAACAGGAAACGGTAAACAGAATTGAGAGGGGGTTGCGATAAAAGGCCAAATAACTGTTGAGTATCTGATGCTCTGGCTGATCATTCTTATTCTTTTATCCTTATCCATAGGTGCACTTTTTGCTATAAAAAATTATGCGAATAATTCTTATGAATCGATCCGCTTTACTTCCGCTTCATTAACACTATACGATGCTATTTCCGAGACCTGCGCCCTGGGCAGCGGAAATATCAGGAAAGTCGAACTCTCACCATCTAATCCGCCAGTCACAATTGATGTGAAATATGACAAACCAAGCTCGCTGATAAGATTTGCTTATGGGAACTACTCAATTGTCAAGGAAATTGCGTGCGAAGTTGATGGTCCTCTATCAATTAGTGGCACTGTTTCTGTAAAAAACGAAAATGGGAAAATAGAGATAAGCTAGGAAACTAGGGGCCCTGAAGCTAGAGCGGTGTTAATTTCCCGAATTTTCCCAAAGTGAGCTGCGGCTTGCTCTGCCATTCGTTGACATAGCCGTTTTCTATTTTTACTTTCATTCCGGAACTTATCTTATCTATCTGATCATTCCAAAGGACTAACGAAATGGTTCCGCTATCATCCTTTAGCTCTGCGTTTGCCACCCTGAGGGTTCGGCCCATCTTATTTATTTCCCTTGGTGTTTCGATTGAAACAACTTCTGCTTCTATTTCAACTTTTCCAGTTCCTGGACTTAATTCACTGATTTTCATACTAAATCATCTCCAAAATTATCAAAGCCTCAGGAGAGATTTGAACTCCCGACTTCCTCCTTCCACCTTTTGGAAAAAGGTGGACCAAAACTGTTCCTCCAATTTCGAAAGTTTACAAGAGAGGCACTCTACCATTGCACTCGTTTTTGCATTTTTTGCTTTGGGCAAAAAATTAGCAAAAACAAACTGAGTTACTGAGGCTTAATAAGAAATATGTTCTGCCTTCTGATTAAAAAGCTATAGCCAACCAACAAAGTAATGCAACTTCTGGGCAATACTTTGTGAGGTTGGTTGGCTAGTAGTGAACCGCGTTATTTTAGCGGTTCACTGTAATTAATTTCTTCCAAAACCCCGCTGATGAGGTTTTCGACCTTGGTTTTGGCTTTTGCCATCACCTGCAAGGTCTCCTCTGCCTTCAGCGGTTTTTTTGAAATGCCGGCAGCATAATTGCTTGCAACTGCAATTGCAGCAAAATCAATTTCCGCTTCCCCAAGCAAGCTCATCTCATAAGCTGCAGTCATATTGACCAGATTTGCCCCCATTTTCCTGAGCATTTTCACTTCTGATTTTGTCTCAAACCTTGGGCCAGGAGTCGTTGCAATTATTCCGCCTTTTTTCAGGCCCAATTTCCCTACTGATGAAACTTCCTGTATTTTTTCCCCAAGCTCCTTGCTAAAAGGAGAGCTGAAATCCGCGTGCTTCATACCCCCAAAAAAATCCTCATGAAAAGTTATTGGCGTCCATAGCCCGATAAAATCATCGAGCATTACCATATCCCCTGGTTTGTATTTCGAGATCACTCCGGCTGAGTAGACTGAAATGACCCCCCTAACATCGATTTTCTTTAGCGCAGCTATATTTGCCCTATAATTTATCTTATGTGGGGGTAATTCGTGCTTTTCACCATGGCGAGGAATGAAAACTATTTTTTCTCCAGCAAATGATACTACGGATAGTCTTGCAGTCCCATAATGGGTCAGGACATCCAGTTCCTCAACCCTTTTCCCCAACTTATAAAATCCCGTTCCCCCGATTATTGCAAACATGATCTTCTCCTAAATTTCAATTCTTATAATTCTTCCGCTCGGCAATACCCTTCCAACCGCGGGACATTGTTCATTTTTAGTTTTGCTATAGTTGCATTTCCACTATCAAAGCACCTGAAATTTCCCAGGCTTGAAATTAATGAGCATAATATCACATTCAAAACACAATAATGTGTTACGATGATTATCTGCCCATCATTGTGCCTTTTTGCTATTTTCAAAAATTCCGGCATCACCCTTGCCTGCACTTCAAAAAGGCTCTCACCCCCCGGTATCGGGTTGTTTTCCGGATCATTGTGCCATCCGCTCCAGGCTTCCGGGAATTTTTCCATTATTTCTTTTTCGGTTTTTCCGTCCCAGCCCCCGCAATCAAGTTCCCTGAAGCTTTCAGTGATCTCCATTTTGCTTCCTGTCGCTTTTGCAATTGCCTGTGCAGTTCGGATTGCTCTTGGAAACGGGCTGGAATATATGACGCTAATTCTCATCGTTCTTTTACTTTTGAACAGTTTTACTAATGCCTTGAGCTGTTTTTTACCCAGGTCGCTGAGCCCCTCATCTTTATTCAAATTCGAGTTGTAAATCCTTTTTTTATTTGCAATGCTCTGTGCATGGCGGATAATGTATATGATTCCCATGTGGGTTTCATTCTGCTAATGATTATAAATATTCGACCTTAGGTTCATTCTCATGGAAGAGCAGAAGAAATATGATGGGGTCTCTGTTTCAGGTGTACTACAAAGCGTTAGCATTGCACTTGATGGCTATGATGATATTTTTTCTGACTTTGACCCATCGCCCTATGCTATCCGTCTGATGTCCGAAGATTTCCTGCGGGAGCTCAAAAGGCATTATACAGAAAACCGCCATGGCGATTTTGTAATCACCTTCACTTTACCAAAATCCTTGCGCTCGGAAAAAACCGAGAACCTGATCAGAAAGAGGATAAAGGACCATTTCACCTCTTCCCTCTCCAAACTGCGCAAAGAAACGTACAAGGCAAGGCGCGAAGGCATACTTAGGATTGGTGGCGGCATGGCGATTGCCGCTCTTGTATTTACCGTGCCCCAGTTTGAGACCCAGCTCCCATTAATGATACTTTCCACCCTGAGCTGGTATTTCCTTTGGTCTGGATATGAGAAGTTTTTCGAGGCCCCCTCTGCAATGAATAAGAAAGAGCGGTTTTTTGATAAGTTTGTTTCTGCAAAATATAACTTTGTTGACCAGGAAGATGTAGTAAAGAGTATAAATATTGGTTCTAGTTATAGGTAGTTGCGCACACACAGTCAAATCAGGATTTCAAAAAATTCTCAATTATCTTTTCCCCGTTTTCAGTGTGCCAAACCTCTGGATGGAACTGCACCCCAAAAATTGGTTTTGTTTTGTGCCGCATCGCTTCTATTTCACAAGTTTCCGAGTGAGCCAGCCTTATGAAATCTTTTGGCAATTCCTTTACTTCATCAAAATGAGATACCCATACCCTGAATTTTTTAGGCAGCCCCTTAAAGAGTATGTCCTCATCATCAACAGTAAGTTCTCCCATCCCATACTCTGCGCTTTTTCCTTTTGCAACCTTTGCTCCAAAAATATACGCTATCATCTGCTGGCCATAGCAGATTCCAAGTATTGGGGTTTCGAGCATTCCTTCTTTTAGCATATTGCAAATCTGCGAGCTAAGATTTGGCGGATCGGTATAGACCGAGCTTGGGCCACCAGATAAAATTATCTTTTGCGCATTTTTTATTTTTACTTCGATTTCGCGGTGTATGTATTTGGCTTTGGAATTGACTATCTCTGCCTCAAAATCAAGATCGCGGCAATTTCGCTTTATCAAATGGGTATATTGAGAACCATTGTCGACTACGAGTATCATGATCTAATTTAATGAGCCAAGAATTAAAATTGCTGTGCAATCTTAAAATAAAGTGAGCAGTCAAAAAACACAAAAGTGACAAATCAATCTTTAAAAACACTACTCTGCAACAAGTATCACTATGACACAAACTGCTCGTCAAAGACTGAGTCAAAGTTTGACTCGAAGTTTCGGAATTCGTTCATTGCCTTTTGTTGCTGCAATAACCAGTTTCGCTCCCTTATTAGGAGGATGCGAAGCTCCCAATCCGAATTACAACCCTGGTCAAATCTGCGAGGTCCCACCTTCTGCAAGAACTCCTGTGGAAGGATGGTTTACTACAACTCCAAGACCTGTTGGCGGCTTATCGATCAAATATGTGGATGGTATGCTTGGCCCTCGCAGTGGCGATGATCGGGCACTAATGGGTGTTGGTTGCGCTCCTCCAACTGCTAAAGGAAACGAATTTGGTATTGTCGCAGTTTCAGCAGGTCTTATTGATTTTTCTTTTACTAACGGAAGGCAACAAATATCCTTCTTAGTTCAAAACGTCGGATTTGCTGCTCCCGGCAGCCACGATAAATCTTATGAAAATCGGGCCTATTTAAGAGGAGAAGTCTCAGCAACAAATTATTAGTTCGGCATATACTCAACCAAGTAAGTTTCTCCGATTTTGTTTCAGAAGCTTTATCTCAGTTGGTTGAGGATGGCAAAAAGCTGAAAAGCTTTTTGACTGTGTCCCAAAAACTCCGCGAGTTTTTGGACAGTCGTGAAACCGTAGTTTCACAACATCTTGAAAGCCGCTGCTTTCAAGGACATAGTTGTGCCATGGAAAATTTCTTAAATTTTCCATAATTGACCGTAACGACGGTCAATGCCAAATAATTAATTTGGCACAGGATAATCAAACAAAAATCGATTCAGACTGATTCAAAAACTTATTTTACAAACATCAAGACTCTTCGAAAGATTCATTTAAAAGCATGAGCTAACACTAATCACTGTCATGGCAGTTCAAAGACGAATCGTATTTAATGCCGAAAGATTTGGACAAATTGAAGTTGCTTTGAAAAAAGCAGGCTTTGTTGATTGCGGAAAAAACCCACATACTAATCTTCCAGTTCTTGTTGATAAGCCAAGATCATCTGGTTTTAGGCAACGACTGGCAGTAACCTCCAGTAGTGGGAGCAGCTCTACCGAAAAAAAGGGATGGGAGTATGATCTTAGTGTATATTGCGAAGTAGCTGCCCCTAAAGACCGCGCTATTTTGTTCGCCTTAAGAGAATTAGGCTATCTTTACAATCGGGATATTCGCTATTCAGGTGCTTCCGGGTACTTCCCTCTGCCTGATAGGAGTTGTCCTTGTTTTGGTATTTCTGTCGCACCTGAGGTTGTTGTGGTTTCTGATACTTTCCATCTTGATCGCCTGATTGAGGCCAGCAAACAGCTCATCGCAGCTCTCGCAGCCTTAAAGGGCAATACGATACTCAAAACTGCAAGAGACGCCCAACTCTCTGCCCAGGAACTTAGGACACACTCCAGTTTGCCAATGGGCAATGCATTTGGAAGAGATGTAGTAGCCATAGTCAGGCTCAGTCAAAAACTGGTTGAAAAAATGGATGCAGCGTACGATGCAGGAGTAGATTTCCTCAGGGTAAATGCGCAAATCTCTGATGCAATGAAATTAGTTTGTCCTAATTATGTATCCCATATGCGTTCAATACGGCCTAGCGAGATCTCTGTCAGGTCAGCTGCGATTTCCAAAAGCGCTCATTTATAAACATTTCCAAATAAGTTTAATTCTCTATTCGGTAGTGGTGGTGCTAGCTTGAAGAAAAAGAAAGAAAATGCCCCGACAGTCGACGTCTTGTCTCACAATCTTATGCCTCAAATGAAGGTTCTTGGAGCCAGTGAAAAAAATAAGATCCTTAGTGAATTCTCTATCAATTCGAGCCAGCTTCCTAAATTTTATTCTACTGATCCTGCAGTGCTTGCGCTTAAGGCACAGGCAGGAGATGTAATCAAAATCGAGCGAAATGACGGCACAAGCAAATATACCGCTTATCGGGTAGTAATCGAGTAATTTAGAATAATTTTTTGGTGGGTTTATGGTAGAAGGTCTAGTAGAGTCGTATTACCGTGTGAACACTTTGGTCAATCAGCAGTTGCAATCTTACAACAAATTTGTTGAGAGTGGCATCCAGCAGGTTATCGATCGGATCGGAAAAATCTCAACTAATGTTGAAGGTTTCGAGTTAAAACTTGGTAAAGTCCGTATCGAGCAGCCAAGATACTACGAAGTTAAGGGTGGGTATCGGCAAATTTTCCCAAACGAGGCAAGGCTAAGGAACCTTGGTTATTCAGCCCCTGTTTTCCTCGAAATTATCCCTGTATTTAATGGCGTAGAGCGGCCAGTTTATTCTGATGTATTTATTGGCGAAATCCCGGTAATGCTCAAATCCAAACTTTGCTACCTTTCAAACATGCGAAGGGAAGAACTAATTGAAAATGGCGAAGATCCTGATGATCCAGGAGGATATTTCATAATTAACGGTAGCGAGCGTGTCTTGGTCAGCATTGAAGACCTGGTCCCAAATAAATTAATGGTAACAAAAGAAAGAAACGGAATTGTTTCAAAAATATTCTCAACTTACTTTGGTTTTAGGGCCAGGTGCGTAGTCGAGCGAAACAACGACGGGGTTTATAGCGTAGAATTCCCATCCACCCCGCCAGGAATCTCGATTGTCCAGCTTTTGCGTGTTCTTGCATTTGAAAAAGATACTGAAATTCTTGCTGCATTTTCATCCGAGCGCCACATCCGAAATGATGTCATCCTGAACTTAGAAGGTGAACAATCAAAAACCCGCGAAGAAGCAGTTGATTTGCTTAGCAGGAAACTTTCTCCAGGCCAGCCACCAGAATTTAGGCTGAACCGAATGGAAAATCTTCTTGATAGTTATTTGCTCCCGCATATAGGGGTAACCAAAGCTGCAAGATTGGATAAGGCCAAATACTTAGTTAAAATGGGTGAGCGGGCAACAAGAGTTGCATACCGCGAAATTGCCCCTGATGATAAGGACCATTATGCAAATAAGAGAGTAAAGCTTGCAGGCGACTTAATGGAAGATCTTTTCCGTTATGCGTTCCAGTTCCTCATCAAGGATTTAGTTTATCAGGCATCAAGGGCTGAAGCAAGAGGACGAAGATTGCAAGTGCACACGCTGATTAGGCAAGATGCACTAGGTGATCGTGTAAAATATGCGATGGCAACAGGAAACTGGGTAGCCGGCCAAACTGGTGTTTCACAGTTACTTGACCGTGTGAGCTACCTTTCTACTATATCACACCTCCGAAGAATCATTTCCCCGCTCAGCAAAAAACACCCCCACTTTAAGGCAAGAGACCTTCACGGAACACACATTGGAAAATTGTGTCCAAACGAAACTCCAGAAGGTCCAAGCTGCTCGCTTGTGAAAAACCTTTCCGTTATGGCTGAAGTTTCAATAGGTGCTGAAGAAGCGGAAATTGAGAGGATTCTCAAAACCTACGAGGTCAAGCAGTAAATCTTAGGTGATTTTTAGAAGGTGAAATTTTTATGGGTTGAACGGTGTTCCGTTCAAATATAAAAAAATGGTGATTTTTTTATGGTTATGAAGAAACGAAAAAGAAAATCGATTCCAGAACTTACGAGCATATTTCTTAATGGCCGGCTGATCGGTACGCATGCAGATGGCAAATCGCTTGCAACCCGTTTGAGGGAGCGCCGAAGAATGAACGAACTTAGCAACCAGGTCAATATCTATTACAACGCACGTTTGAACGAACTTTATATCCTCACTGATAAAGGCAGGGTAAGAAGACCATACATCGTAGTCGAGAATGGAAAATCCCGTCTTACAACTGATATCATGAACAGGATAAAGAACAATGAACTCAACTGGAACCACCTGGTCAAATTAGGGATAATCGAATTCCTTGATGCGCAGGAAGAAGAAAACTGCCTTATTGCAATAAAAGAGGTGGAAATAACCCCGGACCACACCCATCTTGAAGTGGATTCATCAAATATTTTCGGTGTTGTTTCTGGCGTGCTGCCATACCCTGAATACAATTCTTCACCAAGAATTACCATGGCCTGTGCCATGACTAAGCAGTCCCTCGGTATTTACTCTGCAAACTTTGCCCATCGTTATGATACGCGGGCATATGTTATGTATTATCCGCAGGAGCCTATGGTACAGACCTCGCTTTATAAGGCCCTTCGGCTTCGTGAAAAAGCCGCAGGACAAAACTGCGTTGTAGCACTTACTTCTTACCACGGATATAATATGGCTGATGCTATTATTGTAAACCGCTCTTCAATCGACCGGGGCCTCGAGCGGGTAACAATGTTCAAAACATACGAAACAGAAGAGCGCATGTACCCTGGCGGACAGCGCGATAAGATCGAGCTTCCGACTCCAGAAGTAGTTGGTTATCGGGGAGAAGAGGCATACAAGCACTTGGCTGAAGACGGGATTGTCCTTCCGGAAAGCGAAGTTGACGGCAAGGATGTATTAGTTGGTAAAACCTCGCCACCAAGATTCTTGGAAGAAATCTCTGTTTTCGGTGCAGTTGAAGAAAAGAAAAGGGAAAGTTCGCTTTCGCTAAAAAGCGGGGAGAAAGGGAAAGTCGATTCAGTGCTTATCACCGAAGGCCCAAGCGGAAACCGTTTGGTCAAGGTAAGGATCAGGGGAATCAAGACCCCAGAAGTCGGAGACAAATTAGCTTCAAGGCACGGGCAAAAGGGTGTTATTGGCTTAGTTGTCCCGCAGGAAAATATGCCATTTACTGCCTCTGGAATTGTTCCTGATTTAATTGTAAATCCACACGCTATCCCATCGAGAATGACTGCAGGCCATTTGCTTGAAACATTAGGCGGGAAAGCAGGTTCATTAGGCGGAACGCTTATGAATGGTACTGCATTTAGCGGAAACACAGAAGATGAATATCGTACCATCCTAAAGAAAGCCGGCTTCAACGAATATGGCGAAGAAACGCTCTACGATGGTTTGACCGGAAGACAAATCACAACAAAAATATTTATCGGTGTAGTTTACTATCAGAGGCTGCACCACTTGGTTTCAAACAAGATGCATGTGCGATCACGCGGTCCGGTCCAATTACTTACCCACCAGCCGACCGAAGGACGTGCACGTGAAGGTGGTCTCCGGTTCGGGGAAATGGAACGTGACTGCCTTATCGGCTATGGTGCCAGCATGCTGATTAAGGAAAGGCTGCTTGAAGAGAGCGATAAAACAATCCAGTTAGTCTGCACCGAATGCGGTTCAATTGCAACACATGATTATGCCCGCAACCGCGACGTTTGCCCGATTTGCGATTCAGAAAATGTACAGCCAGTGGAAATGAGCTACGCGTTCAAGCTATTGCTTGATGAAATTAAATCGTTGTATATTTTCCCAAGGATGATTTTGAAGGATAAAGGTTAATGTTTGTTAGTGAAGAAATGGCCCAAATGAAATAAAAATAAAGGTGTTACAAAAATGGAAATCCAAAAAGTACTTGATATGCTGAAGTTTTCTTTATTCTCGCCGGAAATGGTCCGGAAAATGTCTTCGGCAAAAATAATTGTGCCGGATACTTACGATGATGATGGTTATCCAATCGATGGTGGCCTTGTTGACACAAGACTTGGTGTTGTTGATCCCGGGTTGCGATGCAAAACCTGCGGTGGAAGAGTAAAGGAATGCCCCGGCCACTTTGGCCATATTGACCTGGTAAGGCCAGTTATGCATGTTGAATTTGCAAAACACATTTATTTGGTACTTAAATCTACCTGCCCTTCCTGCCACAAGCTGATGGGGAAGAAAATCGCGGTCACTGAAATCGAAGAAGAGGACGCAAAACCGGTTTTGAAAGAAGCTCCAAAAGAAGGAAGTTTGCTTGATGTTGCCGCAGAAGTAGCCAAAGAAAAGGCAGATAAGGCTGCAGAAAAAGCTGAAAAGGCAGAAGCAAAATCACGTGCAAAAACCAAATGCCCGCACTGTTCATTTGAATTGCCAGAAATCAAATTGCTTAAACCAACAACGATTTTCAAGGACAAGGAAACTTTGCTTCCAACTGATATTAGAGACTGGCTTGCTTCAGTTACTGATTCAGATCTGCGTGAACTTGGATTTGATTCCACTTACGCAAGGCCCGAATGGATGATTGTCACCGCATTACCTGTCCCGCCAGTAAATGTCCGGCCGTCAATTACCTTAGAAACCGGTGAACGAAGCGAAGATGACCTTACCCACAAATTAGTCGATATTATCCGAATCAACCAAAAACTTGAGGCGAACATTAATGCAGGTGCCCCCCAATTAATTATAGAAGATCTTTGGGAGCTTCTCCAGTATCACGTTACAACTTACTTTGATAATGAAACCGCAAATATCCCTCCGGCAAGGCATCGGAGCGGAAGGCCACTTAAGACCCTGGCCCAGCGTCTTAAGGGTAAGGAAGGAAGATTCAGATACAACCTATCTGGTAAGCGTGTTAATTTCTCAGCAAGAACCGTCATATCTCCTGATCCGAGAATTTCCCTTGATGAAGTAGGGGTTCCGCAGCTTATTGCAGAAGAATTAACCATTCCAATGCACGTTACCGAGTGGAATCTTGAGCATTGCAAAAAAATGATACTTGCCGAAGGATATCCAAGGGCAATTTATATTATTCGTTCGGATGCTAAACGCCTCAAAGTGGGTGAGACCCCAGAAATGCGAAAAGAGCAGGCAGAATCGCTTAAAGTTGGCTGGTCAATTGAGAGGCAAATTGTCGATGGCGATATTTCAATATTTAACCGGCAGCCATCATTACACAGAATTTCCATGATGGCTCATCGCGTTCGGGTATTGCCTGGAAAAACCTTCAAGCTAAATCCCGTCGTAGTCAGTCCATATAACGCAGACTTTGATGGCGATGAAATGAACCTGCACATCATGCAGGGCGAAGAAGCACAGGCCGAGGCCCGCCACCTTATGAAAGTAGAGGGGCAGGTGATTTCCCCAAGGCATGGACACGCCATAATCAAACCCCAGGAAGATCATGTATCTGGGCTTTATTTCCTCACTTATGAAGGTGCAAATTATTCAAAAGAAGAAGCTGCAAACATGCTCTACTTAATCGATATAACTGACCTGCCAGAGCCTGATTTGAAGGATGATCGTTATTCAGGAAAACTTTTGTTTTCACAATTGCTTCCCCAATCATCAAATATCAAATTAACCTCGAAAATGGGGGAAGAAATCCTAATTAAAAACGGCAAACTGCTAAAAGGCGCAATAGAAAGCAGGACAATGGAAGGTGAACTCCTTGAGCACATGTTTGTTGCTGAAGGGCCAGAATTTACAAAAACTTTCCTTGACCGGGTTACAAAACTTGCTTTGCAGGCAATTTCATTGCACGGGCTTAGCGTTTCGCTAAAAGACTACACTGTTTCTCCAAAAGGTATGGAAAAAGTCAAGGAAATTACAAGCAAAATGAACCGTGAAATTGACAACCTTATCATGCAATACAAGAACCGCTCGCTCGAGCGTGCTGCCGGCATGGCGCTTAAGGAAACCTTAGAAGGCCTAATTGTCGAAATAACCAGCAAGGCCCGTGAAGATGTCGGGAAGGTAGTTGAAAGTGATCTCGGCTTGGAAAATCCCTCCATCATCATGGCTAAGATCGGCGCAAGAGGAAGCCTGCTTAATGCAATCCAGATGTCAGCACTTGTCGCGCAGCAGACTGTCCGCAGCAAGAGATTAACTCGTGGCTACAGAAAAAGAACTCTTCCATACTTCAAGGAAGGCGCACTTACTCCTGCAGAACGAGGCTTTGTTTATTCATCATTCCACAAGGGCATGACCCCGTACGAATATATTTATGCAGCTATGGGTGGCCGTGAAGCATTGGTCAATACGGCTATCCGTACCGCCCGATCCGGTTACATGCAGAGGCGTCTGATTAATGCCCTGCAGGATCTGGTTGTGCAGGATGATATGACTGTCCGAAATGCCGATATGAGCATTATCCAGTTCATATATGGTGGGGATGCAAAAGACCCGATGTACGCTTCAAAATCTGAAGTAATAGAGAATGTAAAGCAGGATGATATTGATACGGCATAAATTGATCCGTTGATTGTTTTCGGTTTTCAGTTCCCAGTTTTGGGTTCTGGATTTTGAAAACAAATAAAATATTCATGGTGAAAAAATATGACATTGAAATTCTGAAAAATTTCAAATATAAAAATTTCCGGAAGGAAAATATGAGGATGAAATTTTTATGACTGAAAAAGATAAATCAAAAAAATCAAATGTTATGATTGCTCCATTTGAAGCAGTGGGAGTGGTGTGCGCACAATCTATTGGAGAACCAGGTACCCAGATGACGATGCGTACTTTCCACTATGCAGGTGTTGCAGAACACGTGCCGACCGGTCTTCCGAGGCTTATCGAAATTGTCGATGCAAAAAAAGAGCCGAAAAAGGCAATTATAGATATGCACTTAAAAAGTTCCTATGCCAGAAGCAGCACTGAAGCAGAAAAAGTCGCAAAGGATATAGCCAGCGTTTTCGTTTCTGATGTTGCCAGTGTCGAGGATGACCTTGAAAATCTTGTTATTGCAGTCCGTTTCAACGAAAAAGACGGCAAGGCACAAGGAATAACTTTCCACATGCTCAAAAAAGCATTAGAAACTGTTGCTCCAGATACGAAAATGGATGAGCACCAGAACATAATAACGTTAAAGCCTTCAAAGGAAAAAACTTCGGCAAAAGGTGAGAAGAAAAAATTGACTGCCAAGGCGGTCCGCAAACTTACCCAAAAAGTAAAGGACGCAATTGTCCGGGGGGTAAAAGGAATTTCGCGGGCTGTTGTAATCAAGGGAGATAATGAATATTTTGTAAGGGCAGGCGGATTCAACGTTCTTGGGGCATCCATCCACGCAGGTGTCGATGCGAACAGGATTTACACTAATAATATAAAGGAAATGGAAAAAGTTTATGGTATCGAAGCCGCACGCGCCGCAATAATAAAAGAAATACACGATGTCATGGAAATGCAAAAACTTTCTGTTGATATAAGGCACATCATGCTCATTGCCGATGCCATGACCTATTCAGGTACGGTTAAATCAATAGGAAGGCATGGTTTATCAGGCGAAAAAGTAGGTGTCCTTGGAAGGGCAGCTTTCGAAGAGACAATAAAGCACCTGATAAATGCAAGTGCAACTGCTGAAGAGGAAAAGCTTATCGGAGTAACTGAAAATATCATTGTCGGCCAGACCGTTCCAGTTGGAACAGGAAAAATAAAGCTTATAATGAAAGGAAAGAAAAAGGAGTGAGGATTTTGGGGTGCAGCACTTTTGTCAGTAGGTTTTGTAAGACAAAAGGGCTCATGAAAGGAAAGAAGAAGGAGTGAAGAAGACTGGGAAATAATCCCAGCTAAATTGTATGTAAAATTTGGGTGAAATCAATGACAGAAGAAGAAAAAACTGCTAACGAAGAAGAAACTACTGAAGATACTCCGGAAGAGGATACTGAAGCTACTGGATCAGATGAAGAAACCGACTCAGGCGAAGAAACTGGTTCTGTAGCTGGTTCAGAAGTAAAAGGAGCATCAAAAAAGAAAAAAATAGTAAAAGAAAAGAAAGTTGTCCGCAGAAGGAAGAGTAAGAAAGAAAAAGAGCGTCCCTTGGCAGCAGCAATTAGGCTTGCAGTGGAAAGCGGTAAGGTGGAATTTGGTTCTAGGTCCGCGCTTTCATCTGATAAAAAGGTCAAGGCATTTGTTGTTTCTGGAAACACTCCGGAAATTAAATCACAATTGATGGAAAAATCCTTGCCAGTAATAGAATTTGACGGCACCTCCATCGAACTTGGTTCAATTTGCGGCAAGCCATTTTCCGTTTCAGTGCTATCAATTTATGAGGAAGGGTCTTCAAACATCCTTTCTCTTCTTAAGAAGAAATAGGTATTTTAGATGGAACTAACTGGCGATGACTTAACGATTTTTTCTACCTTTGAGAAAATAACCCATGTAATGCCTACCGACTACCTGTCGACTACTAATTCAGTTATTTTTGTTGTCGATCCACAGTCCCTTGGCAAGGCAATTGGTGCAAAGGGAGCCAACATTGAAAAATTGGGTGGGATTTTCCGTAAGCGGGTTGTTATTATCGGCGATAGCGAGCAGCCCGAAGGCTTTGTAAGGAGCTTTTTTGGTAACATTAAGATTGAGAATATCGAAGAGCGCAATGTCATGGGTGAGCGCGTTTTTCTTGTTACTGTGGATGAAAAAGACCGCGGAATCGCTATTGGCCGTGAAGGCGAGCGCGTTAAGGCAGCAAAAACATTGCTCAAGAAAAAATTCAATGCCACCCTCCAGGTCCGGACCCAAGGTGGGATGCGCTCTAGGATTTGACGATCTGCTGGTGCCTCCAACCCAATTAATTGTGCGTAGTGTGAATAGGTCCTTCTGTTTCCGGTCGTAATTTAAATCCATGCAGCCCGGATTCGGTTTTTGGTATTACCCCCATTTCTAAAATCCTATTGTCTACTTTGACTTTTGGATAATAATTAGTTTTTTTCGCTTTTTTCTTTTTTTTAATCTGTATTGCAGCAGCTTTCAGGAGTAGTTGTTCTATTGCGAGAGATTTTTTGAAACCTTCATTATGCTTATGGTCCTTTTTACGTTGATGACAGGTATAGCAGATATGTTCCCCTCCGTCTGTCCATCGAAACTCTTCAATTAAGGTGCCTGAAAACATACACCTCTTCATATACACCCCCATCAACTTTATGGATTTTTTTCTTTATATAGTTTTTTCAATTTAAGTTGACCTTCTCACACTTTTGGCGGTTTTGGTGTGTTATATGGTCAACATTAAGGGCTGAAAAATCGGAGAAACTTACTTGGTTGAGTATATGTTTGTGCCTATATACAAACCAAATAAGTTTTTCCGACTCGGTTTTTTGTATTTTACCTCATTTGGTTTTGTATAGTTGATCCAACTTTTTTAGTTGGATCAGTATAGCTGATCCTCCGGTTTACATCGAATTTTCGGTCAATCGTCTGGTTTATAAACCCTTCCTACCATTAATTATAACATATGCCTACTAACAATGATGATCAAACCATTGATCAAACTGTCGATTCTTTCAAGTCTGGAACTTCGTTCCAGATTGATGGAATTTCTAATCCCATCAAGGTGCCGTTTCCGACCCTTAAGCTAGTTTATAGGCTGTCGGAAAAGATAGTTGCTGCAAAAGAACTATCGGTCCATAGCCAGCAGCAAACTCTAATCAGTGAGGAATAATTTTTTGCTAAAGCTTATTTTCTTCTTACAACCATCGCCCCAACAAATATCGGCAGGATTGCAAAGAAAAATCCATCACAAAAGCTTGAAGGCGGTGCGATATCCTCAACTTTATCTGGTGATGGTGTATCGCAATGCTTTACTGCATCTGCTACACAAGTGTCTGCCCTCCTAAAACAATGGTTAATATTCCCAACTTCGCAGTCGTATTTATCATTACTAGAAGCATATGCCGCTTTACATGTTTCTAACTTGTTTATGCATGCCTCTATTGCTGGGCAGGCCCCGGCCTTATACTGGATGCTTTCTATCGGGTAGGCACTAAACAAACACGCAATCCCTTTGCTTTGGTATCCTTCAAAACACTGCGAATCCATTTTACCGTCTTTATCAAATGTACACTTTAAACAAGACGAAGCATATGCTTTCGATGCACATGTTGCTGCAAAAGATACTGTTGCAAATCCCAGAACCAAGATCAAGATTACGAATATTTTTCTATTTAGCATGTTATGGATAACAAAAACTGGCTTTATAACCGTTTTGATGAGAAAAAATTAAGCGTCCTGGCCGGGGTTCGAACCCGGGTCGCGAGAGTGACAGTCTCGTATGCTAACCACAAAGCGCTAAGAGCATCATTTTTATGAGTGACCCTCGAGCTCTACACTACCAGGACAATAAGCATATTCAATTTATGTATTCGGAAACCTTTAAAATAAGAGTTTTTTATAGTAGTTAACTGGTTCTATTCATGCAGGTGAAACGGGCACTCCTAAGTGTCTATAATAAGGACAAAATTCTCGAACTCGCCACCGCCCTAAACGAGATGAGCATTGAAATTATCTCGAGCGGAGGCACTGCTAAATTGCTTAAACGTAACAAAATCCCCGCAACTGAAGTTTCTACTTTTACCAATTTTCCTGAAATGATGGACGGCAGGGTGAAAACCCTTCACCCCAAAATCCATGGCGGGATTCTATACGACCGCAAGAATTCAAAGCATATTAGCGATGCAGGAAAAAACGGAATACAACCAATTGATCTGGTGGTTGTTAACCTTTATCCATTTGAGGAAACCGTCCTTAAAGGAGCATCATTGGGCGAAGTAATTGAAAATATCGATATTGGCGGACCTGCACTTTTAAGAGCCGCAGCAAAAAACTATCAACATGTTGCGGTTGTGTGTAATCCGGCAAGGTACGAGCAGATCCTGGGCGAGCTTCGGGATGGTGAAACAATAAGCGAAAAAACCCGGGAACTACTGGCACTTGAAGCCTGGATGCAGGTGGCACATTATGATGTTTCAATAGAGCACTATTTTGCAAAACACTTCGGAAAATCTGAAGAATTTCCGGAATATATGAACCTGACTTTCAGGAAGAAGCAGGATTTGCGTTATGGTGAAAATCCCCATCAGAAAGCTGCCCTCTATCATGACGAGTTTTACAACAACCCCTCTGTCCTTGATGCAATACAGCACCAGGGCAAGCAATTATCCTACAATAATGTACTTGACTGCAATGCTTCATTCAAACTGATCCGAGAATTCGAAGAACCCACTGCGGTTATCGTGAAACACAACAATCCATGCGGTGTCGCATCAAACGATAAAATCCTAGAAGCGTACAAGGTTGCAAAATCCGTTGATCCTGAGGCGGCATTTGGCGGAATCGTAGCCATAAATCGCCCTGTCGATGAGGCTCTTGCCAAGGAAATCATCAGCAGGTTCGTTGAAATAGTAATGGCCCCGGAATTTACCAAAGGTGCATTGGAAGTATTTATGGCCAAAAAAAATATCAGAATTATGGAAATCAAGAGTATTAGGGTTAAACGCCAGCCTTATCGCAAATATCGGTCTATTCTAGGAGGTTTGCTTGTTCAGGATGCAAACGTGAAGCTGATTGAAGAAACAAAAGTCGTAACAAAAAGGGCTCCGACAAAAGAAGAAACGGAAGCCATGAAATATGCCTGGAAAATCGTGAAATACGTTAAATCAAATGCAATCGTTTACGCTCGTCCTGGGCGGGCACTCGGCATTGGCGCTGGCCAGATGAAGCGGATCGATGCAACGAAAATCGCAGCTTCAATTGCAAAGGATAACGGCGAATCGCTTAAGGGAGCTGTTATGGCATCTGATGCTTTTTTCCCGTTTAGAGACGGAATCGATTATGCTGCGAGCCTTGGTATTTCAGCAATTATCCAGCCAGGTGGGTCAATAAAGGATGAAGAAGTCATTGCTGCGGCAAATGAACATAATATTGCGATGGTATTTACTGGAATAAGGCATTTCAGGCATTAAATTAGCAAAACCAAAAGATACAAACTCTTTTATTCGAACAAGTTCTTCTTTTATTATATGAAAAAATCAGATGTAATTATTCGTAAAGCGACTTTGAAAGACCGTACTGCTTTATACCCGTTGGTTGCTGGCCTGATGCTTCACCACCGTTTACTTGCAAAAAACAAAGATCACCTTGCGCAGCTTATTGAAGTTGATGATATCTCCAAACTCCGTAGGCAATGGTTCACTAAACATATCAGCTCAAAAAATAGCCTTGTGCTTGTTGCGCAAATGAATGAAGAAATAGTCGGGTATTCCCTTAATTTTATCAAAGATAATGTTCGCGTTTATAAACTTAGAAAATTAGGTCATGTGGCCGACCTTTACATAAAAAAAGGCCATCGAGGGCAGGGCATAGCAAAGCAATTCAAGGATATTATTTTCAGTTGGTTCAAGAAAAAAAGAATCAAATATTTATCAATTGCGACCCATGCTGAAAATAAGAAAGCCCACTCAATCTACAAAAAATGGGGTTTCTTCGATTATCACATCGAAATGCGTAAAAAGCTCTGATTTTCGCCTTTAGGTAGTAATTTACAGGCAAAGCATGCAAAATAAAGTTATAATAAATGCATAAAAACGGAAGCTTTAAATAGTGAATGAACATAATCAATATTGGTGCTTATGCAAGTAGGTCAGGCTCTACCAGTTCAACATACAAATCCAAAAATTCCTCGTAATCTATTAGATGAACCGCCTCAACTAATCAAAAGACCTTATTGCTGGATTTCAGTGACTGTTTTTAACGGAAGAAAACCTAATTATGAACCTGAATATTACTTATCAATACCAAATGGCATGGTGAGCTTTAATTTAAAAGTTCCTGGAAAGGAAGTTGAACCAACAATTCTTTTAGTTACTACTAGTTCTGATGGAAAAACTATTTTACTTGAGGGGCCTTCCTTAAAATTTTCTGCATATCATAGCCGAACAAGTAGTGAAATAACACTCAAACAAGGCGAATGGGACACGTTTATTCTTCCCACTGGAAGACCACTGACTCCGGAAACATTTTATGATGGGCTTACTTTCGGCTATAGAGTACAATTTAATGATATTGTTCATAGACTAGAACCCAAAGATCCTGGTTTTGTCCGGTGCGCAGTTGTTGAAATTACAGAGAATATAACCAATAACCGGCACTTGGTAAGAACCGTAGAAAGGATTCCTACAGATGTAGCAATATCATTATCTCCAAGGCCATTGACTGTTAAGCTGCATTGGGGCAATATGGTTGAAGTTCTCACTAACTTTAATGATGGATCTAGTGTTTATCTAGACTCACCAGGTGCTACTAAAAATTATCATTTTTACAATGAAGATGGTTATACAAAAGGACCGGTTCTTTTTAGTGCAAGATTTATTGGAATGGAATACCTTCCTGTATTCAATTTACCTGATGGCCAACTCATAGGACCCGGCTCAGTTGAGCTTTTGACCCCCTAAGATCGGGTTTTAAAATATTCTCTTCCCTAACATTTAGTCTATTTAATCGCGAGATTTATTGGTGACTATATGGAAGAATTTGACGTTATTGTATTAGGTGGCGGGCCGTCAGGCTCAAGTACGACGATTTTCCTCTCAAAAGCAGGAAAGAAGGTCCTTCTCTTAGACCGGGCAAAGTTCCCGCGTGATAAAACCTGCGGTGATGGTATATCTGGCCGCTCGGTAGGGATCTTAGGGGAACTTGGTGTCCTTGATGATGTGCGAAAAGCTGAGCACATGGACATGTTTGGCGTAACATTCTCTTCTCCAAAAGGCACGGTTGTGCCAATTTCTTCCGGCAAGCCTGCTAATGGCGTTCCTCCTGGTTTTGTCTGCCGAAGGGAAGTTTTCGATAATGTATTATTCCAAAATGCAAAGAAAGTTGCTGCAAAAACCATCGAAGGCTTTATCGCAACCCAGATAGTAAAGGAAGGCGATAAGGTCGTGGGAGTAAAAGGAATGCTTAATGGGAAAGAAACCGAATTCCGGTGCAAAGTATTCGTTGGCGCTGATGGTGCTGGCGGAATAAGTGCCCGCCAACTGGGTGCGCTCAATGAAGATGAAATCCACCAATGCGCTGCAGTCCGATGCTACTATGATAATGTTGAAGGCATGGGTGATAAGATCGAATTACATTTCATCAAGGAAGCATTGCCAGGTTATTTCTGGATCTTCCCCCTTCCAAATAAACGTGCGAACGTTGGTATTGGAATAGTTGTTAAAGATATGAAGGCGAAGAAAATCAATTTACAAAAAGTTATGCTTGATGTTATAGAAAACCACCCTGTTTTCAAGCAAAGATTTGCAAATGCTAAACGCTCAACTGATATAAAAAGCTGGCTGCTTCCATTAGGTTCATTACGAACGAAAAACTATGGAAACGGTTATGTTTTGGTAGGAGACGCATCATCACTCATTGACCCATTTTCCGGTGAAGGAATCGGCAATGCACTCTCAAGCGGCAAATATTCATCAAGGGCAATAATCGCAGCATTTGAGGCAAACGACTTTAGCGAACAAAAACTTTCAGCATACAATAAGATGCTCTTTGAAGAAATTGGGGACGAATTAGACACCAATTTCAGGATGCAGAAGATGGCAAACCACCAATGGCTACTTAATATGATGATTGATAAGGCTGGACGAAGTGATTTAGTTAAAGGTGCAATCAGCGATGCGTTGATCAACCCGGACAATCACAAGAAGCTGATGGACCCCCTTTTTATCCTAAGGGTACTGGTTGCTTAGCAATAGGATACTTTTTATTTTTTCTTTACTTTTTCTTAATTATGGTAGAAAAATTCGATCTTATTGTAATTGGTGCTGGTTCTGGTCTGGATATTGTTTCCGCAGCAAGCAGCAAAGGCCTAAAAGTAGCCTTAATTGAAAAAGGACCAATGGGTGGAACCTGCCTTAATCGTGGATGTATTCCTTCCAAAATGATAATTCATAGCGCGGATCTAATGCAGGAAATTAAACGAGCACATCTCTTTGGCTTAAAGGTCGGAAAAGTAAAAATTGATTTTGCAAAAATTACTGATAGAGCAAATAATGCTGTGGATAAAGATGCGCAAGAAATCGAAGAATCGATAAGAAAATCGAAAAATATTACGTTGTTCAAAGGAACCGGTAAATTTATTGGCCCCAAAACATTAGACATTGGCGGCAAGCAGCTAACCTCAGACAAAATCGTTATTGGGGCAGGTACGCGTCCTTCAATTCCTCCAATAGAAGGATTGGATACTGTTCCTTATATGACCAGCGATGAAGCTTTACGATTGCGAAAACTACCCAAACATTTGATTATTGTTGGTGGCGGATACATTGCATGCGAACTTGCGCATTTCTTTGGTTCGATGGGCTCGTCAATAACTATTTTGCAAAGAAATGTGAGGCTATTACCAGATGAAGATGAAGAAGTTTCTTTAAAATTCACTGAACTCTTTTCCAAACAATATGATGTTAAACTTGGGTTTACGGTTAAAAAAGTCGAAAAAATAAAAAATAAAATAATTGTGCGAAGCGATCGGGAAAAAGTTGAGGGTACTGATTTGCTAATTGCAACTGGTCGAATTCCAAATAGCGATATTCTGGATGTTAGCAAAACAAATGTATTAACCAACAAAGCAGGATTTGTCGAGACAAACGACTACTTACAAACAAATGTTCCGGGGATTTATGCCTTTGGGGACATTGCAGGCAAATACTTGTTCAAGCACTCAGCAAATTTGGAAGCAGAATATGTTACTTACAATATGTTTAACGAAAATAATTTGAAAAAAGTTGACTATACTGGGATGCCCCATGCAGTATTTTCTTATCCACAAGTTGCTGGAGTGGGTGCAACTGAGCAGGAACTAAAAGAGAAAAAAATTGATTATCTAGTTGGCAAATACAAGTACATTGATAGTGGAATGGGGTTAGCAATTGAAGATCAAGATGGATTTGTGAAATTCCTCACAGATTACCAAGGAAAAATTCTTGGCTGCCATATAATGGGCCATGAAGCATCAACCTTGATTCATGAGGTTTTGGTTTCCATAAAAGCAGGAAAAGGTCATGTGAATGACATTATCGATACGATCCATATTCACCCTGCATTAAGCGAGGTTGTGCAACGAGGGGCTGGGTCGGTCTAGTTATTGAACAACTAAGGTTGCAACCGGCATCCAATTCCTTAATTTATTCTTCTTGTCCGTTGTCTAATAATTTTTGGACTTCAGTAATCTGCCTTGCCCTTCGTGTACTCCTTTCGCTAATCCATGCGCCAAAACCAAGTAAATTTATTGCATAATCTATAAAGAACATTTTCAAAAGACTAAGTAATGGATCCGGGTAAGTGATCTGTGCCTGATAATATCTGGTTTGAAGTTCAGCATATTCCCTAAATTCTTCATCTGAAAGCGGCTTCGTATAAGAACGGGTGACCGCATCATCAAGAAAATCCGGTGTAAGGCCCTTTTCTTTTACTGTGATGTCATATCGTTCAGGGTCAAAAAACCCCGTCATTCCCCTGTGGATATGTCCTCTGGTAACTATGATGGCCTGATCAGGTTTTTTTCTACTGAATCCCTCTATCATCTGCTGCAATCTCTTGTCTCTTGTAAGATCTGATTCAACCATTGTCCTAATGAGCTCCAAAGTCGTCATCTGTGCAACTCCGTTTTCTGCCAATAACCTTTTTATCTCCATGTTCAATTCAATAAATTTCTTGGCTGAGAGCACATCAACAACATTGAATGCTTCTGGAATAGTTATTATCCTGCCTGGTTTTTCAGAATTTACTCCTCTTATCATATTACCAAGCCCAAAACTAAACCCGTCACCCCCATCAATGGAGAATGCATGGCTGAAAAGGAATGATACCGGGATATTCGCTTTTTGTGAGTATTCACGTATCAGGTTACCAAACTGTCTCATTTGTTGGCGAAAAGCAAAGCGAGACGGGGCTACAGTTCCGGCATCTATTGTTTTTTCCAATACTTTCCTAGTAAATTCGTTTAATAAGTTTAATTTTCTAGACAAATTTTCCCGGTACTTTTTTTTATTGCCTTCTTCATCACCCATTAATCTATGTAGCCTTTCAGGGTGTAATCCCCATTCTGGTATCCATACTGCATTTCTCCCTTCCTCAATTACTCTTCGGTCTATGAAATCTTTTGCCGCTTCCCTAAAAAATCTGACATCTGCCCTAGTTCCAGGTCCTGCATGCATTCCGAAGACTAGAAGTAATGGGGTTTTTCTTCGTACCATGGATAGTTATCTGTGTGGTAATATTTAAAAATAAATGGTTTATTCCCGTCGGCCTGACTTGAACAAGCAACCTTCCCGTTTCCAACTTTTAGGAAAAGTTGGTCAAAACTGACTCGTTAAAAGCGAGCAAAGCAAAACTACAGCGGGACGCTCTACCATTGAGCTACGACGGGTCGCACTAAGAATGTAATACTAGTTAGAAATGTCTTATAAATTTAGCCGTTGGACATTTTTTATGGATATTTTAGCAATTTTAAAAAATTCAAAAACAATTGCCGTTGTTGGCCTGTCCGATAAGCCCGATCGGCCTTCTTTTGCTGTCGCAACTTATCTTCTGGATAAGGGCTATCGGATAATCCCGGTAAATCCCAACATCAAAGAGTGGCGAGGAATCAAGGCATATCCCTCTCTGATCACCATTCCAAAATCCGAGCAAATTGATGTTGTTGATATTTTCAGGAAAAGTGAGGATGTTGAGCCAATTGTTGATGATGCGATCAATATTCGTGCCAAAGTTATTTGGATGCAATTAGGCATTCTGAACAATGGTGCTGCCAAGAAAGCAACTGATAAGGGGCTAATTGTAGTTATGGATAAGTGCATGAAGATAGAGCATTCTAAGTTTTTTTCAAATTCATCTTTTTAAAGACTTACGTACACATATTATAACATGCGAAGTTTCCATGCTTTTGTTCCTAGGTCAGTTTGTGAAGTACCACGAACTAACCGTTCTTCTTCAACCCGTTATCTTCTGCATGATCGCTTAGGATCTGGCAACAGTGCCGAAGTCTATGCCGCTTCTGATCTTGATAATCCTTCTGCCCCTCGTGTTGCCTTAAAAATACTTCGTGATGATAGGCTTCATAATCCGGCTGCACTCAGGCATGTTTATGTAGAATATTTTACCCTAAGCCACTTGCCCCAGCACCCTCATATGTCTAATTTGCTGGATCATGGATTCTTCGATAAGCTCCCCTTTCTAGTTACTGATGCAATTGATTTTATACTGCCTGGGGCTATTAAAGATAAAAAACTTCCTCATGAGGATCTTCGTTCTGTTGTGCGGCAAGTTCTGGATACACTAGTCCATATCCACTCTCATGGCATTTTACACAGGGACATAAAACCTTCCAATGTTCTTCTTACCCGGAGAGGTGGTCAGCTAACTGCCGTTGTAATAGACTTTGGATTTGCCACTTTTATTGCAGATGGTTCTGGCCCAAATAATGTTTCCGGAAGCGTATCTTACATGCCTCCTGAAGCATTTGCGCCCTCATTCCATCTTTCCCCTGGCTTTGATATTTTTTCTTTTGGCTTTACTGTTCGGGAGTGGGTCTATCACCATCGTTTTTTCGACCAGAAGGCCTTCGAAACAGACTTAAAATTAAGCAATGCAGTTACCCGTGCAATTGAAACTGATATCCGTTTGAGGTTCCAATCTGCGCCCCAGATGATTGATGCAATCTCCTGATTTTTGGTGTGGGCCCAGTTTTTAGTATCAATGCCACTGGCACTTATTTGCTACGCATCCGCATTCCGCGCCATAATACTGGGAATAGCAAGACTTCCATTCGCAAGTAGTAACTAGCGGTTTTTCAAACTTTGACTGGCAGATTTGGGCTGAGCAGCCACTGGCCATGCAATCGTTATTGCTATTACAGCTTCCCAGTGTATCTACCCCGCAGAAATTCTTAAGATCTGGAAATACCAGTCGATTATCATAGTAAACTTCCACCCTTCCGTAGAATCCGCTTATGTTTGCGGTCCAGGGAATCGTCCCAGTGCATTCAATACATGATCCAACTCCTGGAATTGGTTTAGAAGTTATGTTCAAAATATAATATTGGTCAGAAACTTTGACTATTTCACCATTAACGCTGGCGCAGGGGTTCGGCACTCCAACCGACCCATTAAATGTTGGGCCATAATCAAAATTTGTTCTTATCGGTTTTATCTCTGCTCCGCACTTTCCATCTTCGCTGCTAAAATTAAACCATTTTTTTATTTCTCCTGAACCTGGAGTTTCAGTAAATGGAACCGCAGTACATTTATTTTCAATGCATTTTCCCACTGAATTTGCTATTGGGCACATACATCGTGGCTTTCCTTCACAACTGACGTTCTGGTGATTATAGAAATTGACGTATGTACCTAACCCGCAATCGCAGCAGCTTTCCTGTCTAACGCAATCAGTATCCAAGCGGCAATAATCTTTTACTTGATAATCTGGTGGAATCGAGCCTGGCTGGATTGAATTATTAGAATTATTGTCCGAGTTGTTCGTGTTATTATTAATCGGCGGAATCGGAACCGAACCGTTGCTATTATTTGTATTGTTTATGCTAGGTTGATTTTGGGCGCAACCTGCAATTAAAAGAATCGAAAGAATAACTAACCCAAAACCCATCGATTTCATAAGGTATTTCGCCAGCTTTTTACTAATATACCTTTCGGTTCCACTGTTTTTCCAATTAACAGGCTTCCGTTTAGCAAAACTTACACGCTTTTAACCGCGCTATTATGCACTTTCACTGCCCGGCCTGATGGATCGTTCATTCCTTCAAATAACTTGCTCCATCTATATGCGGTTGGAGTCGAGCATGCAATTGACGGCCCCCATTCCACAGTTAGGGCAGCCTCTTTGCTTGGGAATAATTCTTCAAAAATTGTCCGATAATAATATGCTTCTTTTGTGTTTGGGGTGTTTATTGGAAATCGCTCAGCTGCTTTGGCCATTTGTTCGTCCGATACTTTTTCATTTGCATGAGCTTTTAGCGAATCGATCCAGCTATATCCTACACCATCGGAAAACTGCTCCTTCTGCCTCCATAAAACTGCTTCAGGCAGATATCCTTCAAAAGCTTTTCTTAAGACATACTTTTCAGCTTTTTCTTCACCGCACATCTTATCTTTTGGATCAATAGACATTGCATAATCAAGAAATTCTTTTCCTAAGAAAGGCACGCGGGCTTCAATTCCCCAGGCTGCCATTGATTTGTTTGCCCGCAAACAGTCAAACTTACTTAATTTAGATAATTTGCGTACTGTCTCTTCATGAAATTCTTTTGCATTTGGCGCCATATGAAAATACAAATATCCCCCAAATACTTCATCTGCCCCCTCCCCCGAAAGCACAACCTTTATCCCATAACTTTTGATTTTTCGTGCCATCAGGTACATTGGGGTAGAGGCGCGTATCGTAGTTACGTCATAGGTTTCCAAATGATAAATAACATCCCGCAAAGCGTCAATTCCTTCCTGTACTGTATAATGAATTTCGTGATGAACGCTTCCAATATGATCAGCAACTTGCTTTGCAAATTTCAAATCAGTCGAATCCTTAAGGCCTATTGAAAAAGAATGCAGCCTTGGCCACCAGGCTTCCTCTTTTCCTTCGGTTTCTATTCTTCTTTTGCTAAATTTTGCAATTATTGCACCTATTATTGAAGAATCAAGACCGCCAGATATCAAAACCCCATAAGGAACATCGGACATCAGTTGCTTTTTGACTGATTTTTCCAATTCTTCGCGTAGTTTTCCGGTCGAAACTGGCGTGTTTGGTACGGTCTCTTGCCATTCGGGGTTGTACCATTTTACAAATTTTTCTGCACTGCCATCTGTTGCATTTGCACCTTGTGCCAAATAGTAATGCCCAGGTGGAAACTCTTGCAATTTTTCACAATAAGGCTCAATCGCTTTCATCTCGCTTGCAACATGAACTACTCCTGCTTTATCCCACCCTATATACAGCGGAACAATTCCCATGTGGTCGCGGGCAATGAAATATTCTTTTGTATTTGGATCATACAGACAAAATGCAAAAATCCCGTCTACTTTGGATAAGAACTCGGGGCCATATTCATCATAAAGGTAAAGAAGCACTTCGCAGTCAGATTTGGTTTGCCACTCATGTTCTTTCTTGAGTAGTTTAGCCAATTCCTTATGATCGTAAATTTCTCCGTTTGCTGCCAAGACCCGTTTTGTTTTTTTATCATATAATGGCTGGTCTCCGCCTTCAACATCTACGATTGACAATCGCTCGTGTGCAATAATACAAAAATCATCGCTATATGTGCCAGTCCAATCCGGCCCTCTATGCCGTAATTTGGAAGCCATTTTTAGCGCTAGGGGACGGGCAGACTTTGCGTCAGCTATTCCAAATAAACCGATTATGCCGCACATGATTTTTTCCTCGTGATAATCTAAGTTGTTATTTATCTCTTTATTAATCGATTATATTTAAACTTTATCCATAAATAATTGGATTTTATCCAATAATATCTCTATTTATAAACCTATTTCCGGATATTATCCAATATGCAGGGAATAAAGCTGGATGAACATGACTATTCTCTTCTTTCTTCCCTCAATAAAGACGCAAGGCAGACCATTGCCGAGCTCTCGACCGAGCTTGGCATACCCCGTGCAACAGTACATGAACGAATAGTGCGGATGAAGAAGGCAGGTGTAATCAAGAGATTTACAATTGAGCAGGATTACACCAAAATTGGCCTTCCGACGCTTTCGTTTGTGTTTGCAGCATATGACCAAAGCGTAAAATCAAACCAACACAGCGTTGCAGAACGAATTGGAAAGATTTCAGGTGTACTAGGAGTCTACATAATTTCTGGAGAATGGGATCTTTTGATAAAAATTAGAGGTAAATCGATTGAAGATATTGGTACGGTTATTTTAGACCAAATACGGGAAACTCCAGGAGTTATCAAGACCTATACAATGGCTTGCTTTGATATGGTGAAAGATAGTTTGTGATTTTTGCCAAACCTCTCATTGCTCCGCGGTAGCTGTTGAAAAAGTCAATGAACTCTCTGATCTAATATTAAAAAAATAAGCTGAAGCTTAGGAAGCCACTGGCTTCCAGCTTAATTTTACAAATCTCTTCAGATTTACCACCATTGATATAAGTGAAACCTGAA
>JACRGB010000012.1 GCA_016212505.1 Microcaldota archaeon
ACAAGAAGAAAAATCATAAATGCCCAAAAAACTGCCCCTGTTGCGGCAGGAAACTAAAACCATTGAAGAATGTAAAACGCGACTTAATTTTCCCCATTTTCATCGGTTTAGCCTAAATAGGCTACAACCATGCATTTAAGACTTCCCCTCCACTTTCTGCTGATCTATCAGCCCGAGTCTCTTCCTGTCTTTTATTCGATAACTCTCACCCTTTATGTTCATCACAGTGCTGTGGTGAAGCAGCCTGTCAAGAATGGCTGAAGCAACAACATCATCACCAAAAACCGTCCCCCAATTCCTGAATGGTTGATTTGAGGTGAGGATGAGAGATCCCTTCTCATAACGCCTTGAAATCAATTGAAAAAAGAGATTTGCATCCTGCTTTTCTAATGGGAGATACCCTATCTCGTCAATTATCAGCACCTTCGGTCTGCATATTCTTGTGAACATCTGATTCAATTCTCCGTCGTTTAAACCTTTCCTAAGACGTTGAAGTAAATCAGAGGCAGATAGAAAATATACTGACATCCTCGCCTTGAGAGCTTCAATCCCTAAGGCTATGGCTAAATGTGTCTTGCCTACACCTGGAGGACCCAAAAAGAGGACATTCTCTTTGTTGTAGGCAAATTTGAGGCTGGATAGCTCATTGATCATTTTTTTATCTATAGACGGCTGGAATGAGAAATCAAACTCTTCCAGTGATTTTCTGAAAGGAAAATGTGCCGTTTTTATTCTGACGTTGAAATAACCAGTACTTTTTTGTTGCAATTCTTCACTACAGAGATGGTCAAGAATCTGAATGACTGACTTATTTTCCTTTCCGGCTATCTCCAGATAATTATCCATTATTGAGTCCATTCTGTTCATGCCAAGTAATCTCAAATTTTCATGCAATCTTTCATATTCCAATCCCATCACAACACCTCTTCATAAGACGTAAGTTTTCTTTTTTCAACTTCTATTTCTATGGATTCTACCTGTTTGGCATCACAACGACGTTGTATTCCTGCCATTTTGGGAAAGTAGAAGCAGTTCTTTTCAAGTTCCTCTTTATGCACCAGCAAAAATGAGATAGAACCTCTTGGCATTATTTTGTGCTCCGCAATCAGTTCTCCTCTATAGAATAACTTCAATCCGTCCCCCTCTTTTTTGACTGTGAGTTCTTTTCCAGCAAATTTTGGAGGCACGGAATAGAAACTGCAATCAAGAGGCACCAGACAATCGACTCCTGCTTTTCGGTAAAACACTTCTGAAAGTTTGAAATCAGGCTTGTTTGTCAAATCAGTCAGGAGAGGTTTTTCTTGTTTCAATCTTTCAAAGGGTACTTCCTTCGTAGTGCCATGTATCTGTGAATTGACTTTTTGTAGCCATCCTCTGCCTTTGGAGTTGAGATCCTCCAATGAGGTAAATTCAAGGCCAAGAAAGAAATTGGATTTTACATAATCCACGCAGTTTTCTACCTTTCCTTTTGTCCGTGGTTTTCTGGGTCTGCAAAGAACTGGCTTAAGGCCATAGTATGCCGCAAAGTCAATATACTGAGGATTGAGTACAGAAAGTGACATTGGATATTTTCTCGTTATCACAACTTGTTTGAGATTGTCATAAAGGCCTTCCTTCGGAACACCACCAAAATATTTGAATGCGTTTATATGGCACTGGATAAAGACTGCCAAAACCATGCTGGTAGTGAATTCCACGTACCTTATTCTGGAAAAGCCCAACACCATCACAAAACAGTAAAGCTCTTTTTCTTGGCCTTCTTCTATGATGGTGCCCATTGTGGCCCAATCAACCTGCACTTGCTGAGCTGGGAGGGTCTCAAAACGTTTAACTGCAAGGTACTCCTTTTCACCCTTTATCTCATCAATAAAATCTCTTACCATTGTACTTTTTCCTGGGTATCCCTGACTAAGAATTTCTTCATAGATACGCTTTATGGAAAGCATAGGATACTGCTCAAGCCGTTGTTTGATGTAGTCCTTATATGGATCAATCTTACAGGTTCTTTTCACAGTCCTAAAATAAGACTGTCCAGATTCAGCTTCGGCATATTTGCTTACAGTTTTCCTATCAATTCCCAATGTTCTGGATATTTCAGATTTACTCATTCCTTGGTTCATCAAATTCCTTATTTCCATCCAATCACCTCTACTCAGCATGGATACACATCCTGAAACTATCAGGATAGTTGTACTTTATGCTGGGACGTATCGATGAAAGTGGGGAATTTTCAACCGCGCTTTACACTTCTAGTTGGGACAAGACTCCACCAACATTTAGTGATCTTAAGAAAGTCCTTGAAGATACCCATGAATCT
>JACRGB010000013.1 GCA_016212505.1 Microcaldota archaeon
AATAACTTATAAATATGAGCTTTTACGAATTCTTAATGAGAGTAATAAAAACTTATTTTTATAATAAATTAGGCACTAGTAAATTTCAGCATATTGAATTTTATCCCGTTAAATCAGAAAACACTTTTTCAACACTGGGTGCGGAAATGAACCGCCCAAATCTTTTTATAGGCTTAAATGGCAAAAGAAAATATGGGAATGGGAAAAGGAGCATATCTGAAAAAAATAACCAGCGGAACACGTTGGCGCTCGGTTGAATTATCGCAAAAGATGGATGGATCTAGCCCACCTTCAGTCTTCATTGGAAATTATGGTTATCCTAAAGTTTTTGCCGGGCCAATGATCGCACCATATGAGGGCGATACCACAATCCTTGACACGCCCGAGGCTTGGATTCCTGCTGGTAAAAACCAGGACGACATACTAAAGTTTCGGTTAGAGCTCGTTCGGGGAAAAACAACCGTTGGCGTCCAAGATTTTGATAACAAAACTATTCAAAAGCTCCAGGAAATAGCACTTGCAAAAAATTCAGTTGATAGCGAAATCGAGTTTAAGGCAAAACCAAGAGGCTTATCAGTTAGTGAAGATCACACACCGCACGGGCCAAGCGCTGAAATTGAAAAATTTGAAATAGACAATGTTAAGTGGGATCAACACTTGGGAAAAGCATATTATGATACCGACCTGAAGGCAAATGATGCAGTAATCTCTTTGTACAAGGACGGACTGCTCTTTTCCCAAATACAAAAAGCACTTTCAACAGGAAGTTTTGGGATTGCCAAAAACAGGAAGTTAGTTCCAACTCGTTGGTCAATTACTGCAACCGACAGCGCGCTCGCAAATCATCTTTACGATAAAGTAAAATACTACGACACATTGCCAGAGTATGAAGTGTACGAGTTTAGTTCGCTAAACAATTATTATGCGGTAATCCTGCTTCCAACTCCATGGCAATATGAATGGATTGAAGCGTTTGTCCATATTTTAGGAAATGAAGTTATGATTTTTGGCGATTATGAGCAGTGGAAACCAAAGAAGGAGTACTCGAGTGTCGGGGGATGCTACTATAGCTGTAAGTTTGCAGCACTCGAAGCGCTTGAGCGGATGAAAAAACAGGCTGGAGCGATTGTTTTACGCGAAGCTTATGAAGGATATGTTCCTATGGGAGTTTTCAATGTCCGCGAAAACGTCCGCAATGCATTAAAGCAAAAACCAAAAAGTTTTTCTTCATTTAGGTTTGCACTCAACTACGTCTCCACTCGATTACGGTTGCCAATGTCAAAGTTTGTTGACCAGGGAGTGTTGCTTAGAGAACTTCTTAGTTCTAACGAGCAGAAACGACTTTTCTAACCCCAACCACACCTGCAGGAGGACTCCCTTCTGGAATTCTAAATCTTGGCATTCTCTCAGCTAATTGAGAAGCATCAATTGTGCGGACACCCGCAATGGAAATTTCTCGCATCCGGTTTCTTCTAAGAAATTCTTTCATATTTACTGGATTTGGAAGTTCACGGTCAGATAACCTTTTAGCAGCAGCAAGGTTTGCAAATGCAACTGCTGATGCGGCTGCAGTTTCTGAATCCCTGAAAATATTCCTTGCAGCAAGATAAGCAGCCAAGAATGCACCAGAAAAAGTATCGCCAGCGTTCGTATGTATTTTGGGTCTGCTAATTTCAAAAGTAGGAACAAGCCAGGAAGTTCCCTCTGGTTCGAAAACAGTTGCAAAATGCGCATCATGGAAAAGAAGTACAGTTGGGATTCCAATGCGGCTGGCAATTTCACTAACAATTCCATATCCTGCTGAAAACAGATCGCCCTTAGCACCAAGTTCATCAGCAACAAGGGCCAGTTCGCCATTATTGACAGCTACAATAAGCTCTTTTAGCGGAGATCTCTTAAGACCGTCAATAAATCTGGTTAAGTCACTCCTGCTTCTTTTATCATAAGAATATCCAGTATCAAGAAATAACTTATGGCCGCATTCTGATAATGGAAGGACAAAATCCATATCAAAAGAACCAGTAAACATCCAATCCGAAGGATCGAGATTTAATGATTTGAGAAGATCAAGAAATTCTTGCAAACGTGGCAAATATTCTTTTGGTTTTGTAAGTATTTTGTTGGCTGTACCAGTTTCAATTGCAACATTAAAACGGCTTGGACCAGATAATTGGTGAATTCCTATACGATGAATGCCAGATTCGGTAATCATTTGACCAATGAGAAATTCTTCAATTACCCCTATAAAACCAACAAAATGAGAAGCAGGATAGCCAAGGGAAGCAGCAGTGAGTGCAGCATTTATTCCTCCACCGCCCAGTCTTGTTGGATAGGTGCCGTGGAGGTCTACAGCTGCAGTAAGGCGCTGACTCTGCTCATCAGCAAAAGTTGCACCAAATTCAGCAGCACTAAAATTAGGATAAGCAAAATCAAGATCAACGCATGCATTGTACATTCCAACAATGCGAGAAGGAGCAGAAGCCAGAGTCATTTGCTGGTGTATTAAGGTGACTAGTTCCTCCATAACTAAACAATAGCTGCAAAAGTATAAAAATGATAACTAGGAGTTGTTATTGCGGTGGAGAAATGGAAAATTTTGCAGAAGCATTAGCTTTGGAAGCGCAAAAGTACATTGGCCATCCGTCCATTCATTACAAAGGACCGCAGCACGGCCAAAGCCCTGAAGAAGGATTTGATTGTTCTGGTTTTGTAAGATTTCTTTTGCTAAAAATTAGATTTCCATTCGATGAAGCAATAAGACATACGAACGAATTTTTTGATAATTTTGGGGTTTTGGTCCATTTTGGGCTTCAGGAAAGGGGGGATCTGATATTTTTCAGCCGAGATGGAACTTATCCATCACACATGGGGATTGTTGTTGAGCGGGACAGATATATTCATTCACCTGGAAGAGCCAAAGAAAAGGTTTGCGTATCAAAGATAGAGAATGAACCAATTCCAACAAAAATTGAACCGGCACATCCGAAATTATATTCAACGAACCCCATTGGTTTCAAAAGATTGGCAATGAAAGCGCCGCAAGAGCGCTGGTATAGGCCAGTTCCGATTCATAGGACCCAGCCGCCGCTTGCAGAGAAAATTGCCAGGTAAAGTGAACACGATAATGCAGTAAAGATTTAAACTGTTATCACCAAAAAGTGAATATGTATGGCGGGACCAAATCATTTGCACCTAGTTAGTACTAATACTGCAGTTTCCAATGGTCCAAACCAACCCAAAAAAAATGAATTCAGTAATCGAACAATGTTTGAAAATATAATGAGGGGTATTCTAGAAGGCGTTTCTGAAAAAATGCTAAATAAATTTAATCGAATTCTTGAAGTTGCAAGGACAATTGGGATAGAAAGTGCAGTAGAAGCAAGAAATAGGTCATATAACGAATGCAGAAATGAGTGGGCGGGGAATCAAGTAAATAGAACTGATAAAGATATTTCTGAAATTGCACAATACGTTCAGAAGAATGAAATAGATAGTAGAGATGCAGAAAAGCTGATTATTGCAGATGAGATAATGATCAGAAATAGTTCCGCTTCTGCAGATTCAACACTACATACAATGTGGGGGCTCATAAAGCAGATTGGAGTTTCAAAGTTGAAGGAATTGTCAGTAGAGGATCTTGTTGCAATTAGTAAGGATATTGTCGAGAATAGTCCTGATTTCTGCCCTAAAACAATGAGAAAAATAGGCAAAAGAAGGCTCAAAGAAGGAAAATACGATAGTATTGTTACAATGAAAGAAGCAAGAATTGAGCTGCAGGCTAAAGAAAGTGCTGAAGCGCAAAAAGAATCAGAAAAACTTGAAGCTATGCAAATACCCGTAGTTCTTGAGCTTAGGTTGGATGGTGGAGCGACACAAAAATTTGATGATTATCCACCTTCATCATTTGGAACTGCATTACTAACCAATCTGGCAGTAACAAATTCTCAAATGGAGATTACAGAAACAAAAATTCCGTATCTGGGTTTAGTTGCGACAAATTCGCAAGAAAGAGCAACTGCAGATAATACGGTTCAACTTACTGCTGCGGACTTAGCGGCTAATAGCAGAATAAATAGAGGGCAGCCACTGGCCGAAGGAATACACACAGCGGCAAGCGCGATTAGTGAAAAAATAGAATCAACTAGGGCAAATACAGTTGCACAACAAGGCAGACCAAATTTATATTTAGTAAAAAATACGCCAGAAGAAACTGACGATAAGGCCAAGGCAGTGAGGGGAGTAACAGAAAAAGCTAAAGGAAAAACAGCATATGTCACTTCAACTACGCCAGATAAAGCTACTAGTCCAGATGAAGATGCAACAACTAGGAATGAGGATAGGAAAAGAAAACAAGATCGAATCAAAAGATGGACTTCAAAGAAAATTCAGCAAAAGAAAAAAGATGAGGAAGAAAGGGGAAGGGATGATAAATCAGATAAAACCGAAAGAAAAAAAACCAAGGCTCGAAAAAGGAAAGCTGGTGAGGCTAAGGCAAAAAAGAAGCAACGATATGAAGAACGAAAAAAAGCTGCCAAAGAAAAAGAAGCCAAAGCTCGCGCAAAACTAAAAGCCAAAAAGAAAAAAGCGGATGAAAAAAAGAAGGCTCAGGCAAGGAAGGAGAAGGAACGAAAAAAACAGAAAGCAAAAAAAGAAATGGATAAAAAGAAACGCTCAAGGGAAATTGCAAAGGGAAAGGCAAGAAAGAAAGCGAAAGAGAGGCCAGAATTGGCAAGGAAAAAACTCGCTCGACAAAAAAAGAAAGAAAAAGCGCAAGCAAAAAAACTAGAAAAAGCAGAAGCAAAGAAAAAAGAAATAGCGAAGCAAAGAAAACAAAAAAGAATCGGAAAAATGGAAAAATTAGCAAAACAAAAAATGGAAAAACAACAAAGAAAAGCCGCAATAGAAGCAAAACGAGAGCAAAAGAAAAAAACAACTGCCAAACGTCCTGAAAAAGTAAAAGGCCGCAGTAAGAAAAAAGGAATCCATCCGCTTATTCTGGCAGAAATTATCGGGCGGGTAAGAAAAAGAAGGATCAGAAAAAATCCGATGAAAATGGCCGCGTGAAGAGCGGTATACTGATCCAGCTAAAAAAGCTGGATCAACTATCCTGAACCGGCTGAGGCATATCTTCAACCGTCCAATCTGAGAAACATATTTGGTTCAGTATAAAGACTGTTTTTAAATGTTGCACACTCAGATAACCAGTGATGAACAGGAATTTTATCCTAATAATATTGCTCCTATTTGCAACTTTTGCATACGCAGAGTGTGTTGGCGGCTACAACGACACATTTTATGCTAGGGTACTTGATGCAAAATTACGGCCAGTATCCAACGCGCTAGTTTCCGCAACTTTTGATCGGGGTGCAACTTTTGGGCCTCAGTACTTAACCACGCCCAACCGTACGACAGATAATCTGGGTCAGACACAGTTCACACTCATCAACCAGGGAACGAATTCAAGAACATTGGACTGTAAAATAAAGTTAGTCGGGCAGGTAGACGCAGTAAGCAATACTACGACCATTGAAGCCAACGTGCATGGAGATATTGTAGATATATTTCTAAGTGTTTATCCGGTACTTATAACAGTAAAAGACCAGTTCGGAGTTCCGCTTCCGAATGCGGTCGTAACTTTTGATAATACTACGCTAAAAGCAGATGACAGCGGGTCAATGCTCATGTTTAATACAATCGGCAAGCACAATTACCTGGTTAATTACCTTGATGGAAAAGAAGCAGGGACATTCGAAATAGCCGGGGATGAAAGAAAAGATATCGTAATACCCTATCACAGCATAGGAATAGTAGTAATGGACGAATACGGTAAACCATTGGATGCAGACATTTCAATATTCAATAAGATATACCAGACAAAAAACGGCCAATTTGCATATGCTAAAAGTTTTGGAGACCAAATATCTTATAAGGTAGATTATAATGGGTCGGAAATACAGGGCAACATAATCCCAGAATCAAAACCCAATGTAACGGTAGTTTATGATTTGAATGCGCCGGTTTTCCAAAACATAAAGGACATAACAACAGACAATAGGCCTCAGCTAATAATTCAAGTGGTAGATCTTGGCCAGTATGCAAGCGGCGTAGAGGCCAAAAGCGTAAGAGTAAATTATAGGATCCAGAAGGGCGAAGAGCAGGTATGGACTTCAGCAACAACATTTACTAGTGGAAAAAACACGTTCACCACACAATTCCCTGTTATTGAACCCAATTCCATAGTACAATTTCATATTGAAGCGCAAGATAAGGCAGGTAATATTGCCTTGTTAGATGGGAGTTTTTCCACCATGAAAGCAAAAAATCAATCCAATCAAACACCACAAAATGATACTAATACACAACCAAACCCCAAAAATGATCAGGGAATTCCACTTTTGTACATCATTATTGGCGCAATTATAGTGATTTTCATCATTTATATGTTATTTCGTAATAGGCAAGCCCAAACGTGAGGGTCAAAAACACAGTTAAGCTTATAAATATTAGGTTTTATAATATCATCATACATAATCATAAATAGTAACGGTGAACAATATGCCCCGAGGAAAAAAGATAATAATAGAAACGGAAGTTGAAGATAGTGTAGTAGACCGGTTCAGGTCCATCGATGTAGATGAGATAAAAAAAGACCGCGATGAGACCGAAGAAGGATTGTCTTCTTCAATTGCAGGGGTATTCAAGGCTGCACAGGACCTTTACAAGCAAAAGGCCGGAGAGGAAGAACTTGAAGGCAAGCATGACTTGTACTCAGTACGATCTGCTTATGATTATTTGAAAGATAAGGGGGTCTTCATATCATTTAGGGCATTTGGCGGAAGGATAGAGAGGGGTACCATACCTTTTGTCAAAGTCGGAAGAAAAAGATACATCCCAAAAGCAGTCCTTAACGATATTACAGATACAAAGAGTGAATTCTACACAGTCAAAGAAGCATACAACACTTACAAGAAATTCAACCCGAAAATCAACTTCAGGGCGTTTATCGGAAGGATCGAAAAGGGTTCTGTCCCATCAGTTAAGTTTGGGACGCGCCGATTGGTCCCAAAGGATGCGGTTGAAGCATTGACCCACATAAGTGAGAACTACTACTCAGTAAGCGAGGCAATCAAAGTATTGCACAAGAATGGTATCAAGATCAAGAGGAACGCATTTGAGCGAAGATTGGACCGGGGAAGGATCCCACACTCCAAAGTCGGTGGAAGAAGGTTCATCCACGAAGAGGTTCTTGATGAATTGGTAGGGAAGGAAGTCTCTCTTAGAAAAGAGTAATTTTTCTTCTCTTTTTTTCAGTTCTTTTATTTTTTTATTGTCTTTATTTATTTTTCTAATGCTTGTTTTTTAACCTTAATTTCGTCTTTATTATTTCTACATTTCCTCCTCCATCTTTTTATTAATTTTAGTTTCTATACTAATGCATGAATCAAAAGGGTAGCACTAAGAGAAAGGCTTATTTTATCGATGCAGGCTACTCTGTAAAAAAGGGCAAGACATACGTAACACTCACCCTCAAGGGCAAAAAAACAGTTAAGTTGTACTACCAGTATGATCCCTATTTCATTGTTGATGCGCCAATGGAGAAGGCAGATGAATTACTTAAGATAAAAATAAGGAGAAAGGATGGCCAGCAGGCTGGATTCTTACGCATTGAGGAAATAGAAAGGCATGTCGGTTTAGAGAAGAAAAAACTCCTTAAGGCCTATTGCCAGGAACCATCAGATGTCCCTATAATAAGGACCACAGTGCCATTTCCAACTTATGAGGATAATATCCCATTCGGGAAGCGGTTTGTTTTTGACATGCAACTAGGCCCGCTCTATATAATGCACTACGAGCGTACCGGCCGCCTGATAACAAAAATCAAGTCGGTAAAAGCTGGCGAGCCAAAACTAAGTGCGATGGCTTTTGATATAGAAACATATAATCCGGGCGGGGCGCCGATAGAAGAAAAAGACCCAATTGTCATGATAAGCTACGCAACAGAAAAAACCAAGGGCGTAATAACTACGAAAAAGTCTGCCAATGCTTTTGTTGAAACAGTTACTGACGAAAAATCAATGATAGAGCGGTTCTCCCAGATCGTCAAAGAGGAAGATCCGGATGTTTTAGTAGGGTATAATTCTGCAAATTTCGATATTCCTTACCTCCAAAAGAGGGCGGAAAAAACAAAATCAAAGCTGATGATTGGAAAATTCAGCAGCCAGATAAAAAAATTGAATAAGGGCCTAATAAACGGGGTACGGGTCGATGGACGGGTGCACATGGATTTATTTCCAATGATGAAATTTTTTGGGTTTATTGGTTTAATCAAAGCACAAAGGTTTACACTTGATGCAGTAGCTGAAGATGTTCTTGGAAAGAAAAAGGTAAATGTAAAGAAAGAAGAGATATGGAAATTGTGGGACGAAAATAAGGTAGACCATTTATCCGATTACTCGCTTGTCGATTCGGAACTGACACTCGCGCTCGGGGAAAGGTTCCTCCCACTTGAAATAGAGCTTGCAGGGGTTGCAAAACTTGCATTATTTGAAACCACGATCTCAACTTCAGGCCAGTTAGTTGAAAACCTCCTTATGTACCACGCTAGCGAAAAAGAAATTTTGATACCTTCAAAGCCAGGGGGCGGTGCCATATCGGAAAGGATGGCAGCGCCGATACAGGGCGCATTTGTTAAGTTGCCTGAGCCGGGAATCTATAATAATGTTGCAGTGCTGGATTTTCGGGGGCTGTATCCGTCAATCATAGTTTCATACAATATTGACCCGGGCACCCTCCTAAGCGAAAAAGATGGGCAAGGTACGGACAAGCCGGCCAGGCATGAACAGTACGAACATCATACATCGCCAAGCGGGGCCCATTTTGCAAAAAAAGAATTTGGTCTCATACCATTTGTGCTTAATTATTTGATAGACCTGCGGATGGTACTCAAAAAGCAGCTCAAGAGCTTGGATAAGGGCACAGTGGCGTATGAAAAAATGACCGCCCGCTCTCATGCACTTAAAATTCTTGCAAATTCTTTCTATGGTTATATGGGCTACGCCCGCTCGAGATGGTATTCGCGTGCATGTGCCGAAAGCGTAACTGCATGGGGACGAAAACATATTTCAGAAACTATTGAAAGTGCTGAAAAAGCAGGATTCCAAGTTCTTTACGCTGACACTGATTCTGTGTTTCTAATTTACAAGGACAAAAAAAACGTTACTGATTTTATGAATGCGGTCAACAAAGCACTCCCTGAAAAAATGGAGCTTGAGCTGGAAGGCTTCTACCCCAGAGGGGTGTTTGTAAGCAAGAAAGGCGACACGGGCACCGGTGCAAAAAAGAAATATGCCCTTCTTGGCGAAGATGGAAGGATAAAAATAAGGGGATTTGAACTGGTAAGAAGGGACTGGTCAACAGTTGCAAAGGAAACCCAGCTCAAAGTATTAGAAGCAATCCTCAAGGATGGTAGTAAGGAAAAGGCAGTTAAGATAATCCGGGAAGTTGTGGATAAGGTGCGCTCAGGAAAGATGCCCCTGGAAATGCTCTCCATCAGCACACAGCTGAATAAAAATCCTTCAAAATATGAGGTGAAAAGCCCAGAACTCGGAGCTGCCAAAAAACTACGAGATTCGGGGGTTGTTGTTGAAAAGGGAACAATGATCTCATTTGTAATCGGCAAAAAAGGCTCGAGCATATCCGATAAGGCGGTGCCGATTGAGCTGGCAAAGGACTATGATGACGACTATTACATCAACCATCAGATCTTGCCGGCTGTGATGAAAATAATGAAGGAGCTAGGCTATGATGAGCACAGCATGAAATTTGGTGGAAAGCAGCAGACTCTTTTTAGCGATTAGACAGGGAAGATGAGAGAAGGGGGGAGAACGAAGGGGTTTCCAAGGCCATTTTCAGGAGCCTAGGGCAATTAAAAAACATATCTGAAGATAACAGGTTATGGTAAGCCGTGCATCCCGTGAATTGGATCAAGCAGGAAAAGAACTTGAAGAAGAGAAGCCTAAAAAACGAGATTTACGTCAGGATTTTAATGCCTTTATTGACACAGTAATGCGTACAGGACGGACATACTCGCCAGAACAAATCGAAAAATTTGAAGCAATGGCAGAGATGGAAAAGGCGAAAAAGGAAGCGATGAATGTAACACCTTCAAAAAATATAGAAAAAAAATCGCCAATAATGAATCCGCCTGTAGAGCTTAAGCCAGAGGCACTTGCCTGGGCACTTGCACTGGCAGAGATATTTGAAACTTCAAGAAACCCGAAAGACCTTGGCAGCAGCATAAACAAATGGGTGGCAACTTCGGATGTCTTAACTAACAGAAGGGGATGATTAAATGATACCGCTCGAAATTCTAGATGATGCAAGCAAGGAAAAGATACTTACTGAATGGAAAGGCATGAGCGACTCGGATAAGGCCCATTTCATAAACCAGGTAGCGCTCGTCCTAAGCGTCTGGGGCTCAGATGAAAAAGGAAAGGCAAGCGTAATTGAAGTGCTGCGGGCAATGACAACAAACGGGAGCGATACTCTGGCTGATTTTGGGCTTTATATAGAAAAAATACTTGGCAGCAGCGCTGCAAGGGGAATTGAGGATAAAATAAGAAGGGCAGCATTCATTGTAGATGGATACCGGATAAAGAATGGGCTTCCATCTGAACCGCATAAAAACCTGGATTTCTGATTGCTTATGAATTTGTGTGCTACCTGCAACTCTGCCAATGATACCCAGCTAAGGAATGGGGACTGTTACATTTGCCGCAATAAGATCGGCAGTACAGACAAAATGATTGAAGAAGCAGCCCAGCTACTGGCAAAAGAAGATGCACAAAGCTTTTCCATCTCAACCATGATCGATAAGGACTGGCTAACTCGGGAAGAAGAGGTTTGGGACCTGAAGATAGAGAAATGCCAGAGTATCAAAAATAAACTAAATTGGCTAATTAGTTCAAATCTTCATAAAGCTACGGGACTTAAGTATAATGTCCAGGGCGATTGCAGGATAATTTTCGATTATTCAAAAGGAGAAAGAGGGGAAGTTCGCCTGGAAAGAAACGAGCTTTTCATCTTTGGAAGGTACAAAAAGCTAGTGGCGGGCCTTTCGCAAAGCAGGTGGTTGTGCTCTGCCTGTGAGGGAAAAGGCGAAGGCTGCGCAAGCTGCAGCGGCAAGGGCAAAAATTATGAATCGGTTGAAGAGCGGATTGGCGAGCCTCTAAAGATGGCAACTGGGTCAGAAGATTATGTCTTACATGCTTCTGGAAGGGAAGATGTTGATGCAACCAACAGCGCAGGAAGGGCATTTGTCATTGAGATAAAAAATCCAGTAAAAAGAAAAATTGATTTGGGGCATGTTGCAGCGGAAATAGCAAAAACAAGCGAAGTATCGGTCTCGGATTTAGCAATAGTGAATCGGGGTTTTGTTGAACTAGTCACTGAATCCCATTTTGATAAATCATATGCAGCAGAAGTTGAATTTGAAAAAGACCTTGATAAAGACCAAATTAGCGCAGTGGAATCCCTCAGGGGAAAAACAATAATACAGCAAACTCCGACACGGGTGGCACATAGGCGGGCAAATTTGGATCGGCCAAGAAAAGTAAAAGAGATTATGGTGCTTGACCATAGGAAAAACAAAGCCAGAATAAAAATCAAGGCAGAAGCAGGAACTTACATTAAAGAATTAATTTCTGGAGATAACGGAAGGACCAGGCCAAATATCTCTGAAATAACAAATAACAAGGCAATTTGTAAAAATCTTGAGGTTGTTGAAATAGATGACGGGTTTTTGGATTATTTTTTGAAGCAAAAAATTGGGAATTAGAATCTGGGTGAAATGATAATGAGATCTCTGACCTTTAGGCACAACAATGGACCGTCATTGGCAGGTTTAATCAGATTCGTAGCGCCAAAAGTTGCCCGCGATTTGGCAATAAGTAGGGCACGGGATGATTTTGATAGCTTTAAGGCCGCTGCAGATGGCAGAAGCAGGGCGCAGCTGGCTGGGTAAGTGATAAGCGCCTCCCAAAAATATCCTGACGGAGAAATTCCGGTAAGCCCAAAACTATTGCTCGCTAGCCCAAAATTCCAAACATTAAAGATGCGAAGACGGGCGATTTTGCTAGATTAATGAGTCATTCAAAACCTAGAACGTTTTAGCCCCGTACTTTGCCATGTATTGAGCATAGGATTCGAATATTTTGTCAGTTACATATATTTTGCCATCAACTGGCCGGTTTTTCAAGTAGTTGAATATATCCACGATGCTGACGATTGAATGAACCGGAACCCCGCAGCTTTCAGTAAATTCGGTAATAGCACTAATGCGATTCCCGGTTTCCATCCGGTCAACTGCAATAACTATACCTACAACTTCTGCCTTTAGTGATTTTTCAAGCTTTTCAATTGCTTCAACTTTTGTTCCGCCAGTTGTGAATACATCATCGACAATGACCACTTTGGCACCTTGGTCGATATTGCCACCACCAACAAAAATACTTCCTGAATCAGCGCCATGGAGCTTCATTTCTTTTCGGTCAAAGAGCCATTTTTTATCCGAACCCATGTTGCTAAGGGCAATGGTTGCGCTGATTGCAAGCGGAACAGCCTTATACGCAGGACCAAAAACGACATCGAAATTCTCGCCGAATTTTTCCTTTATTGTATAAGCGTAATGCTTGCCAAGTTCGGAACTGGTAGCGCCGCCTGAAATGATGCCGAGATCAATAAAATAAGGCGAGCTTCGGCCGCTTTTGAGGGTAAATTCGCCAAAACGTATCGCACCATTCTTTGCAAGAAACTCGATAAAGGTAGTATTCATATGATCATACTCACGTACTTGCCCATGACTAGTTAGGGAAAAATTAAAAATTAGTGCTAAAGGAACGGAAAGAAACGGACCATCCCTTTATCCTGACCCAACTGAGATAATCCTCCAAACAAACAACTGGAAAAACTTACTTGGTTCAGTATATGGCTAAAAATTACCAGAACGCAGTCACAAGGCGATCTTCAAGCATTGCAATTTTCTCGACTCCGGCAGCTCCGAAAGCAAGGCGGATGTAATTATCATCAAGGCGCATGGTTTCGCCTGCCTGAACTTTTGTGCCTACATCCCTTGCAAAAAATTCCATGACAGTATCAGAGGCAATAGTTCCAACATCCATCCTTTCGCAAATGCGTTGGGTTGCTCTCGGGTTCAGTCTCATGACTGCATAGTATCCGCCGCCAGTAGAATTAGGGTCACGGGCCACAGGTCCCATGGTGTGCTCAATTACGTTTTCACCATGCCGACCATGCAAACGCAAGCGCGCAGATTCAAGGGCAGTTGCAAGGGCAACCCGCCTGTTTTGAAGTTCAACATTAGAAACATCTATTGCAGCCGGATCGGAATAGAATGCTGCAGCTGCAGCCTGTGCAGGCCTATTGACTGGGCCTGAAGCATAGGAAAGCAAACCAGCCGCGGATTCAACTAGGGAAGGGTTCTTGCTGGCTATTGCAGCAACCCTTAGGCCAGAGCCAACTAACTTTTGTAATCCGAGTACCGTCATTAGCCTGCCTAAGAGGTCGGTTTTTTCTCCAGAAGGCAATTCTTCTGCAACGCGCTCCAATGAAAATACAGGATGGCCAAAAGTAACATAGCCATAGGTCATATCCTGAAGTGCCATTAATTGTCTTCTGGCAATTATTCTTGCAAATCCCAGCATCTCATCATGCGACATAAGCTGGCTGGTTGGATTATCCGGATTTGTAATAAATACCCCGCCAATTTCCGGATGATCATTAAGTATCTGCTCGAGCATCTTGGGGGTGAATCTTGCAAATAAGGTATGTGGATCATAAGGCAAGCGCGCTTCCACCAGCCGTTTGGAGCCGCCCAAATGAAGCGCTTGCTGAGGCCCGGTTGCCCAGCAGGGATCTATAATCAGTACGCTTTTACCATCAAAGCCAGGGCTAGTATAAAAAATATTCAAAAATGCCAGCTCACCAAACCTGCTTCCAGGTATTGGTAGGACATTCTTGGGTGAAGTGTCCGAGGCCCCAAAAACAACTTTCATATTAGCAGCAACCACTTCCCGAAGGTCGTTTTGCCCGGGAATAGGTGCATAAGGCACATCGCGCTTAGCCCTAAACTCATTATCATGTGCATCAATTACACGATCAGGCATAGTACCAGTATTGGCATCCCCAAGGCTAAGGGAGATCATCCCGCCCCGGTTTTTCCAGCCTTCTTTATGCTTTGCTTCAAACCCATTCACGCGTGCGGCACATGCATTTACATCTGCAACAGGAAAAACCCTTATTCCAAAGGCATCCTCGCGCAATCGCAGCTCTTTTGGCCTAACAACAGTCAATCTTGGTTCTTTTGGTTCTTTTGTTACTAAAGTCCTTCCCGCAGTACCATCACTACCAGTTGCTAAAGTCATCAGAATACACCTCTCCAAAATCAAATTTTTCCAAAATCCAGTTATAAATCCACTTATTTAAGCATGCAAGACTAAGATCTCACACTATTTATATTTTACCCTATTAAAATTGTTCAAAGTACAAAAATATTTATATTTATTTAAATAATGAATAACCTATGCTGGATTCTATTGATGAAAAAATAATTTCTGAACTTGACAATGATGCAAGAAAAAGCAGCTCCCAGGTTGCAAAAAGGCTCCACCTTGCCAAGAGCGTAGTCAATTACCGGATAAAACGCCTCGAAAGGGGAGGAATAATCAAACGGTATTATGCAGTAATCGATTCTTACCGGCTGGGTTATTCCTCATATAGGATATATGTTGGATTAAGAAACGCAAGCCCAGTTAAGGAGAAAGAAATGATTGATTATCTTGCTGCGCTTTCGCAGACCAGATGGGTTGGGCTGATAAAAGGGAGGTACAATCTGGGCATAGTATTCCTTATCAAAAATCAAAGCGAGTTTGTAGCGTTGTGGGAGGAATTTGCCTCCAGGTATAGGGAATATTTTTCTGAAACAACGGTCGGGATCTCGAAAGGATTAGAGAGATACCGTCTGCCCTTTGCAAAAAAACACCTTAAAACCAGGGCAAAAATCGATGAAGTCGGGGTAGGGGAAATAGTGAAAATCGATCCGGTGGAATCAAAATTGCTCAACATACTTTCTGGAAATGCAAAGCTGCCATTATTTGATATTGCAAAGCAAATGCAGCTGAGCCCAGCTGCAATAAATTATAGGATAAAGCAGCTTGTGAAAAAGAAGGTCCTCCTTGGCTTTCGGCCAATACTGGATATGGAAAAATTAGGTTATACGCTTTACAAAGTTGATTTTAACCTGAAAACCCTCTCAGGGTATGAAAGAATGCGGAAATTTGCAACAGAGCAGGAAAGTGTTTTCTGTCTTGTAAAAACCATTGGAGCGCCGGATGTCGAGCTTGAAATTTATGCCAAAAGCACTGCGGAGTTTTACAATATCCTTGACCTCATACGCCTGAAATTTGAGGATGTGATAGTGGATTATAATTTTCTGATGTATGCAGACATAATCAAGTTCAGGTATGCACCATATACAGAACCAAGTTAGTTTTTCTGATTGGAATTTCTGAACTTTCCCTCAGTTGGTTCTGGATATACGATCCATCTTCAGCTGCAAAGCAGCTGGAGAGACAGTGGCCAAAGGCCATTGGAAGTTTTTTTGTTGGATTGGTATATTGAATCCGTGTATGAAAAACAGCTAAAGAAGTTCGGCATTATTTTTTCCTAACTTTTACCCCTTCCCTGACCGCGGCGACCATATCCTTTATTTTTTTGGTTGAACCATCTTTTTCAAACGCAGTCCCAACCTGGATAATATCAGCGCCGGCCTTAACTACGGATTTGGCCTGATCAGCAGTTTTTATTCCGCCAGCAACAATATAGGGTATGCTAATTGCGGATTTTACAGCAGCTATCATTTCCAGAGGAACATGACCTTCTTTTGGATTGCTGCCGGTGTCAGTGATGACAAAATGAAAGCCCATAAGTTCTGCTGCAAGAGCAAGAGAAGCTGCGCGGACCGGGTCGTTTCTTTTTATAAGGTCAACTTCCCCGACCTTTCCAACCGTACCGCCTGGTTCAACTACCAGGTAAGCAACTGGTATTGGTTCCATGCCAATTTTCTTTATAATAGGCGCACCTTTGGCCTGGGCGCCACTTATCCAATAGGGATTTTTTGAATTTAGTAAACTCATGAAATAAGTCGCATCTGCATATCTTGTAAGCCAGGAAACGTTTCCTGGAAATAAAACAACGGGCACATCCACGCTTTCTTTTATTCTTTTTGCTACCTGATCGAGCTTATCCTGGGAACTTAGTGTGCTCCCGCCAATTAAGATAATATCAGTGCCTGCGTCGCTTGCATTTTTTGCAGTATTTACTGCGTTATCTTCAGAGTGATCATCAGGATCAATTAAGCTAAAGAGCAATGCACCCTTTTTTGCCAGTTCATCAGTAATGTATTTTTCTGTTTTTCCAAGTTTCATAAGGTAACAACCTAAAGTAAATCTTATATAGCAGAATGTTATAACAATCCTGCAATATTTTTCATCACATGAAATAAGGCCGGCGGCCCGATCATCTTGGTGGGCTTATCCATATGCCCTTCTTCGGACAAAAACCCATCTGCATTTAGCTTTTTGAGGCGGTGCCCCAGGGCAGAGAGCTGCGAGTCGGTTAATTTTGCCACATAATCATGAACTTTTGAATGGATAAGGAGGTCCATACCAAATTTGGCACGCCATTCAGATTCGTATTTTAATGGCTGGCCTATGTGCTTGCCGGCTATTGCAGCGCAATTTCCACCGAAAATCACCCCGCCGCCAGTAGTTGATTTCACCTGGCCAGCAGCATCACCAACCAGGCTAACTGAGTAGGGTCCTTTGCGCATTGCAGTTTTTGGTCGGACACTGAGGGGGATAGTTGCGCCCTTAACAGGCTCCTTATAGTCAACGCCTTTTAATCTTAGCAAATTATTCCACGCATCAATTGCCTTGTTTTTGCCATTAAGCTCGGTCCCTACCCCAAACTCTGCAGTGTATTCGTCGTGGGGAATTACCCATGCGAAAAAACCCGGGAATTTTTCATTAGATAAGAATACTTCAACGGCATGAGGATCTTCGCAGCGATAGGGAAGGTCTGCCTGAATTGTTGATGCAAACTTTGTAATTTTTGGAAACCCGAAATGTTTCGCAACAAAAGAAAACGGGCCGTCAGCACCAATTATATGATTCGTATCCGCTCGAAAATCGCCCTGGCCAGTTATGCGTTCGCCGTAATTTATTTTGGCGCCAATGCTTTGCGCATTTGCAGCGAACTGTTGGTCCAATCCCGCCCGGTCGCACACATAAGCAACAGTTCCTTTTTTCCTTATCCTGAGCATTGCGGTACCGAGATGAATATCTGCGCCATTTATCGGATTGATAATTAACTTGCGATAGTCTATGAACGAGTTTAGCGAGTCCAGACCATCTTTTGAAAAAAGGCCGGAACAGTTTTCAGGGATACCACTGACCGGATGGTCCTCGGACATAACAACTTCATGCCCATTACGGATAGCGCTAATAGCTGCTATGGAGCCCGCTGGGCCAGCACCAATTACGTGGACTTTCATTAGCATAAAATTAGAAGAAAAGGCTTTTAAGGAGGGGATCGCGCAGTGGGAAAAGCGTGATAACAACCACAAAAGAAGACTGTTTATAAATATCTACCACAAAAATGGAATTATGAAACCAACATTCAGAAGAATCATGGTTCAGGAAGCAAAAACTGCTACGGCTATGGACAAATTTGCAGCCCAAAATTTTCTGGTACTTGTGGACATAACTTCTACCAATAGGCCATTTCCCAAACCAGACCATGGAAGGATAGAAGCTAAAACGAGTTTTTCTTTTGCTTCTGCAGTTAGAGATGCGGACTCTTATCTGACAGCGCATGGCCTTAGCATTGCAATAGCGATTGGAGGCCATTGCCAGTTATCAGATGCAGAAGGGAACAGGATTGCAAGTACTATGACAATTGCGAGCAATGCGCTCGAAGTAGGGCGATCCGATTTACATATTTTGCGTGCAGAATTTTCTGAAGAAGAAGATGCCAGAGGAGCTGAGGAATTAGGTCCAGAACACTTGGGACTGCTGAGGGTAGTACAGATAAGGGATGAAGATTACGCAAGAGTATTTCCAGCAACTAGCATGCGTGCTGATTTTAGAAACATGGAAGGAGTAACCGATGTTAGATGCAAAGACGTAAAAATGATACTTGCATGTGAGGGTAAGGGAATAAGGAATAAAAAGAAGGAGTCATTTGTAATGATAAATAATGCGGCGAGAGGATTTGGAGAAATGCTCCATGAATTAATAGCTTCAGGGCACAAAAATTTTATCGCCCGGGTAGGGGAGGAAGGAAAAAGAATTGTAGGCCTAGTCAGCACTGACAGATTGGGAAGACCGGTAATAAAAACAAGAAAACTATCCAATGGCGGCCCGCAAATACGGTGTACATGGCAATGCAGTCCTACAATAGCGCAAGGTAGCGAAATAATTGTCCATCCTGCGGAATTTGCACAGGTTATAAGATATGGGGCTTTTGTAGAAGAACGTGAATAGAATCCGCTATCGTTCTCTTAACTTTTTCATATGGTCAACTCTCTTTTGTATTAAATCGTTAGTTCCGATATCTGCCCGGTGCCGTAGTGGACCGGAAACGCATTTGCATCCTTTCTCTGCAATGGCTTCTGCCATATCAATAGTGGTTCCCTGGCCCAAAATAGCAAAAGCACGGGAACCGGTGGTTAGCAGTTTGCCATTTTTTTCATAAACTGAAGCATAATAAATTTTTGCATCAAGCTTTTTTAGCAGTTCCAGATTTACTTTGACTTCTTCATTTGGTTTTGGGTTATCAGGGTATCCTTCTGGAACAAGATATTTGACTACTGTAGAATCAACGAGGAAATTGCATTTTTTCAATGAACCTTCAGCAATTTGCTTGAAAATTGCACTAAGCGAACCATCCAGCAATGCCAGAACATTGATCGATTCAGGGTCAGCAAATCGGGCATTGAATTCAATTACACGAATCCCGTTTTTTGTTGCCATAAATTGGCCGTACAAAATCCCTTTGAACGGAACCCCGTCCCGGTGCATTGCACTGACAACCGCCTGGAGTATTCTGGTTGCCTGGTCAATATCGCTTTTTTCCAAAAACGGAAGAAGTGGGCCGGTGCTGTATGAGCCCATGCCGCCAGTATTGTTTCCGCGGTCATAGCTAAATGCCCGTTTATGGTCCTGCACTGGGGGCATTGCAACGACATTATGTCCATCGCTAAATGCCTGAAGACTGAATTCTTCACCCTCAACTTTTTCTTCAATTAACAGTACGCCATCTTTATCAAGCAGTTCATGGACATAAATCATCCCTTCATCAATATGAGTAAAATGATCGCCACTTACTTTTACCCCTTTTCCGCCAGTAAGGCCAAGGGGCTTTATTGCAACACTGCCATCAAGTGCAATTATTGCTGCTCGCGCATCTGCTTCATTATTTACAATTTTATGCTTTATTTGACCGGCTATTTTGTGCTTTTCAAGCAGCAATCGCATGAAACTTTTGTCCCATTCAATCCGTGCAGCAGCTTTTTTTGGCGATGCTATTGGAATGCCTGCATTTTCAAGCACATCACTAACTCCTGCAGCAAGAACACCATCAGGGCTTGCAAAACCAATGTCTATTTTTATTTTCCCAATTATTTGATTTTTTACAATTTCAGAAACTTCCTGCGGATTTTCAATATTGCATATCCAGTGCTCCTTGGCAATTGCAGCAATTGCAGGATTTTTCTTTGACATAATAACATAGACTTCGCTATCTTGTGCAAGTTTTTCTGCTATTATGTGCTCGCGTGCACCATTGCCAATCAGGAGAATTCGCATAAGATAAATAGAAAGAAAAGGAAATAAATAATAACGTTATTCTGATGGAAGGGCGGATCTTTGCGCAGATGCTAAATTAAACCGGTTAAATTCTTCAAAAATAACTCCAACTTCGCTTAAATTTAAACTAAACTCTGGATCAAGGATACAGCTATGCACTGCTTGGTCTCTTAACACTGAGAAACCTGAGATATCCAAGTGATCTCTGAATCTACCAGGAATCACAGCTTCATTGCCAGTTACAATCAAACTACTTTGGATGTACTCAGCTCCAGTTGTTTCATCGCGACCTCCAGTTAGCCCTAGATAAAGACCCCAGGCATACACGGTCATTTCTTGTAATTTTGTACCGGACTGAAAATCGAACCATTTAACTACTTGAGTACCTACTGCAAACTGGCCAGGGTCTCCCAGCATTGGGTCAGTGTGCATTTCAAAAATCTGATGATCATCAACCCAAATCTCCACAATTGGACGCTGATGTACCGGAATCACGGCTAAAATTAGGGTATTGTTACTTTCTACTGCCAGATATTTTTGTCTAACACCCGAGAATATTGCACTTTTTGATAATGGGATTTCGATAAGTCCTTGTCTTCTAAGAAAACTTTGTGTTTCAGACCAGTTTCTCGTAGTGAGCGACTCTCCCTTTTTTATTTTAGCCTTAGTTCTCCGGGTTATTCGATGGACTGCCAGTTCAAGTTCTCTTGCCATTTTCATTACCTAGAAATATTTCACATTAACAGATATAGAATTGTTAGATAATATTAAAAAATGTGTGTATGCAAAAAAAGTAACTGTTTGATTATTCACTAAAAAATGCTACTTTTTCCTTCCAAATAATTCGGACAAATCAACTGCTAAAGAATTAGCAAGAGGTTTTTTGATTATGAATTTCCGCTGGCTCGGGTAACGGGTCATTAATTCAAATGTGAAAATGGTTTCTTTCATAAATATATCCTCTTTATGTAGCCTTCCTGGATCAATTGGTTTAAACCTTCTTCTGCCCTTGATGGCGAAAGCGAGTTGGCTTTTGCGAATTCCTTAATATCAATTGTCCCGCCGTGGATTTTCACCCATTCGTAAAGGGTTTGCTTAAGCAGCTCATCGCTCATGCCGCTCAGTTTGGAAATTCTTTTCCGCAATTCATCTGCCTTTTGCTCACTTTCGAGGAGGATTCTTGTATTAGCCTCACTTGACCGTACAAGGTCGTTGTATTTGGCGCTAAGGTCATTGTATTTTGTCTGAAGATCGGTAAGCTGGGATGAGAATTCAACTGCCTCCCTATCGATTATTTTCGATGCCTGGGCAAGTACGGAATTTATCTGGAAGTAGATACTTGATGGCTTGATGGCATAATAGTCCTCTGCAACCTGAAGGACATCGAGAAAGGTTGGGATAAGTTCGACCAGCCTGCTCACGCGGTTCTTGTTTGGGGGCAATGAGTAAGTCAGATCAATAGAATCAGGCTTGAAAACAATGGAGTATTCCACATAAGGCTTCCCTTTCAAATCCTCGCCTTTTATTTTTTCAACTGAAAGAGCGTTTTCAGAATAGGAAATTTTGCTAAAGCCAAGGCTGCCGAACAATGATGCTAGCGGCTTGAGAGGTTTTTTCCTGCTTGCAATTATTTTGATTGTTTCTTCGGACATTATTGTACCCCCGATTGCGCCTCCAGAACTACATTGACAACTCCTTTTGATGCCTTGCGCATCTTAACAAGTGAAAATACCCGTATAAGTGTCTTCTCATCAACGCCAAGCTGGCGCAGGAATGATATTATCGAAGGCTTTGAATAGCCGAATTTTTCCAAAACCGATACCAGCTGCTCGCCGTCTAATGTACCATCGCCCTTTTCGAAGGCGGCCTTAAGTATGTTTAACTGCCCCTCATTCAGCCCAAATTCATAAAGCAACCGGACAAATTGCTCGCGTTCGATTTCAAGATTCATATCATCAACCTTTATCTTATAAATTAAAAGAGGCTCCTCTCCATCGATTTTGTCCATCAGGAAGGTCATTACACGTGACTGCCTCTCTGCGAATATCATATTTACCGCGGCATCACCAACACCAAAGCGGCCGATTTCATCATCAACAAACCTTGAATAGCCAATTGAATTCCGGACATAATCTCGAAATTCCCGGAGCACCAGGCGCAAAATAAAAATCGATCCGGTGTTGCTGAAGATCGTCTTATGCATATCGGTCGGATTTTGCGTGGCGATTATTAATGCAAAATTATACTTGCGGCCTTCGCGGACTATTGTTATGACATCGCTCCGCTCATCCTGGGCGATTTTCCAGGCTTCATCAAGAACAACAAATAACCGAATGGACTTGTTGTCCTTTTTCATGCCTTCAGCACGCATTAATTCTTTGATATATTGGAGTATGGTAAGGCCTGCAAGTGAACGGACTTCTTCGGTTGGAAGCTCGTGGAGGTCGATGCACACCAGGCCGCTTGTTGTGAGCTCCTTAATGTCAAGTGTAGAAGTGCCTGCAAAGAAATCGCTTCCTTCAACAGTGAAACGTTTGAGCAGCCTTGCGGCCTTTTTCTTGTTCTTGCCTTCGAGGATTTTTACCACGTCAAAAAGGGTGGGTTTTTTCTTTTGTGCCGCAGTTGACTGATAGACCTCCTCCAGCGCCTCCTCAATTTCATCCCTTTCATTTGGGTAGCTTTTCAAATCTGCAAGAATATCAAAGGTCGAAATTATCTGCTTTATGCGGTTGTTTTTTGGCAGCCCCACAAGGTCAAGGACATTAAGACGCTCTCTTGCGAGGTTGATTACTTTTCCGCCTGCCTGCCTTACCCAGTTCTCATATTCACCAACCCAGTCCAATATGATGGCATTTGTGTTCCAGATTAACGAGGCCCTGGTTAGGAAAGTTTTGACAGTATAGGATTTACCAGAACCGGTAATTCCGATTATCCCTATATGAGGATTAATTAGTTTTGATGGGTTCCAAAAAACCGGCGTGTGCATGAACCTGGTTTTTCCTATGTAAACACCTTGCGAAGGGCCAGATAGCAGCAGGTCTTTGCGTGGCTCTGGGGGATGCACTAGGGGCATTCTTGATGCTATTTCCTTTGAGAGTAAGTAGGAAACTTTCATTTTTGACCATTAAAAGATAGAAAGCGAAAGTAAATAAAGCAAATCCCCTTTCGATAATGTGTCTTGTATTGGAAATGCGCAAAATAGTTGGTTTTATATGAATGCAGAATACATAAGAAAAATTGCGTTTGTTAGCTCCATTGGCTCATTTTTAATCCTGGTTTTGTTAATGGTTCTTGGGTTTCCAGGATACGCATATGCTTTTCCCTTACATGCATTTCTTATTTCGATTTCAATTTATTTTCTCTATAAAGAGGATCTCAAAACGGCCCTTGGAGAACTTGGGGTTCCCTGTAACATTAAGACGCTTATCATTTATGCTGCTGCGGGCTTAATCGGGGGTTTGATTGTGAGTAGCGTAATTGATCTTATTTTAGTTTTTCTGAACATCAATGACTTGTGGATGGTATCGGAAAAGGTCCTGGAAGCGCCTAGGTACATTGCAATGCTACTTTTTATAGTCCCGCCAATTAGTGAAGAGCTTTTTTTCAGGGGAGTTTTGATGAAGCGCTTTGGTATTCTAATTTCAACATTTATCTTTGCCATTAGCCATTTTTTCTATGGATCTCTGGGGAATATTATATTTGCATTTTTTGTAGGCCTGGTCTACGCTTACATTTACAAAAAATCAGGCAGTTTGCTTCCTGGAATTTTAGCGCATGCCACATACAATTTTATTGCAGTTATGGCGGTGCTCGGTTCTGTTTGAATTGTAGCTCCCTGTTTTTTAAATTCCTTTAGATAAAAGGTATAAAATACGATGATGACAACCCTTGAACAGCAGAAAAGCGTTCAAGATTTGCCACATCGCTGATACGATGATGACCAAGGTGATCACCGAGCCTAGCTCTAAGCCAGTGTTTTGTTAGCGGTCAACGCTAAGAAAACCAGGAGCAATCCGGCCACAGCGAACGTGATGAGGATTGACGTGCGGTCTGAGTATGAAAGTGTTCTGTGTCCAGCGTCCAGTGTTCTGACGATAAAGGTATTGAGTTTAGAAGGAAAATCTGGTGGTGACGAAAATAATCACGCTCAGACCCAGAAGTTAGGGTTGGGGGAGGAGTTTGCTTCCATTAGATATATTGGATATTTTGATTCCGGAGCAATACATCCTAGGAATAACATTGTCAATACCAAAGAGACAGGGACAAATTTTCGCAAAAATTTGTCTGCATTGGATTGAAAACTGAAAGTTTTCAAAAATTGACAGCAACAGCTGTCAATGGAATTTGCAAATTCCAATATAATAACGATTACAGAATTCTTCAGAAGACCACCAGTAATTTGGCCATCCGCTTCAGATTAATAAAATGAGGGGTTAAAGTGCGCTGGCAAACCTTCAGGGACAGGATTTGGCCGGTGAGAATTGAGTGAATTATATGACATCCTCCCCACCCTAAAGGGTGGGGTTTCCTTTTTTGGGATGTCAAAAACTCACAAGAGTTTTTTGTACTGATTGATTTTGCACATATTTTCTTACAGTCTTCAGATCAACATCACTAACCGTCCTGAAGAAC